>NZ_CP038033.1:928301-1237735 GCF_004421105.1 Nitrosococcus wardiae
ACTACCTCAGCTTGATGGATCTTGCGGGTGGCGACCACATGGCGATGCTGTTTTGGTTTGAGGGACTCAACCGGATCGCAGGGGTTTCGGCGATAGTGGATTCTGATGCGACCACAAAAGAGATATTAAACGAATTAAAGAGCGGCTTGCCTGTGGTGGGGTTTCGCTATTCCTCCCTGGCAGCACTGGAGAATCTTGCCCAAGGAAAGCAGGCCAGTAGAGCAGAACAGGCCGATGTTTTATCGGCAATGCACAAAGTGCAGGATCTCATTGCCCAGATGGAGGCAGAACGCTAGTTTATTAGCCTCGGCTAATCGCTCAGCCGTAGCCTTCGCCGTTTCGATTCTTCACCTCTCGAAAGCCTAAATTCGCCCGAAGCGCTTTTCCAGTATTCCCGCTGTTTCAGGAAGGGCATAATCATCACCTTCTTTAGGGTATTATCTTCCTTTTGCAGGTAGGCAGGGATTCCAATAACGATTTCGCGTTGGGGTATGCCGAGTTCGATACTCCGGTGCAGTCTGTCCCAAAAGGAAAAAACGACTGAATAATTCGAATTGGTTTCATCTTGAAAGCAGGAATGGTGGATGCCGTGCATTCTTGGAGTTACCAGAAAGAGATTAAGCGTGCGTTCCAATCGGATGGGAATCCGCAGATTGGAGTGATGAAAAAAAGTGCAAGTTTGGAAAATAGTGTCATAAAAGACGAGAGTTGCAGGGGAAATGCCGATGACAAGTACTTGGATGGCGCGAAAGCCCGTCGAAATGGCGATCTCGCCCGGATGAAACCGGAAGCCCGTGGAAACGTCAAGGTCCGGGTCAATATGGTGAACATTATGAAAGCGCCAAAGTAAAGGTATTTTGTGATTTGCTACGTGCCAGTAGTAAAAGCTAAGATCCAAGAGAAGAAATCCGGCAACAATTGCGGCAAGTCCCGTTAACCCAGAGGATGGAATCAGTCCGAAGCGGTGGCTGGCTGTCCACTCAAGGAAAAAGCCGGTAGTAGGCTGAATCAGCAAAAAAGCTACTGTAAAGGTTGTAATAGAGACGGTTATATTGATGGCGAGGCGGTGCAGGGTAGAGCTTTTCCTGGTCCGCAGAGAGAATACTTTTTCCAGGAAAAAAAGCGCGATTACCACCGCTGCAACAATAAACAGTCCTTCTATGGCCATGCCTTTTCTCCCAAGGCTAACGCATGAAAAACCTATTGGTTTTGCCGGGCTTGGGCGAGACACGTCTCCTTTCGAGGGTTACAAGAGGGTAAAGTGAGGCCCAAACCCGCGTAGCTGCAGTATTTTTTTCAAACGCGGACGACAATGGAGAAGCAGGAGGTCGGCGGGTCCCTTTTTGAGGCTGTCTTTCAACATCCACAGTAAGGTATAACCGGAGTCGCGAATCAAGCAGGTCTGGCTGAGGTCAATGAGGACTTTCATCTCAGAGTCACGGGCTTGTTGCGCGGTCTCCCAAAAATCCCGGCATAGGGCGAAATCCAGGACAGCGGGGGGAGTTAAAAGCACCATGTGGTTTTCAACTCCAGCCATGGGGCTATTGGCGATCGCAAGGTGAGTCGCTAAAGACATGACAACCTCCTTTATTAATACCGCCTCTGTTTAACAGGGGTTTTGTTATTGCTATGAATTTAGAACTGGAAGTAAGTAAAGCCCAAAGCCCCTGTAATTAAAATGGGTATTTCTACGTAATTTTTGTCTTTTTTCCTCACGTTGCTTCACACTCCTTAGTGAAACTCGCACACGCCCGTCTATATTACCTAAGAGAAATTACCTAAGAGCACCTACAAATAGCAGAAGAAGCTATCTAAGATGTCGAACGTAATTCGTTTTGTTCCAGGCGTTCTCGGTGCCTTCACGGGGTTTATCGCTCTCAAACTTTTCCCGCTCCTAGGTGTTGGGCTGGTCTGGGAGTTCGTGCTCTTTATTGGAGTTTATCTGACAGTGACGGCTTTGGCTGACAAAGCCCAGCGGCGATCGGCTCAATCCTAAAGAGCATATGGCGACGACTTTTTTTACTAAGCGAAAGCGATCAGGTCTCCCTGTAAATTAGCGGCAGTTCAGTCAGCGAGGGTTTAGTCGGTGCTATTACCGCTAGTTACGTATAATTTCTTATTTTTCGGCTATTTTTCCTCTCCCGTCAGCGACTTGTTACGCTTGGACGGCAGCAATCACTCTTCAAGAGAACGATGAAAACCCCTCCCGCTGACGGCGTCGCTCAAACAAATCATCAAAGGCTTGGGCAAAGCCTCAAGCAATCCAGGAGCCGGTTCTACAGATAAGCGTTAACTCAGGGCCGCAATACCCATAAGTTTTAACTTATCTAAAGCATAAAAATTATTGAATGTTGTTATGAGAGAAACCATTATACTTTTTTTATGGTCTTTATGGTGAACGCAAATCGGTTTCTGTTCACGAAGTTTAGTTCTCCCTAGGAGACTTCTCTGTCTTGGTGAGCTTTAAAACATCCGCTTTTATTTACAAGCTAAATGAGTAAAGACGAGGATAAATAGTCTAACTCTGAAGAGGAGCAAAAGGAATGATAAAACAATGGTATGCTGTGTTGGCCGGCGGTCTATTAGCCACTTCTACTGCCTATGCGGCGGGACATACCCCTTTTTGGGACTATGTGGGGAATGCGGGTCCGACGCACTGGGCAGAGCTAAATCCCGAATACGCCCCTTGCCAATCGGGCAAAAACCAATCCCCCATTAATATCACCGGCACCACCGCCGCAGAGACCCAGCTACCCCCGCTACGCTTCCACTACACGAATGAACCCAACGAAATTATCAACGACGGCCATACTATACAAATTACCTTCCCTCCTGGCAATACCATGGTAGTGAGGAATCATACCTTTGAACTAAAACAGGTCCATTTCCACGCACCCAGCGAGCATCACATGGAAGGAAAGGAATTTCCTATGGAGGGACATTTGGTCCATGCCGATGAGCAGGGCAACTTAGCCGTGATCTCCATCTTCTACAAGGGAAAAGAGCCCAATCCTGCTCTTGCTAAGCTCTGGGAAGATATGCCTCGGCGAAGGGGCGAGCACCATCGGGTAGAAGCCCATATCTCGGCCGCTGAGCTATTGCCCTCTGATAAGAGCTATTATCTCTACAATGGATCTCTGACCACCCCCCCCTGCACAGAAGGCGTATGGTGGGTAATCCTCGAACAGCCGGTTCATATCTCTCCGCAGCAGGTAAACGCTTTTCTAGCCGCAATGCACCATCCTAATAACCGGCCAGAGCAACCTGTGAATGCTCGAGTACCTCTCCACTCTCAATAAGCCTTAGAAGCTGTTAAAACATCCTGAGCATATGAGAGATAGAAATAGAAGAGGAGGTGAGTACTTTTGAATAAAATATGAGGTGTTGAACTGGTGGTGTTCCGCAAACCTGTTTTTCCTCCCTGAAAAAAGGGTTTGATGCGCGCCCTCCCTGAGGGGCCTCCTCCGGATGTCCCGATTCGCTGGGAGCGAATCGGGGCGGGGACTTCCCTGTCCCTTGGCTCCACACCACCAGCTCGCCCCAGGAATACCTCAAAACTTTTACCTAAGATACTTAAGCGGCAGCGGCTAGCGAGAGTTCCAGGACGGTCGGCTCCAGGGCTTGGGGTACCCACTGGCTCATCATCGCCGCATCATCCCTTCACAATGGAACTAAAAACTCTCTAAAGAAGGTAAGCGCGCCTTCTCTCTTCAACCAGAGGGTAAATGGTAGGATTCCAGATCGCCCCTAATTCCTCACTCTTTTCTAGCTTTTCATGAATTTTAGGCCAATTTTGCTCCGTTGCATTGAGCATCCCGTAGGTGCTGAGTATTGAATTCAGAAGAGTGTTATTTTTCCGTCGAATAGCCCACTTCCGCCATAGCCACCAACCAGTGATCCCTATCCATAGGAGAGGTCCTATGGGTGAAGCGGGGGAGACGGCTGCAAATATGATGAACCAGGCAGTAATTTTGAGTATCAATAAAGCCCCTCTCCATACTTCAGCTAATACTCTGAAGCTGGTTTTCCCTGATTTTTTAGACTCATAACGACTGAAGGGCATAGTACGAGCGCGAACCGTATCTAACGTTGTTAGATAATCCCCGTAGACTAAAGTGTTGAGCAACAGCCAATCCAGCTCTGGAGAGTGGAGCCATGAAGCTTGCAGATAACGCTCGGCGGCCTGTTGCAATTTCTCTTTGGCGAAGCTCAAGTTGTGCCAGTCAGGTTCTCGGTCATTCAGGGTTCGATGGTGCCAGGCCGTGAGGATTTTTGGGGGAGCTTCTGGGTCATTCTCGGTGTTTTTCCAATGAATGGAGCCAAAAATGTCCGCGATAATTGCTTGGGCTTCGGTTTGAAGTTGTTCCTTCGCGGAGTTGCCCAAGTGGCGTTTATTGGCTTCTATTAACGCTTGGTGGGTGGCTTGTTTAAGGAGTTCTGCTTTGGTGACCATTAAATCATCCCGTTGGGGAGTTTGCTATTAAGTCTCTATGAATAAGGAGGGATAGTGGTTTCAATTGCGGCTAGAGGGCTATGAGCAAAATCATGGAGAGCCCAGGCCAAAACGATGCCTAATTCTAATCTAAAAGTTCCCGGGGGGTATAGGGTAAGGAGGCCGGTAGGATGGGCTTTGGGATATCCTACCGGCCTAATTCTACAGAAATGTTAAAACCCTGGTGTTTTGTGGGGCGGGCACCTATTAGGGGTTGTCCACCTCATTCATCAAGGGCGGGAGCTGGGTGCTGGTGACCGTGAAGTTGTATTGGTGCCACGGCGGTTCAACAATCAATATCCTCTCATCAGGGCTAGGACAATCTTTTAGGGGCATAGCAGGATCAATAGCGCAGACATAAGTTATTCCACTACCTTTACCACCCTCTTCATCTAATCTCGGGGCAACCCCAATCCGTATAAAGTATCTGCCTGGATTGCGGATGCCGAGATCAAATCTTTTTTCCATATCAGTCCGCATGTCAACCAAAGTTAACTCGTTTTCATCAAATACAGTTACTTGCCAAGCGCTGCCTTGGCAGTCATTGCGGGCACAAAATTCCACGCTGAGAATTTCATTGCCTGCTGTGTCATAGACAAACCAATCCTTCTCGAATTCAAATGCTGGAACTCCCGGTATTGGGGTACCTGAGAGTAACCCTACCATAGTGACATTGGAAGCTAATGGACTAGAGAAAGATAATGGGTTGGCCTCGACACGGGAATCATTGGGTTCCACTTCCGCATCAAAGAAGTTGACATCAATGGGTTCCGTAGTGACTTGAGAATTTCCTAGAAATGCGGCTAGGCGGTAATCATGGGGCAGGTGTTCATAGATCAGATCAGCTTCACCGTTTTGGTCCGAAGATCTTGTCTCTTCCTGGGCCTGCTTTAAGGATTTTACCACTACATAATAGGTACCCGCATGGGATAGGATTGTCTGCAATAGGCTTTCTGGCGCGAAGTCAAACCCGCTATAGACTTCCGAGAAAACATTACCGCCACTATCCCGCACGGAGATATTCCACCCCGTGATGTCTTCTAATCCGGGGACGTTAAAATTAAGGGTGAGTATTTGATTGGATTCCGTGGTGGTGATGTAGAACCAATCCTGGTCCTCTGGGCTATAAAGTTGGCCCCCATATTCAACGCCAAATTCCATGGGGTCAGCTCCCATGACATGGTTATTAGGTTCGGTCTCGCCAAACCCGGTGCCGTCTAGAAAACTGGATAAAGTAACCCCGCAGCTTGCAGGATTGGCGGCACATTCAGCTTTGGTTGCAGCAACGATTTCATCGGTGTTTTTCGGGGTTGCCCCGCTGGAATTGGCATCAGAACCTGAGTCATTACTAAAATTTTGGGTATTTCCTTGGGTATCGTTACTATTGGTATTGCTGTTATTATTTGCATCCGCATCGGGAAAGGCATTTAAACCAGCCGATCCGATGCTAGGAGCAAGAGTCAAACACAAAAGAAAAAAACAGTGACGGGCTAAATTTTTCACCATGACACTCCCTACTTAAGTCCCGGTGGTAGTCCGGCCAGCCCTGTCCCGCCTCCAAAAAAGGTTGCTGGATTTTATAAATGGGGGCCATCCTCTCTCTGGGGGTTAAACTTCTAAGCCAAGGTAGCGGTTGGCGATTGAATTTCTTGAGCCTTGAGTAAAGATTATGATGATTAGCTATCCTAATTTTGATCCAGTTGCCTTTTCCTTGGGCCCCCTCAAGGTTCACTGGTATGGCATCATGTACCTGATCGGTTTCTTGGGAGCCTGGGGATTAGGCCGCCTTCGCGCCAAGCGCCCCACCTCAGGTTGGCGTCCGGAACAGGTGGATGATCTGATTTTCTATGGGGCCCTTGGGGTTATCCTCGGGGGTCGGCTCGGCTATGCGCTCTTCTACGATTTTGACAATGTCTTGGCCGACCCCCTCCGTATCTTTAAGATTTGGCAGGGGGGGATGTCTTTTCACGGGGGGTTATTAGGCGTTTTAGTGGCCATGGCCATCTATGCCCGCAAAGTGGGCAAGCGCTTTTTCCAGGTGACAGATTTTGTTGCACCGCTGGTGCCTATTGGGTTGGGGGCAGGTCGTATTGGCAATTTCATCAATGGTGAGCTGTGGGGAAAGGTCACGGACGTGCCTTGGGGGATGGTGTTTCCTGATCCCCGGGCGGGTGACCTGCCGCGGCATCCCTCGCAGCTTTACGAGGCGGCCTTAGAGGGCGTTGCCCTTTTTCTCATCTTATGGTTCTTTTCGAGCCGGCCTCGCCCCACCATGGCAGTTTCGGGCCTATTTCTGCTCTGCTACGGGCTATTTCGCTTTATCGTGGAGTTTGTGCGCGTGCCTGATGCTCATCTGGGCTATCTTGCCTTTGGCTGGCTGACCATGGGGCAAGTTTTAAGCCTGCCCATGATTTTAATCGGTGTCATCCTGCTGGGGTGGGCCTATCTGAGAGCCAACCGGTTTGAGAAATCTTGGCGGTGAAACCTTATCTTGACCTTATCCAGAAGATACTCGATACGGGAGTCGAGCGAGATGATCGGACCGGCACCGGGACATGGTCCATCTTCGGGCATCAGATGAGGTTTGACCTTCAGCAGGGATTCCCTCTGGTCACCACCAAAAGGCTTCATGTTCGTTCTATTTTCATTGAGTTACTGTGGTTCCTTCGGGGCGACACCAATGTGAAATATCTCCACGATCATGGGGTGACGATTTGGGATGAGTGGGCCGATGAGCAAGGAGAACTGGGCCCCATTTACGGCTATCAATGGCGATCTTGGCCCCTGCCCGATGGGCGGCACTTAGACCAGATCTCGAAAGTGTTAGAGCAGATACGGTACCATCCCTATAGCCGGCGTCATATGGTGGTGGCCTATAACCCCTCCAATGTGGATGAGATGGCACTCCCTCCCTGCCATGCCATGTTTCAGTTCTATGTGGCTCAGGGCCGTTTGTCTTGCCAGCTCTATCAACGCAGCGCTGATGTTTTCCTAGGGGTTCCCTTCAATATTGCTTCTTATGCTCTGCTGACTCATCTAATGGCCCAGCAATGTGATTTGGAAGTAGGGGAATTTATCTGGACGGGGGGGGATGTTCATCTGTATCGGAATCATTTAGAACTGGCACAGTTGCAACTCACCCGGGAGCCGCTTCCCTTGCCTCGTCTCCGGATCAAGCGCAAGCCCGCTTCTTTGTTTGAGTATGAATATGACGATCTGGAGGTGGTAGGCTATCAAAGCCACCCCCATATTAAGGCGGAAGTTTCGGTATAAGTTAAGAAATATGATTATCTCGTTCGTCGTCGCCATGGACGATCATCGATTAATTGGCGCCAATTGCCGGTTGCCTTGGCATTTATCGGCTGATCTCAAATATTTTCGTCGTCTTACCATGGGTAAACCTATTCTGATGGGGCGTGGTACCCATGAGTCCATTGGGCGCCCCTTGCCTGGGCGACATAATATTGTGGTGACCCATAACCCCCATTATGAAGCGCCGGGATGCACTGTAGTCCCTACGGTGGAAGCGGGATTGCAGGCTGCTGGGGAAGCTGAGGAGGTAATGGTCATTGGCGGGGCTGCTCTTTACCAGCAATTATTGCCCCAGGCCCATCGCATCTACCTCACTTTGATTTGGGGGACTTTTAGGGGGGATACCTGGTTTCCTGATTTCGATCCTGCTGATTGGACCGAAGTCTGGCGAGAAGATCATGGTCCGGATTCCCAAAACCCTTATCCCTATAGCTTCATTCGCCTTGAGCGAGCTATTGGAAAAAAGCAAGGGGGAACGGGACCCCCGTGTTAGAGGAGGCCTCGCTCGGTAAAGGACAGGGTTTCTCCATCTCCCACAATAATGTGATCAAGGACCCGAATGTCCACCAGCGCCAAACTCTCCTTGAGCCGTTGAGTAATCAGCTCATCGGCCCGGCTGGGTTCTGCCACCCCAGAGGGGTGGTTGTGGGCTAGGATGACGGCCGCAGCATTATGGGCGAGGGCACGTTTAATCACCTCCCGAGGATGAACGCTGGCGCCATCGATGGTCCCTCGGAATAGTTCTTCGAAAGCGAGAACCCGGTGGCGGTTGTCAAGAAAGAGGCAGGAGAAAACTTCAAAAGGATAGGCTCGCAAGCGTGCCACAAGATAGCGTTGTGTGGTTATCGGGTCGGTTAGGGCGTCTCCCCGTTTGAGAGTAGCTTCTAGATGCCGCCGTCCCATTTCCAGACAAGCTTGCAATTGCGCATATTTGGCTAACCCTAGTCCTGGGGCACGGCAGAACTGGTTTAGGTCGGCTTCGAGCAAGGCCCGTAGGCTGCCGAAATCTTCTAGGAGTTCTCGCGCCAGGTCGACGGCAGTTTTCCCGGTGACCCCGGTACGGAGAAAGATGGCTAAAAGCTCCGCATCAGACAAGGCGCTAGGGCCCCGTTGGAGTAGTTTCTCTCGGGGCCTTTCGTGGGCAGGCCAGTGGTTAATTGCCATGGAAATGGTTTCTCCCCTAGGTAGCGCGGTCTTTTAAAAAGCCGTTTTGGAATAGTGATTTTGTGCTGAGACCAGGCGAGATGCGTTTGAGAAGCGCAGTGTATGCACTCATACAGGAGCATCGTAAAACATGCCTCAACACCGTATCGGCGCTAAAGGATATTTTTAAAACGGCTTCTAATATATCAGCCTATAGTAAAGTAAGTACCTATGAATAAAATATGGGGTGTTTTAGGAGCGAGCTGGTGGTGTTCCGCAAACCCGTTTTTCTTCCCTGAAAAAAGGTTGGATGCGCACCCTCCCTGGCGCGCGCCCTAAGGGGCCTCCTCCGGATGTCCCGATTCGCTCCCGGCGAATCGGTGCGGGGATTTCCCCGTCCCCTGGCTCCACGCCACCGGCTCGCTCCAGGAATACTTCAAAACTTTTACTGAGATACTTAAGTGGCATTGGTTTGTGTCCTAGTTCGCTATTGTCCCAGTAGGCTTTGGGTGGGGTCGAAAAGGGGGCTGGAACTTCAAGACAGAGCGTAGTATTGTGATGTGTGTATGGAATGACGATTGGAGGAATTTGTAAGAATTTTCATGACTAAGAAGCTTTATATTAAGACCCATGGTTGCCAGATGAATGAGTATGATTCCACCAGGATGGCGGATGTACTCAGACAGTCTCATGGGTTGGAGCTCACTTCTGACCCTGAGCAAGCAGCGGTGTTATTGCTTAATACCTGCTCCGTTCGGGAGAAAGCCCAAGAAAAAGTCTTTTCTCAGTTAGGCCGATGGCGCCAATGGAAACAAGAGCGCCCTGAATTAATTATTGGCGTGGGTGGCTGTGTTGCCAGCCAAGAAGGGGAAACGATACGTACTCGGGCACCTTATGTGGATCTGGTTTTCGGGCCCCAGACGATACACCGGCTCCCCGCAATGTTGGCCCAGGTCAGCGTAAACCACCAGCCAGTGATTGACATCTCTTTTCCTGAGATCGAAAAATTCGACAAATTACCTGAACCCCGCGCTGAGGGCCCGACGGCCTTTGTCTCTGTGATGGAGGGATGCAGTAAATACTGCTCCTTTTGTGTCGTCCCTTATACCCGTGGCGAAGAGATCAGCCGGCCCCTTGATGATGTGATCGCGGAGATCGTGGACCTGGCAACGCAGGGGGTGCGGGAAGTGACCCTGTTGGGTCAAAACGTCAATGCTTACCGAGGACCGATGGGGGAGGGTGATGTTGCCGACCTGGCCCTATTGATTACCTATGTAGCTTCTATTGAGGGCATTGAGCGCATCCGTTTTACCACGTCCCACCCAGTAGAGTTCTCCGATAGCTTAATCCAGGCCTTTGCTGAAGTGCCAGAACTGGTTAGCCATTTACACTTACCGGTACAGAGCGGCTCGGATCGGATTCTCAGTTTGATGAAACGGGGCCACACTGTGCTAGAGTATAAGGCAAAACTCCGAAAATTACGCCAAGTGCGCCCTGATATCAGCATTTCAAGTGATTTTATTATAGGCTTGCCAGGAGAGACTGAAGCTGATTTCCAGGCTACGCTAGCCTTAGTGGATGAGGTGGGGTTTGATCATTCCTTTAGTTTTATCTACAGTCCAAGACCAGGGACGCCAGCAGCGAGCCTTTCGGATCAGGTGCCGATGGAAGTTAAGAAAGAGCGACTTGGGATCTTGCAGGAACGTCTATGTGCTTCGGAAATGGCTATCAGTCAAGGAATGGTGGATACCGTGCAGCAGGTGCTCGTTGAACGCTCATCAAAGAAGGATCCTGCTATGTTAGCGGGGCGTACGGCAAATAACCGAGTAGTGAATTTTCCCGCTGTCCAAGGTCTAATTGGTAAATTTGTCCATGTGAGGATTACAGAGGCGCTGCCCAACTCTTTACGGGGTGTAGTTATTGACAATGAAAGGCAATGTGCCTGATAAAATGGGAGATAGGCGGCGCGAAGCGCCAGTCTATCTTAGAGCTAAGGCCCAAGCTGCCGCTTATTTTGGTAGTGTTTTCCCCTAGCCTAGTGTTGTCAATCCGGATTGAAATAAGCAAGTACTTTAATAGATTGAGCTATTGCTATTGTTGAGTAGATAAGCACACAACGAAATATGCTTACCCTGGCTTTTTCTGTTTCCCTTCTTCTGTTTTGGTATCTGAGTTCAACCTGCGTTTCCATCCTGGGCCCTAGGTGGTGCAAGGGATTCGGAACCTAGTTTATTGTTTGGGCTATTAGCATACCCTTGAACGAATACCCTCCTTCTGATCATCCTGAAAGTAACGATTTTGTCCTGGAACCTCTGGACAACGAACGGCTGGCCAATCTTTGTGGGCAGATGGATGAGCACCTGCGCCAGATAGAGAGAGGTTTGGGAGTAGAAATCAACAATCGGGGAAACCTTTTTCGGGTCCTTGGTGACAGCCCTTCGGTGCAGGCGGCCGGTGACGTGATAAGGCGTCTTTATGATGATGCCGATGAAGCCCGGGTGACCCCAGCCCGGGTTCATCTTCTCCTGCAAGAGGCGGGGCACCAGGAATATTCCCTCTTGGAAGAGCAGGAAGAGGTCCTGATACGGACCCGCCGGGGGACGATTAAAGGCCGTAGTCCGCGGCAAATTCGTTATTTACGCAATATTCTCACCCATGATATTAATTTTGGCATCGGTCCGGCGGGGACGGGTAAGACTTACCTGGCTGTGGCCTGTGCGGTGGAAGCTTTGGAAAAGGAACGGGTACGGCGATTGCTTTTGGTGCGACCTGCAGTAGAGGCCGGTGAGCGTCTAGGTTTCTTGCCAGGGGATTTAGCTCAGAAGATTGATCCTTATCTTCGCCCCCTCTACGACGCTCTTTATGAAATGTTGGGCTTTGAGCGAGTGGCTAAACTTATCGAGCGCCATGTGATTGAAGTGGCACCTCTAGCTTACATGCGTGGTCGGACGTTAAACGAGTCCTTTATCATTTTAGATGAGGCCCAGAATACGACTATCGAGCAGATGAAAATGTTTCTCACCCGTTTAGGATACGGCTCCATTGCTGTTGTGACAGGGGATGTTACCCAAATTGATTTGCCTAAAGGTCAGCCTTCAGGCTTACGCCATGTTACTGAGGTGCTGAAGGACGTCAATGGGATTAGCTTTACTTTTTTCCAAGCTCGCGATGTGGTGCGGCATCCATTGGTGCAGCGAGTCGTGCAGGCTTATGAGCGTTTTGGTCGCGGCAAGGGGGCAGGGCTATGAGTATCACCGTCCAGGTTCAGTATGCTATTGCTAGAATAGGTATTCCTTTGCAAGTAGATTTCCAGCGTTGGGTAGAGGCGGTACTGGTAAACCAATCCAAAGAGGGAGAAGTGACCATTCGAGTCGTGGATGAAGCTGAAGTGGCCAAGCTTAATTGGCGGTATCGCTGCAAGCAAGGAGCAACTAACGTCCTTTCTTTTCCCTTTGAGGTTCCCGCGCCTCTGCCTTTTAAAATTTCCCTTTTAGGGGATTTGGTAATTTGCGCTCCAGTCGTAGCGCGTGAAGCCCGAGAACAAGCTAAAGAGGAGAAGGCCCATTGGGCTCACTTAGTAGTCCATGGAGTACTCCATTTGCTTGGGTTTGACCACCAGCAAGAGAAGGAAGCGCAGCAGATGGAGGCTATGGAAATTATTATACTTAGATCATTAGGTTATCCCAATCCCTATGAGAGTGCATAAAGAGGATTTATGAACGAAGGCCGACCTAGTCATAGTCTAGCAGCCCGCTCTTGGCGAGAGCGCCTGGGGCAGGTACTGCTGGGCGAACCCCAAGACCGGGAGCAACTCGTTGAATTTCTACGTAATGCTTCCAACCGCCGTCTCTTTGATCCAGAAATTCTCAGTATGATTGAAGGTGCCTTAGTCGTAGGCGAGATGCAGGTGCGTGATATCATGGTGCCCCGTTCACAAATGGTGGTCGTGGAGCGAGATACGCCACCGGAAGAAACCCTGGAGGTCATCACCCGATCGGCCCATTCCCGATTTCCGGTGATTGGCGAAAGCCGTGATGACATTGTGGGTATCCTGCTGGCTAAGGATATGCTTCTTTATTGTCGACAGCGGGAAGCGCGCTCTTTCAATATTCGAGATATTTTGCGTCCGGCTGTCTTTATTCCAGAAAGCAAGCGTCTCAATGTGCTGCTAAGGGAATTTCGTGCTAGCCGCAACCACATGGCTATTGTCGTGGATGAATACGGGGGAACTGCGGGCCTCGTGACCATTGAGGACGTACTGGAGCAGATTGTGGGTGAAATTGAAGATGAGCATGATATTGCCGAAGATGCCTTCATCTTTCACCGCGGGGATGATAATTATACGATAAAGGCCCTAACGCCTATTGAAGATTTTAATGAATACTTTGGGACTGATTTTAGCGATGAGGAATTCGATACCATTGGCGGTTTGGTGCTAAATGGATTTGGGCGAGTTCCTGAGCGAGGAGAAGCCATTTCTATTAGTGATTTTGAGTTTAAAGTCCTGCGTGCCGATAGCCGTCGCATCCACTTATTAGAATTACACCTCTTGTCGAAAGTCGATAGCATTGAAAGCTCGGCAGCGAAGGTAGGCAGCTAATTCCTCGATAGCGGCTGGCTATTTTAATTAGGGGCTGCCAATAGGGGGTTGGCAGGGGAGATAGTATGGGCCGTTCACCTGAGCAAAATCCATCTTATGAAAAGGTGCCGCAGGAAAAATCTTTTTCTGTGTCTGCGGAGACAAAGGCATGGAGCGGCGATGCCTTAGTCTTGACAGCGGGTCTTCTTGGTCCGCTTGCTTTTTCTCCTTATAATCTCTATCTCCTAGCGATTATTGTTCCTGCATTGTTATTTGCCGCTTGCCGGGATTTATCTATTCAACGGGCCTTTTGGCGCGGCTGGTTGTTTGGGTTGGGGTGGTTCGGTGCCGGGGTCTCCTGGGTCTATGTGGCCATTCACGACTTTGGCTATGCCAGTATGCCCTTAGCCTTGTTGTTGACGGCATTATTTGTGGCCTTCCTGAGCCTTTTCCCGGCCACATTAGCGGGTCTGGTTACCCTCTGGTTTCCCCAGGAAAGTAGGTACAAATACCTCTTGGTATGGCCGGCAATTTGGGTAATGATAGAGTGGTTTCGGGGCTGGTTTCTCACGGGTTTTCCCTGGTTAAATTTGGGGTATAGCCAAATTGAAAGCCCCCTTCACGGGCTGGCTCCAATTCTTGGGGTCTATGGACTCTCTTTAGCTGCAGCCCTCAGTGCGGGATTACTCCTGGTCGCGTGGTATGAATCAGGCCGGAGGCGGTTCGCTACCCTCAGTGGGTTGGGAGTCCTGTGGGGATCAGCGGTGCTGCTTTCCTACGTGCCTTGGACGATGCCGGTGGGCAAGCCACTGCAAACAAGCCTGATTCAGGGAAATATTCCCCAGGCGGTAAAATGGCAGCCGGAGCAAGTAAAGTCCACTTTAGAACGGTACTGGCGATTGACGGCCAAGCATTGGGAGAGTGATCTGATTGTCTGGCCGGAGAGTGCCCTTACACTATTTTACCACCAGGTGGCAGACGGTTACCTGGCTGATCTGGCGGCTGAGGCCCAAGCCCATAAAACGGATCTGCTCATTGGCTTGCCAATTTTCCACCAAGAGACGGGAAAATATTACAATGGCATGTTAAGCCTCGGTTCCCGGCAAGGGTTCTATTACAAGCAACATTTAGTTCCTTTTGGTGAATATGTTCCTTTGGAAGAGTATCTAAGGGGGCTCATCCGTTTTTTCGATTTACCCATGTCTTCCTTCAGTGCCGGGCCTCAGGGGCAACCGTTGTTGCAAGCGGCGGGCTACCCGGTGGCCACCTCCATTTGCTATGAGGATGCCTTTGGAGAAGAAATCATTGCCGCGTTGCCCGAGGCGAATTTATTAGTGAATGCCACCAATAATGCCTGGTATGGGGATTCTTTGGCTCCTCATCAGCATTTGCAGATTTCTCGCATGCGTGCCCTAGAGACGGGACGGGATCTAGTCCGGGCCACCACCAATGGAATTTCAGCCATTATCGATGCCAAAGGAGCTTTGCAAGCCACCACCCCCCAGTTCCAAGCGACTGTTCTGACGGGAAGTGTTCAACCGCGAGCAGGGGCTACTCCCTATGTCCTCTGGGGTAATGGGCCGACCCTAGGGCTATGCCTGTGTATGTTGGCCATCGGCAGGTACGCTCAGCGCTCCAAAGGGAACTAGGAGCGTTATGCAACTTGTGGTTGTCCAAAGGATTTTGGGGTTATTGTTAACCCTATTCAGTAGCGCCATGCTCCCGCCGGTGATAGTGTCTCTATTCTACCAGGATGGTGCAGCGGAGGAGTTTTTAAGCGCCTTTGGTCTGATTCTAAGTCTTGGCCTGTTGTGCTGGTTGCCCGTGCGTCATTATCAGCGAGAGCTGCGGTTGCGGGACGGATTTGTTGTGGTCGTCATGTTTTGGGTGGTGTTAAGCCTCTCAGGGGCGCTTCCTCTATTTTTAACCACCGAACCTCGCTTGTCCTTTACCGATGCCGTATTCGAGTCTGTTTCTGGCCTGACGACTACCGGGGCTACAGTGATTACTGGACTAGATGACCTGCCCAAAGCGGTATTGTTTTACCGTCAAGAATTACAGTGGCTAGGAGGCATGGGCATCGTCGTTTTGGCCGTGGCGATTTTGCCCATGCTGGGTATCGGGGGGATGCAGCTTTACCGGGCAGAAACTCCAGGCCCAATGAAAACCACCAAACTTACTCCGCGCATCGCTGAGACCGCCAAAGCACTATGGTTGATTTATTTGGGCTTGACGGTAGCCTGTGCGGCTGCTTACTGGGTAGCGGGCATGACACTTTTTGATGCCATTGGTCATAGTTTTTCAACTATCGCTATTGGTGGCTTTTCTACCCATGATGCCAGCATGGGGTATTTCAATAGCCCCTTGATTGAGATGATCGCTGTATTTTTTATGTTGTTGGCTGGGGTCAATTTTTCCCTTCACTTCCTTGCCTGGCGGCATCTGACAGCGCGCCATTATTGGGAAGATGAGGAATTTCGCGCCTATTTACTGGTGCTCACCGGAGTAGCGGTATTGACTTCCGCTTATCTTTGGATAACTCATCATTTTGATAATCCCCTTTCGGCTCTCCAGCATGGTATTTTCCATGCGGTTTCTATCGGTACCACTACCGGATTTACCACCAGCGATTATTACGGTTGGCCCGGTTTTCTTCCTATTCTGTTGCTGATGGCCAGTTATATGGGGGGGTGTGCAGTTTCTACCGGTGGCGGCATGAAAGTCATCCGGGTTTTGTTGCTCTACAAACAGGGCGCACGGGAAATCAAGCGCCTGATTCATCCTAGTGCCATCGTGCCTATCAAAATTGGGAATAAAAGTTTACCGGATCGGGTAGTAGAAGGAGTGGCAGGCTTTATGGCCGTCTACGTGGCCTGTTTTAGTGCCATGTACCTCCTGCTGCTGGCTACCGGGCTAGATATGATCACCTCGTTTTCTGCAGTCACCGCGTGCCTCAACAACTTAGGTCCCGGTTTAGGGCAAGTGGGCGCCCATTACGAGGGTATTAATGCCATCTCCAAATGGATTTTGTGTTTTGCCATGTTGCTCGGGCGTCTGGAGATCTTTACTCTCCTTGTTATCCTGAGCCCTACTTTTTGGCGTCGATAGAATTATGGCAGAAGATACTCGCCAGAGGTTGTCGTAATCAAGCGATATTGATCGGCAAAAAAGCCCTCATCTAAAGTTAGGACTTGTAGCAGGAAGGGTAGCCCGGTAAAATTTTGTGGCTTAATACGATTGAAAGTAAGTTTTAAGTCTTTAGAGAACCCCTATGAAGCAGGATATTCATCCCCGATACAGTGAAATTACGGTGACTTGCAGTTGCGGTAACAGTTTTACTACCCGCTCCACAGCGGGTCATGACCTTCATATTGAAGTGTGTTCCGCCTGTCATCCCTTTTATACTGGTAAGCAAAAGCTGCTGGATACGGCAGGTCGTGTCGATAAGTTCCGGCAAAAATATAATTTGAAATCATAATATTAAAAATCCCAGTCAACCGTATTACCCTCCCCTGAACCAACGGCGCCTACGGTTGAGTACCGCTGTTGCGGTCTCCGCTCTTTAATCGTTGGGGCAGGTGAGTCCTGGGCTTGTTTAAGGGCATTGTGATTAACCCAACATAGGTTTGATATGCATCTGTTGAATCAGCAGGAGTTGACATCTTCTAGTGCGGACTTAGAAACGCCCTCTGGACAAGCTGTGAAAGAACAAAAACTAGGACAGGATTTAACCGCTACTGCCCTAGCCTATCATGCGGAACCGCGACCTGGAAAATTAGAGATCAGCATCACTAAGCCTTGCGCGACCCAGAAGCAACTTAGTTTGGCCTATAGTCCTGGAGTTGCCGCGCCGGTTGGGGCCATCGTGTCTGATCCTGAAGCGGTTTACCGTTACACCGCTAAGGGCAATTTGGTTGCGGTTGTTACCGATGGTAGTGCGGTGTTGGGATTGGGAAATGCTGGGCCTTTAGCTAGCAAACCTGTGATGGAGGGCAAAGCGGTTCTATTTAAATCTTTTGCCGGATTAGATGCCATCGATATTGAGGTGGAAGCGGAGTCCCCTGAGGCATTTGTGGATACTGTGGCCCGTATCGCCCCTACTTTTGGGGCAATTAATCTGGAGGATATTGCTGCCCCCCACTGCTTTAAAATTGAGCAAGCACTGATTGAACGCCTTGATATCCCTGTTCTCCATGATGATCAGCATGGTACGGCGATTACCATTGCTGCGGCCCTCCAAAATGCCCTGGAACTGCAGGAGAAGGTTTTACCGGAAGCCCGCATCGCTTGCGTCGGTGCTGGGGCGGCCGGAATTGCTACACTGCGGCTATTGACTGCCTTAGGCGCACGCAAGGAAAATATTTTGCTCATTGATCGCCAGGGAGTTATTCTTGAAGAGGATCGGCTGCTGCATCCCTATTGCCGTCCTTTTGCCTCTTCCACGCTGAAGCGTACCCTCGCAGAAGCAGTAAACGGGGCGGATATCTTCATTGGCGTGGCAGCCCCTGACCTGTTGACTGTAGAGATGCTAAAATCCATGGCTTCGCGGCCTATAGTGTTTGCTCTCTCCAATCCAGATCCGGAGATTGATCCGAACTTGGCTCATGCCGTTCGGAGTGATTTAATCTTGGCCACAGGGCGCACTGACTATCCTAATCAGGTGAATAACGTGTTGGTCTTTCCTTTTCTGTTCCGTGCTGCCCTGGATGTCCGCGCCAGTTGTATCAACGATCCCATGAAAATTGCCGCTGTTCAGGCATTGGCTGAGTTGGCCAAGGAACCCGTTCCTGAGCAAGTGCTGGAGGCCTATGGCGAGAACCATCTTGGTTTTGGGCCAGATTATATCCTCCCTAAGCCGCTGGATCCCCGTTTGAGAGAGTTTGTGACGGCCGCCGTTGCCCAGGCAGCTATCGAATCAGGCGTTGCCCGAATTAATAAAATTAACCTATAGGCTGAATTTCTGCCTCCAATAGAGACTGGACTTCTTTACGGCCTGCTCGGCGCATGGGTTTTCCATCTATCGGGCTGAGTGGTGCGTGGCGAATACCTTTAGGGGGAAATACGGTGAGTTCCACGGTGACCTCTCCCGCTATGAACCGAAAAACCGGAAAACTTTGAAGGACTTTAGAGGAAAAGGATAGTTGCCGAGATTTGAGCTGGAAAGGAATCCCAGCTTCTGTGAGAAATAAGGCAACCTCTTCTTCTGTATCAGCGAAGAGATGAAGATTGATGTCCGAATATTCGGAAGCCAGCCCGCTGAGTACCGACCCGACTAGGTGCGGGTTGTAGCGGCTAAAAAAGCCCATTGCTTCTAAAGCCATCTGACGTAGCTTTTCTAAGGTGGCCGGTTGAGAATTTGATTTAAATAGGCGTAAATAAGCCCCTACAGCCTGCTCTATTTCTTGGTTAGTGGGCAAATTTCGGGTATCTGCGGCTCCTAGAGCAGTGGCTGCCTTGCGCTTGGCTTGATAGTAGCTTTTGATTCCGTGCTCGACCATAAGCCGAGCCGCCTCTGTAGCGATGTATTCTCTCATCTGCTGGTCTTTTCTAGACATAAGCACTACTATTCAATTTTGTTTAAAATAACTGCTCGGTAATAGGCGTGTCTGTTTTCGCGCTGCTACTGTTCTGGCGGCTTGAAGTGGCGTACTTGACCGGAGCATTCTCAGTGAGAAAAGTCTCAAAAATAGCATTCGGGGTATTGGGTCCTGCAAGCAATCCAGTCTCGGGATCAATACGTACTGTGACTATGCCCTTGGGGGGAGTAAGGGGTTTTTCTGGCTTGCCATTTAGCACGGCATCCATATAGTTTATCCACATTGGAAGTGCCGCCCGTGCGCCCGTTTCGAAGCTTCCTAACGACTTTGGTTGATCAAAACCAACCCAGGAAACAGCAACGAGTTTGGAGTTAAAACCTGAGAACCAAGCATCGTGTTGATCATTGGTGGTTCCCGTTTTACCTGCTAGATCATTTCGCCCAAGTTGTTTCGCCCGTCGCCCTGTACCATAACGAATAACATCTTGTAGCATGCTATAGATAAGATAAGCATTTTGCGGAGTAATTACCCGAGGGGCCGGAATAGGTTGGCTAATCAGTCCTGCATCTTGTAAGGGAGCCGATATTAAATTAGGGGCAAGGGCCTGTCCTGCCTCCAGCTCTTCGCAGTGTTGACAAACTTGGGGTGGGCGTGCTTGGAAGATGATTTGCCCATTAGCATTTTCAATTCGTTCAATTAAATGGGGTTTGATGAGGTATCCCCCATTGGCGAAGACGGCAAAGCCGCGTGCCATTTCTAAGGGAGAGGCACTACCGCTGCCTAGTGCTAGGGATAGACTCTGAGGCAATTGTTCGGGTTTAAATCCAAAACGTTGAATATATTCAATGGCATAATCAATGCCAATAGCACGCAGTAACCGGACAGAAACTAGATTTCTGGAATGGATTAAAGCCACCCTAAGGCGAGTTGGGCCGTAAAAACGTCCGCTATAGTTCTCTGGCCGCCAGACACTCTCTAGCCCAGGTTCATCTAATACTATCGGTGCATCATTGATAATGCTGGCAGCGGTATAGCCCTTATTTAGGGCAGAAGAATAGAGAAATGGCTTGAAACTCGACCCGGGTTGTCGTTGAGATTGAGTTGCCCGATTAAATTTGCTTCGATAAAAATCAAAGCCCCCACTGAGGGCGGTAATCCCCCCATTGTCAGGGGAAAGGGAGATAATGGCACCCTCTACTTGGGGTATTTGCGCTAACTGCCATCCCCCCTCAGGGAGCGCTTCTAGTCGAATGAGATCCCCTGCCTTAATGATATCTGCGGCTTGTTGGGGCTTTTTCCCTAATGTGTTAACCCCTTGGTAAGGTTGAGCCCAAGATAACCCTTCCCAAGAAAGGAGGATTTCGCCGTCAGTCTTGGTGTAGACCCGGCTCGTTTGCTCCTTGGTGGCAAGCACCAGGGCGGGCACCAAGCTGTTGGCTACTCTGTACTGAAATAGGGCCTGACGATAGAACGCCTCGTCAGCCCTTTCTGGTAGCTCAATATGCTGCTCTGGGCCTCGAAACCCATGCCGCCGATCATAAGCAACCAGTGTGGAGCGCAAGGCGTTATTTGCCGCTTCCTGATGCTCAGCCTGGAGAGTCGTATAAACATTATAACCGGCCGTATAAATATCGGAGCCGTACTCCTCAAACAATTGGCTTCGCGCCATTTCTGCCACAAAGGGGGCATCTAGTTCGACGGGCAATCCGTGGAATTTTGCCGTAATCGGTTGGGTCACCGCATTTTGGTAGGTTTTATCATCGATGTATCCAACTTCATACATGCGCCGGAGCACATAATTCCTTCGCAGTAAGGCCCGCTCTGGATTTACTAGGGGGTTGTAATGGGAGGGAGCTTTTGGTAAGCCCGCCACCATCGCCAGTTGTGACAGCTCAAGTTTATCCAGAGTCGTGCCGTAATATACCTGGGCAGCGGCGGCAACTCCGTAAGCGCGGTTGCCTAGATAGATCTTGTTTAAATAGAGCTCAATGATGTTCTGTTTACTAAGTTCTCGTTCGATCTGAAGAGCTAACAGAATTTCATTTAGCTTACGTAAGTAGGTTTTTTCTCTACTTAAAAAGAAATTGCGGGCGACTTGCATAGTAATAGTGCTGCCGCCTTGGCCTTTTTTGCCGGTCTTTATCAGATATAAGGCAGCACGGAGAATACCTTGATAGTCGACACCGGGATGCTCATAGAAACGGTCATCTTCTGCAGCCAGAACGGCCTTAACCAGCAAGTCTGGAAACTGTTTAAAAGGTAAAGGGGTGCGGCGTTTTTCTCCATATTCAGCAATAAGCTTTCCTTCCTGGGAATAAACGCGGAGGGGGACCTGAAGCTGAACATTCCTGAGAGCCTCGGTAGAAGGTAGTTGGGGGACTAGGTAAAAGTATATCCCGATGGCAATAAGGATACCAATTGTTGTGGTAGTAAGCAACAAAACCGCAATCCAGCGGAGCAAGCGAGGGAGATATGTCATGAAAGTTAATGGACAAGCATGTGATTTATATCAAAGGAACGTGGTTAGGAACAGTATAAAACGTGTATCCAACTTAAGCTACGACCTTGGTCTACCACCTGAGTTCAGCACAAGCAAAGCTATTCAGTCAAGCCGTGGTTGTAATTGGAAAAAATCTTTATAGGGCTGTGGTGAGGCAAAGGGGTCGTCTTCGGTTAAAGGCAGGCAATATCGACGGGTGCGCTTATGCTAAATTCATTGGATCGTATTAGTAATTCACTTGACTCTGGGAAAAAATCATCGAGCTTATTTTCTCGCAAACCTCCTTTTCTGTTGGGGATAGATATAAGCTCATCAGCCGTCAAGCTGCTTGAACTTAGCCGAAAGGGAGAACGCTCTTGTGTAGAAAATTATGCGATTGAGCCTTTGCCACCTCATACTGTGGTTGAAAATAAGGTTGAAGATGTGGAAGCCCTTGGTGAGGCGATTAAAAGGGCGGTTAAACGTTCGGGAACCCGAATAAAAAAAGCGGCTGCAGCAGTCGCTGGTTCAGCAGTAATTACGAAGATCATCTCCGTTCCAAATACCCTTTCAGAGCGCGAACTCGAGAGTCAGATCGAGTTAGAGGCAGGACAGTATATTCCTTACCCCCTGGAGGAAGTTAATCTGGATTTTGAGGTGCTGACTCCCTCTGAAAAAGATCCTGAAGCAGTGGATGTGCTGCTTGCTGCTTGCCGCAGTGAAAACGTTGAAGCACGGGTAGCCGCATTGGAACTGGCAGGCTTAACACCCGCAGTAATGGATGTAGAGGCTTATGCTATGGAAAAAGTTTTTCCTTTGATTGCGAGCCAGATGCCGAGCCGAGGGAAAGGGCAAACCATTGCTGTTGTGGATGTAGGTGCAACTTTAACCACGATTAATGTGTTGCATGATTACAAAATTATTTATACCCGGGAACAAATATTTGGTGGTAATCAGCTTACGGAAGAAATACAACGGCGATATGGCTTGTCCTATGAGGAAGCTAATTTAGCGAAGCGTCAAGGGGGATTGCCAGATAATTATATTCCCGAGATCTTAGAACCTTTCAAAAAGGCAATTGCCCAGCAGGTCAGCCGTGCTTTTCAATTCTTCTTTTCTTCAACCCAATATAACAGCGTTGATCATGTGGTATTGGCAGGTGGATGTGCTTCTATTCCTGGAGTAGACGAACTGATTGAGCATATGGCGGGTACTACTGTTTCGATTGCGAATCCTTTTGCTGATATGGCGTTAGGCTCTCAGGTTAAAGCTAAGGAGTTGTACAGTGATGCTCCAGCTTTGATGACTGCCTGCGGCTTAGCACTTAGGAGTTTTGATTAATGGCTCGTATCAATTTATTGCCTTGGCGTGAAGCCCAGCGCAAAGAACGGGAAAAACAATTTTATCTCGCCTTGGGTTTCGGGGCAGTTCTAGCGGCCAGTATTGTCTTTTATATCAACTCGTATATTAATGGCTTAATCGATAACCAAACTCAACGCAATAAATTCTTACAAGATCAGATAGCCATTGTAGATAAGCAGATACATAAAATTAAGGATTTGGAAAAAGAGAAAGAGAAGCTTCTGGCACGTATGGAAATAATTCAGAAGCTTCAAGCTAGCCGGCCCCAGATTGTGCACCTTTTTGATGAAATAGTTCGAATGCTTCCTAATGGGATTCATTTGGAGAATATAAAGCGTCAAGGGCATACCAATATATTACACGGTGTGGCTGAGTCAAATGCTCGGGTTTCTGTCTTCATGCGCAATTTAGATTCTTCTCCCGTATTTCAAGATCCTCGATTAGATGTCATCGAGAGAACAGGAAATAACCAACGAGCCGTGCGTAATTTTACGCTTCGCGTGCATGAGAACCATACCAATAGCCACGGCGATACGGGGGCGTTGTAATGAATCTATCAGAACTCAATGAACTTGACTTCAGTGAAGTTGGTGATTGGCCCATTATTGCTAAGGCCATTGCGGTTATTTTGCTCTGCGCTTCAGTGGCGGGTGGCGGTTATTGGTTTTTTACTAAAGACAAGCTGCTACAGCTCGAGGAGCTTGAAAATAAGGAGCCGGAGCTGAAAGCCACTTTTGAAGCTAAACAGAAGAAGGCAGCCAACTTAGAAGCCTACGAAAAACAGATGGAGGAGATGAAGCTTTCCTTCGGCGCCATGCTGCGGCAATTACCTAGTAAGACAGAGGTTGCCGACTTATTAGTTGATGTTTCTCAAACAGGGCTGTCAAGTGGGTTGGAATTTGAACTATTCAAACCGGGCTCTGAAGTACCAGCAGATTTTTATGCTGAATTACCTATTCAAATTCGGGTCATTGGCGACTATCACCAATTTGGAGAATTCGTGAGCAAGGTGGCGGCTCTTCCCCGTATTGTGACCTTACACGATTTTTCTATCGAAGGTGAGAAGAAGGAGACCGGGCAGCTAGCAATGGATATTACCGCCAAGACTTACCGTTATTTTGACGAAGGCGAGGTAGTAATGGGCCAAAAGCGGGGTAAAAAATGAATAATGTGCAGCATATTAAGAAAGAAATCAAACTGAGTTCTCCAGCAGGAACCATGGGTTTGCTTGGTGTTTTATTGATTTCAGTATCCGGCTGTAGCGATGAGCAGTTGATCGATCTAAAACAATATGTGGAGCAGGTAAAATCTCGTCCTAAAGGGACGATTGAATCCTTGCCAGAAATCAAACCCCATGAAACTTTTACTTATCAAGCGGCTGAGTTGCGCAATCCTTTTATTCCCACCGTAGTAGAACTCCCTCCGGGACCCATGGCAAAGATGAGTCCTGGATCTAAGAATACCCTTAAGCCTAATCTGAATCGACATAGAGAAGCTTTGGAGGAATATCCCCTCGCTTCGCTTAAGATGGTAGGTCTACTTGAACAAGGGGAGGAGGTTTGGGCGATTGTTCGAGCCTCCGATGGAATTTTATATCGTGTTAAAAAAGGTAATTATATGGGCCGAAACTATGGCAGGATTACCCACATTAACGAAGAAATGATTGAACTCACCGAGATCGTCTCTGATGAGCAGGGCGGTTGGTTAGAGCGCCAGAACATGCTGGCATTGGCGGAGTAGTAATAAGGGGAAGCTAATGAAGTCCACGCACACAGTCGTTCCATCTATTTCTAGTCAGGCGTGCGGACAGCGCTGTTTCCTCCACGCTTTAATAGGTCTGCTGCTCCTGTGTTTGTTGCCCTGTACAGCCTGGGCTGCTACCGAATTGCAGGACATTGAATATTCATCCTTACCGGGTGAGGGAGTCCAGCTTCAGTTGGAGTTCTCAACGCCGGTTTCTGAACCTAAGTTCTTTGCAATTGATAATCCAGCTCGAATTGTATTAGATTTTCCAGGAGTCAAAATCGGCACAACGCCTCGATCCCAGAATATTGGAGTAGGGATGACCCGGAGTGTCACTATGGTGGAGGCAGCAGATCGAACCCGGGTCGTGATCAATTTGGTTCAGAGCGCGGCTTTTGAAACTCGGGTAGAGAAAAATATCGTTTATGTCACTGTAAACGGTTCTTCTATAGTCGCTTCAGCTAGACCAGATACGGCTGCTAATGACGGGCAGTATTTGATCAAAAATATTGATTTTCGGCGTGGCGAGGACGGTGAAGGCCGAGTGATTGTATCTCTTTCGGATGCCCAGACTCCAGTAGATATCCGGGAGGAAGGGGAGCGTATTATCGTTGATTTTATGAATACTTCCCTGCCCAAGGAGTTTGAGCGGCGCCTTGATGTTTTGGACTTTGCTACGCCGGTTAAACTTATCGATACTTTTGCCAAGGATGGGAGTGTGCGCATGATTATTAGTCCCACTGAAGCAGAACATGAGCACCTTTCTTATCAGTCCGAGGATACCTTAATTATCGAACTCAAGCCGCTCACGAAAAAGGAAAAGGAATTAGCCAAGAAAAAGGAGTTTGGCTATGTGGGCGAAAAACTTTCTTTAAATTTCCAGAACATTGAGGTACGCGCTGTTTTGCAGTTGATTGCCGATTTCACGGGATTAAATCTGGTAGCAAGCGATACGGTGCAAGGCAATGTAACCCTGCGGCTCAAGAATGTACCCTGGGATCAGGCTTTGGATATTATCCTCAAAACTAAAGGACTGGATATGCGCCGTACGGGTAATGTGATCTTAGTGGCACCGACTGAAGAGATTGCAACTCGTGAAAGGCTGGAGTTAGAAGCTAGAAAACAGGTGGAAGAGCTAGCACCGCTGCGCTCTGAATTTATTCAGGTGAACTTTGCCAAGGCTAGCGACCTTGCTGCGCTTATCCAAGCTGAAGAAAATACTCTTTTGTCGCCGCGAGGCCATGTGACGGTTGATGAGCGCACTAACACCTTACTGGTAATGGATACGGCCGACAGGTTAGCGGATCTTAGAAAGTTGGTGGCTCGCCTAGATATTCCAGTGCGTCAGGTGCTGATTGAGTCCCGTATTGTCATTGCTAATAGTGATTTCAGCAAGGATCTGGGGATCCGGTTTGGTTTAAGCAAGCGAGAAGATACTGGCGGGGCTTTTGATGAAGTGGTCACCTCGGGTTCGCTCAATGGCACGACCCAGATCATCAATAGGGAGACTTTGGAGCTTCAGGATCGGATGAATGTCAATTTGCCTGTAACCCGGCAAGACGCAGCGCGGATTGCCCTCGCCCTGACCAAGCTGCCTCTGGGTAACCTGTTAGAGTTGGAACTCTCCGCTCTTCAGGCAGAAGGACGTGGTGAGGTGATTTCCAATCCACGGGTTATCACCTCTAATCAGAAGGAAGCATTGATTGAACAGGGTACCGAAATTCCCTTTCAACAAGCCACCTCCAGCGGTGCTACTTCCGTTTCCTTTAAGAAGGCCGTGCTGAGCCTAAAGGTGATTCCTCAAATTACGCCTGATGATAGAATTATCATGGACTTAACGGTGAACAAAGACAGTGTGGGGCAAGTTTTTAATGGGGTGCCCAGCATCGATACCCGCGAGGTCGCAACCCAGGTGCTTGTCGACAACGGTCAAACCGTCGTGCTCGGCGGAATTTATGAGCAGGAGCAGAACCGAGCGAGCCGCCGGGTACCCTTTTTAGGGGATTTGCCCTATGTGGGGACATTGTTCCGGAACAAATCGGAGGTGAACAATAAGGATGAACTCCTCATCTTTGTGACCCCTAAGATTATCAAGGAGGGAATAAAGTTATAATCCCCAGCTACCGCTATATCTGAATAAGAAGGTCGAGTTCTCCTAGAGGGCTCGATTTTCTTATTTTGGCCGCCATTACTGTACAATAGTCATTCGTGTGGCGGCTCTTCCCCTTAGGCATGAGCTATTCTTTGTGCAGGTCGCCTATTAGCGATTTGTGGATTCAATATGGCTAGAAATATTTTCCTTGTGGGCCCAATGGGGGCCGGTAAAACAACCCTTGGTCGGTGCTTAGCAAAGACGCTGGGCAGAAAATTTTATGATAGTGATCGTGAAATTGAGTGCCGTACCGGGGTCAGTATCCCCGTTATCTTTGAAATCGAGGGGGAGGCCGGTTTCCGGCAGCGTGAAAGTAAAGTTATTGCTGAGCTTACCCAGCTAAACAATATTATATTGGCTACCGGGGGGGGAGTGGTGCTTGCCCTCGAGAATCGGCAAAAAATAGCACAGCGAGGAACCGTCGTCTATTTGTATGCATCCCCAGAACAACTATATCGCCGTACTGCCCATGATAACAGCCGTCCTTTATTACAGACGGAGAATCCGTTAGAGCGCTTGAAGCGCTTACTCAAGGAGCGTGATCCCCTGTATCGAGAGGTAGCGGATATCACTATCAAAACAGGCGAACGGCCAATCAAGGCCGTTGCCAATGAAGTGCTCCGGCAGCTTAAACGGTATGGAAATGTTCACGGGCAGAAATTTTCCGCCATACGCTAAAAGTAGCGAGGGCAGAATGACTTTAAATAAAGTAGCCTGCCTTTTTGCAAGGCTATAGGTGTTTGTTGCTTTATGATTACAGTACAAGTCGACCTTCAAGAACGCAGTTATCCCATCTATATTGGCAGCAGTCTGTTAGACCAGGGCCACCTTTTGGTAAAGCATATCGTGGGATCTGAGGTCATGGTCGTCACTAATGAGACGGTGGCGCCTTTATATCTAGAGGCCCTTTTGAAGGGGCTCAAAGACTACCGCTGTGCCCAAGTAATTCTGCCTGATGGTGAGCAATATAAGACTTTGGAGGTACTGGGGCGGATTTTTGATGGGTTGCTTAAAGCCCACTTTTCCAGGCACTGCACCGTGATTGCCTTGGGTGGCGGTGTCATTGGTGACATGGCGGGATTCGCCGCGGCCTGTTACCAGCGGGGCGTTGCTTATATCCAGGTTCCTACCACCTTATTAGCCCAGGTGGATTCTTCTGTCGGGGGCAAGACGGCGGTTAATCACCCTCGGGGAAAGAATATGATTGGTGCTTTTTACCAGCCCCGCTGTGTTTTGGCTGATACGGATACCCTCAATACCCTGGATGAGAGGCAGTTGCGGGCGGGAGTGGCTGAAGTGATCAAATATGGCCTTATCCGGGATGCGGCATTTTTTGTCTGGTTAGAGGAGCATATCGATGAGTTATTGGCGCGAAATCCCTTAGCATTGGCACAAGCCATTGAGCGGTCTTGCCATAATAAGGCCGAGGTCGTTGCGGCCGATGAGCGCGAATCAGGGATACGGGCAATTCTTAATCTAGGCCATACTTTTGGCCATGCGATTGAAACAGGTCTGGGGTATGGTACCTGGTTGCATGGTGAAGCGGTGGCGGTGGGTATGGCAATGGCAGCGAATTTGTCAAGGCGGCTAGGGTGGTTGTCGACTCCAGAAGTAAAGCGGGTGCTTAATCTACTGGAGCAGGCGGGGCTTCCTAGGCATGCCCCGCGAGAAATTGATAAGGCTCGCTTCATGGAGCTGATGGCAGTGGATAAAAAAGTCATCGATGGGCATTTGCGCCTGGTATTACTGAAACAGCTGGGGCAGGCTACGGTGACCGGTGATTTTAGACCCGAGCTGCTAGAAGCGACGATAGAGGATTGCCGTTAGGGGAGCCTAGCCAAATTCCGCTGGGATTTTTAGCCTCTTCGTGCGCACAGCGCACGCTACTTGTCGGCTCGTAGGGGCGGTTGAGCAACGCGAAACCGACTGTTAGGTGGCTTTTTGCAAACTTATTTTTTCTGCTGTAAAAAAAAAGCTGCAAATTCTTTTTTATTTCTTCATTCTACACACCCGTCTGCTCCAAAATACCTTATATTTTACAAATACTTATTTTGGTGGTGCTTATTTAAGTGCCTTAATTTTTAAATTTTACGGATATAAACGGCATAAAATATGCCTAATAAGATAGAGGGGGAAATTTACCCTCCAGTAAATAGCAGAGGTATTTACTATGGTTAATATGCAAAGACGTCGGTTTCAAGGAACGTTGACCATCAAAGAGGAAGAGTCCGTGATGAGATTATTCAAATCATGCGGGGGCTTTGTTCTTTTCATAATGGCAACATGGCTATTGGCATTATAACAATATTTATAAATTAAATTTTTTGAGATAATTTATAATATTGTGCCCAGTTAAGGCTTTGTTCTAGCCGATAACTGGGCAATTTATTTATCTGGACAGATCCGGGTTCCCCTATTAGCCATACCTGCCTGGATGATTTGGAGGTAGTCATCGGCGGCAATGCAATAGCAGGGAACCGTCAGGGAATGAAGAAAACGAGGGAAAGCGGCGTCAACGATCCCCTGGGCAGCAAGGGTTCGGGCGCTGATGACCGGTTCCGATAGCCGTACTCTTTTGATCAAGATGAGCCGGCTGGCCTTTAGTTGACCGCTAAGCCAGGCCGCTAGGCTGTCAGAGGTAACCTCCCAGCTTTCTGGAATGGCAGGTTGATCCAATAGCTCGGCTGCGGGCAACCAAATCGGAACTCCCTGTTGGCTGAGTGCCTGTTTGATGTCTTTACGGCTGGCTGCGAGGCAAAGTCTAGGTTCCAAGCCCTGTAGCAAGCGGCCAAACTGTTCCATGGCAAGCAAGGCCATCCCATGGGCGCAGGAATCGGATACCCTCCAGCGGTTTTGGGCATGGCGTACTTGGTCAGCAAAGGGACCCCCACCCGGCACGATGACAATTGGGCCTTCAGAGGTAGCGAGTTGATGAAGCCACCGGGGTAAGCAGTGGCTTTCATAAAGACTGCCGCCAAGCTTGACGACCCACATCTATATCACTCTGCCCGATGCGGGAGCATTATACTCGCTCAAGGTTTGCAAAATAGCTGCTGCTTTATCTAGGGTTTCCTGGTATTCAGCCTCTTCCACCGAATCGGCAACGATTCCCCCTCCTGCCCAGAAGCGCAAAGAGTTTTGGTTATAAACCAGAGTACGGATCGCAATATTGGTGTCCATGTTGCCTTCAAAACCAATATAGCCCAGGCTGCCACAATAAATCCCGCGGCGGTGGGGTTCTAATTCCTCGATGATCTCCATGGCGCGCACCTTGGGGGCGCCTGTGACTGATCCTCCGGGAAAGCAAGCTTGCAGTAAATCTATGGAGTCTCGCCCGGGTGCCAGTTGACCGCGTACGGTGCTTACTAGGTGGTGGACAGTCGCGAAGGACTCAATAGCACAGAGGCTAGGCACATGAATTGAGCCTGGGAGGCAGACTCGGCCTAGGTCATTACGTAAAAGATCGACGATCATCACATTTTCTGCCCGGTCTTTGGGGCTATTTTGAAGTTCCAGCGCAAATTTATGATCCACCATAGGGTTGGAATCTCGGGGCCGAGTGCCCTTGATGGGGCGGGTTTCAACCCGGCCTTCATTGACGAGTAAGAAGCGCTCCGGCGAGGTGCTCAATACCACCCCTTCTGGGGTGGCGAAGTAGGCACTGAAGGGGGCGGCGTTGCGCAAGCGTAAGCGACGGTAGAGGATCCACGGATCCCCTTGGGCCGGAACTTCAAAGCGTTGTGCTAAATTTGCCTGATAGCAATCTCCTTCACGGATATAGTGTTGGATTCTTGCAAAAGCCTGGTGATAGTCTTCCCGGTCCATGTTGGATTCAATCCGGCCGCATAACCGAAATGGTGATGGGGGTGGCAAGCGACGGGCTTGGCTAAGGTGAAATTTAAGCGCTTCCCATCGTTTCCAAGTACGGGAATCATAACCTTGTCCTAGGAGGAAGCAGCGTCGCTGGTGGTGGTCGACGACAATGACCCAATCATAAAGCCCGACAGCCATCTCTGGCATATGTTCAGCATCAAGGGCAAAGGTGGGCAATTGCTCTAGGCGCCGTCCTAGGTCATAGCTGAAATAGCCCATGGCGCCACCCGCTAAAGGAAGCTCAGGAAAAGCAAGGGGAGGTTTTTTATTGTGGCAGCGGTGCAGTTCAGATTGCAGCAGGGCAAAGGGATTTTCAAGGCTTAAAAAGCTATCATGGCGCTTACAAACCGTCGTTTCGGATCCCCGGCAGCTGAAAGTCACGAAGGGATCCGCGGCAATAATGTCAAAGCGTCCAGATGAGCTAGTGGGCCTGCCGCTATCTAAAAATATGGGCCAGGGCTCCAGACGTATCGCCTCGAATAGCGGTACCGAGTCCTCGCAGTAGGGCAGTTCCGCATATAGAGATTGTGGCTTCATATATCAGATTAGTCGGTTTTACCTTGCAGCTGTTCCCAGGCAAGCCGGGCAAGGGCAGCGGCTGGGGCATGGTCAGCGCTCAGGTAGGCCTGTAGGTTAGTTTCTAAGGCGGTAGCAAAATCCCTGTAGGGGCGATGAAGCCGCCGAGCACATTCGGCAGCGAGGAAACGGCCTATTCCCGCACCAATAATGGGGGCCTCTGGCGAAAGCTCTGCCTTCGAGAGCACCTGGAAGCTGGCCTTGGTCAGTTGCTGACATTGTCGCTCAGCAAAGTAGGCCGCTAACCCCTGCCAGGTTTGGAGGGGCCAATGTTTGCTATCCGCCCCTACCATTCGGGCTAGGCGCCGAGCGCAGTCTTGCGGCTGTTTGCCTTGATTATCGGCGCTTGGATGAAGATCCACACCTGCTGAAAGCCAGCCCAATAGATGATAGACATCGGCTGTAGTGGCAAAGTATTCGGCGGCTAACCGCACCCAGTGTCCTTCCAGGGGGACTTGCCGGGCTAAGGCCATAAGGGGGGTGCGTATCACCCCGCTATAGAGCAGCTCACCACTCCTAAGGCGTTCCTGATCATTGTTGCCGTGAGGGCAGGGACTCCCCTCCCTGCAGGGAATGAGATCGCTGGTGGTGCTGCCAATGTCCAGGAATAGTCCCTGAATCCAATGTCGGGCCGCTAACTGGCTAGTGGCAAGATAGTTAGCGGAAGCAATGGCTTCTGTATACTTGAGTGCTTGCTCCAGCGGGATGAGCCCTTGCGCCCCAGTGAATACGTATATCGGTATATCCTGAAAATGCTGTGAGGTATATTCTAGGATCTTGATGACCCCTTCATCCCGGTCGTTAAATAAATCAGCCAGTTCTCCGGTCATGGTAATGGCGGCCAAACGACCCTTATCTCCTAGTTCAATCTCCATTTGGCTGAAAGCCTGTGTTAATTTTTCTAGGCCTTGCCAGAGGGGACAGGGGAGTTGAGTGCATGCCGTAATTCGACCCTGGGAATCAGTCAATGCTGCTTTGAGATGGGCACCGCCAATATCCCAGCCGCTAACAGTGAGTTGCTTGGATAGCAAGCCCTTCCTCCACCGAAATAGTCACTTTTTGGTTGGGCTGAGGCGGCAATTCTACCGCCTCCATCCCTTTGTGCAGCAGGGTCATGAACCAGCTAGCAGGGTTCACTCCGTAAACTTCCCGCAACCCTACGTAGCTGGTGGTGAGGCGGGGATTGATTTCTAGCACCACCGGCAGGGGACTCAGAACAAGATCCACCCCGACAAAACCCCATAGCCCAGGGAGGACGCTGGCAATGGTATCGGCGAGGCCTTGGAAGATTTTGCGATCCAGTCGCTGATACTCCATACCATTGACCGTAATGCCGGTAAGGCGCATTGCGCCATTTTCAATCTGGATCTGTTGGTGATTCCCGCACAATAAATGGGCTTCGGCTTCAGCACAGAGCAGAGAGAGGCTGGCTGCTGTTCCCTGGATATAGGGTTGGACAATTTGCTTTTCCCAAGTCTCGGAAGGGCTTTGCTGTTTCCAGGTGTTTAGCGCGGTAGCGTTCTCAAAATATAGAACATCGGTACCCCCTGCACCATCATCGGGCTTGCAGATCAGGGCGCCTGCTGTAAAAGTATCAGGTTGCCAATCCCTAAGCCAGACTGTGGGGGCGGTGGTGAGTCCTGCTGCAGCCAGATATTCGGCAGTCCGGGTTTTGCTCGCGGCAATGGCGGTTGCCTCGGGGCGGCAGCCGAGTAAGCGTTTGCCTGTTTTGAGTACCCAAGACTGAACTTCGGCCAATAGGCCATCGGTCTCTGGAGCAATGGGCAAGACTCCATCCACATAGTCTAAGCAGGCGAGCCAGCGGCGGCGAAAATCGTCCAAGTCGCGAACATAGTGGCAGCGGTGGGTATGAGGGGGAATGTCTAGGCGGAAATCCCGAAGAATAACGGGCTGTACCCCTTGATTTCCTGCCAAGTCGTTGAGCAACGCTTGCAGCATGGCATTGCCTTCTCTCACCAGATGGTCGGGTAAAGGCTCTGTACAGAGAGCGCCGCTGGTGATGTGTTCATAAACTAGGATTTTCATTGTTTAGTATTAGCCTAGGATAGGGTAGGTATTTATTGTAAAGGATTTGCGCAATGAAACTTCTTCCCGTCCTTGATTTATTGGGTGGGGTGGTCGTCCATGCCAGCGGTGGGCGGCGGGATAGCTATCTGCCCTTAGTTTCTCCCCTTACGCCCGATTCTTCCCCTTTAGGGGTAGTGGCAGGATTACTGCAGCTCTATCGATTCCCCCATTTATACATTGCCGATTTAGACGCTATTATGGGGCAAGGTGATAATAGCGCGGTAATAGGGGCTATCGCTGAAAACTATCCTGCCTTGGCCTTATGGGTAGATGCAGGAATAGCCAGCCATAACGCTATAATCCAGTGGCTCGCTCTGGGGATAGCACGACCCATTGTGGGAACGGAAACTCTACCCAACTTAGAGTTCTGGCAGATGCTGCAAACCTCCCCTTGGGCGGACCGCTTAGTACTGTCCTTGGATCACCGCAGAGGAGAATTTCTAGGTCCTAGGGGATTGGATCAGCAGCCGGAGTTGTGGCCCGAAACGGTCATTGCCATGAGCTTAGATCAGGTCGGAAGTGGAGAAGGGCCAGATTGGGCTCTCTTGGAACGGCTGAAGCAAAAACGTCCTCAAAGGGGAGAATTATTGGCAGCAGGTGGAGTCCGTTGTCTCAAAGACTTAAGGCGATTGGCAGCCAGGGGAGTGCAGGGGGCCTTGCTGGCGAGCGCCTTGCATGAAGGGAGTTTAAAGGCGGCAGATATTATAAGAATCGTCCCCTCTCAAGAGAGGACGATGCCAGATTATTTTTAATTCAAGGAATATAAGGACTTAGGGGTGAGCCTCAAATGGGTGTTGGGTTTTCCCCTTTTGTTCCACCACTTCTGAGGCTTTGGGTTCGCGCGCTACGGCGCGTTTGATAGCCAGCTTGGTGGCTTCGTAATTCCAGTCCTGGATGCGGGTATCATTATCAGCCTTGGAATCAATAAAGACGCCTACGCAGATAAAAATATCGTCGGCTTCATTGGCAGGAATCGTCCCGTCTTCAACACAGTCGGCCACCGCCATGGCAACCCCACGCTGGGCAGGACCAAACATCTGGACGGCCTGCTTGCCGCCTTTGATAGTGACCTTGTTAAACATCACAGTAGCTGGTTTGACCATCAGATTGGGAGCGACCAGCGCTAGTAAAGAATTATGGCCCTCTTTCTGATTGGTCAGCGCATTGCAGAAGGCATCTTCTGCCGCGCTACCGCGGGGGCCCATGATGATATCAACATGAGCAACATTTTTTAGATCATTATCTTCAATGACTAGCGCTTCGCCAACGAGTATGCGGTCTACAACGGGCATTTTTTGTTCCCCCCTAGCAAACAGTTTGTCGAAAAACCCCATGAGATTATCTCCTACTGGAAATAATAGGCTGCAACGTGTCTAAAAGGACACGCGCCCCTCACTATTGAAGAATCCAAGCAATTAGTTCTTCAAGCCTCCAAAAACTTGAGTTCACTGGTTTGGCATAAAGCTCCTACAAGTAGCGTTGCAGCAGTCAAATCAGCGCTGGTTCCTGGATTAATGAGATCTCGCTTAAGGGCTTGATCCCAAGCTCTTAATTTCGTCTCCATCTGGAACCCTGGTCCTTGAATTATAAGCTGTTTTTGTATTTGGGAGGCTTTTTGTGCAACTTGCGCTGCGACAGTAGCGCCATATTTTCGCCTTACCAGGCTATCTGGGAGAGTAGCGAGAAAGGTAAGATACGCCAATGTGGTTGCCCACTCAATATTTTCCCATTTGGCGAACCCTTCAAGCAGGCTAGGTATGCCCAGCTCAAAAATATCCCCAAAGCCACTATGGTATTGCCGCGCGATGTTATCCCACTCGGCAGCCCATTGCATAGCTTCTAGCAGCGTAACTTGGGGTTCTTCAGCAATGTCGTGTGCTGGGCTATGCCCCATGCCTCCCGGTTGAGCGAGGCGAATCCCTTGATAGGCTAGGCGGGCATCATCGATGTCCAGGCGGGCCAGCACAGTGGTCAATGCCTGTCTCAGTGTGGCTGGCTTCTCCGCCTCCAATGTGGCCCTTGCTAAGGGGGAAAATAGCAAGATGATCCCCAGATTGGTATTGGTTTTGACCACGGTTTTGGTTGCTATCACCGCAGCAAGGATGCGCTCACCAACCCCTTTGCCGGGGATGCTTAATACGGGGGCGATAGCCTGGGCACTGTGCAAAAAGTCCTCTACCTCCATGCCGTGTCCGCGACCATAAGCATTCACATTGCCAGGCTTGGGTGCTAATACTTCAACTCGGCAAGCCCACTCAATAATCCTTGCTAAGTTTGGCCAGGTGGCTTGAACCCCAGGTTTTGTCACCAACCGCTCTGCTCCAAATAAGGATGCTGGAGACGCTTTAGTAAAGCTTCTGCTAAGGCATTAGCAATATTGACCCCCGTGGTTTGTTGCAGGGCCTTCCAGGAGGGAACGCTGTTAACCTCTAGAACCTGAAAACCCTTATCTGGAGTTTGGATGATGTCCACGCCCGCATAGTCAACAGCAACCGCCCGGGTGGCTTGGCAGGCTAAGGTGCCCATTTGCCGATCTAAAGCGGCCGGGAAACATTCAGCTCCTCGGGCAACATTGGTGATCCAGCTTCGACCACGGCGAACCATGGCAGCAATACAACGGTGGTCGACTACAAAGAACCGCCAATCCTGCCACCTATTGGGCTGAGTGGGGGGTATGAATTCTTGCAAGTAGTAAAGCCCTCCGGTGACCTCGCAGGTCTCCAGATCAGTGCTCTTTCCTATCCGGGTAATCCCCTGTCCTTGGCAACCAAATAATGGTTTCAGAACGAGCTCATGTTTTTCTTGCTGTGCTTGGGCACTAACGAAGCGGGCTTGCTCCCAATCTTCACAAGCCCAGGTACGGGGGGTGGGTACGCCCTTATAGCGTAGGAGCAGTGAAGTTCGCGCCTTGTCTACCGTGCGTTCAATGGCCAATGGGCTATTCAATACAGGGACCCCCAGTTCGGCCAGAGCGTGCAATATATCTAGCCGTAAGGTGATTTGTTCAAAACTCCCGGCGGCAATACCGCGGACGATGACTCCATCTGGTAGTTCCGCTCCTATTCCAGGAATATGGAGTCCAGAGGGCCGATCGAGATCAATCCGGCACTGGGCCAAGTTGGAGCGGATAAGGGTTATCCCATAGGGGGCCAGGGCGGTCTCTAGCTGGTCGCTGTGCCAGCCGTGGCTATCATTAAAGATGACCACCCGTATCATGAGGATAGGCCAAAAGTTTTAGCTAACAACTCAAGGTTCAAGTTGCCTGCCTGGAAACTTTTACCGCTTTTGATCGAGGTCACCAGCACTTTGGCAGGACTAAATAGCAGCGGATCGATTTGAAAAAAATCATAGCGATAGGATTTGAATATTTCCGCAAAGGGTCGGCCGTAATCCCGCGACCTGGTACTGGGCATCTGCTCGGCAAGATCCTGAGCCTCACTATCTTTACAATCCACAAAAAGATGCACTTGGCCGCCAAACAAAATAGCATCATTGGTTCGGCCCATAGCAGTCATAAAATCCCCCCCTGGTGGTGCTACAGGCGTGACTCCATAGCCATCGACGATCTGTCCCAGGGGAAATTTCAGAGTATGGGCTTTGTGTATAGCCACCTCTAAAACCCGAATAGCAATTTGCATTACTCCCGCTAAATGGGTTGTCGGGGTCAGGATAAGGGTCAAATTCTCCGGTTTGATTCCACAGGCCGTGGCGATTTTTTCGGCGATGGCCACAGGGGGATATTGATCCACCTCCATGACTAGACAAGTGGCTTCGGCCTTATCTCGGTAGCCCAACGCTTTGAACAGTTCTTCTTTTCCCGCTAAAGCGCGTCCCGGCCCTGAGCCCAAGGCATGAAATTTACTTCCCTTTTCGCTTTGGTGGGACAGACTCCAGCCCGCATACTGACTGCCTAGACAACAGAGGATAGGGGTTGCGGTATGAACATTGACCGACCAGGGCCAAGCCTCAAAACCGCTAATGGTGCCTAAAGTGGCGCAGCCTAAACCCCCCATACAGATTTCCCCTATCCGTCTGCCTGCTTCTAGACCCCCAGGAGCTTCAATCCCCGCATCCACAACTTGAGTACCGTTATCAAGGTCATGGATCTTGAGTCGAAGGGATTCCGCCTCATGAACAAGGCGCTCCACGAAGGGTTGGCAGCTTGCATTAATGCTGGGCCATTGTGCTCCAAGATCGCTCATAGCCAATTTCTATCATTGATTGGGCCGAGGGTGGTAGGAAAATAATAGCCGAAATCTCGGCATGTTGCTTGGTTGTGGGAATCTCTAAGCGGGTGTTTTATTTGGAGACAGCAGTTTCAGCACCTGTTGTTGGCGCCGTCGAATCAGCTGTCGGCATTCTTCGATATTGGCCCCCCTGGCGTGGATGGAACAAATGGGTTCTTCTCGCTCAATCTTGAGGTTGGCCACTGGGCAGTCATAGCAAAAGGTTGGCCAGACCATATGGGGTGGGATTTGCAATGGATAAGGGGCATAGAGAATGGAAAAGGCGCGGGTGGTGGTGATGGAGGTAACCCTAAAGGATAAGGGAACCTCTAGACAGGCTTTGACATGGGCGTCAAAGGGGTTAAAGAGATCGTGATAGAGGTCGAGGGAAGCGGGGGGGCGAGGATTGATTTCTAGGACCTGGATCCCCCCCGGCTCCTGGATAAAATCCAATCCGTTGAGGCCCCGCAGTCCGGTTGCTGTCACTATTGTGCGGAGATAGCTTTGTAAAAAGGTGGCGGCAGAGGGCGTTAAGTTTAAGGGGGTGGCAACTCCGCCATAACGGTAAGGTGCGGCGCGGGTGGCAGCGGTCCATAGGTGGTTATAGCCGAGGATTTGCGTTTCCTTGCTATTGGCGAGAAATAGCACCGATCCCGGTTGCCCTTCTAGCTTCCGTTGATAGTAATAGGGGGGTGAGGTAGAGGCGCGCCGCTTTTGACTCTCCGGGCGCATTTCTTGCCATCTAACCCGCTTCCCGTGGATTAGTGCCTTGGTCATCGGTAATACATGATGGCCACCCGTGCCGCCAATGGCCTTGCGCAGCCATCCGTGGGTAGGATCAGGGGGGGAGAAGCGGATTTCCGGTGCTGGAATGGCGAGTTTCCACAGCAAGGAGAAAAAACGGCGAGGATCGTTAAGCAGGCGAACACAGTGGGGTCTATTACCTAATAATACTCCCCACTGAGTCAATTCTTCCATGAACTCAGGGCGGTTTTCAAAGCCACTCCCAAAAACCAGGCCCACCGGGTTGGTTTCTGTCCTGATGAGCTGAGCTATCCTCTGGCGCCAATGCTCATCATCAGCGCCGGGGGGGATCTGGACCCAAGCTGAGGCAACCTGCCGGGTTTCTCTGTCAGCGTAGCAGTCAGCAACCAACACGCGGTATCCGCCAGCGGCGGCGGATTGGGCTAGTGCGCGTCCGCTGGTACCCAGAATGAGGATGGGGTGGGCCAGATCCCATTTTCTTGGGTTACAGCAGGTTTCGAGCTTGCTTGAAAGCGTCACGAAAATCTAAACAGACCGGTTATTGAGTGTCTAGCAAGGCCCGTAGAAGTGTTTGCTGCAGTTTATATTTCACATCTCCAACGGCCAGGGCACCGATGCCTACCGCTCCTGTTGCGCCTGAGGCATATTTAAGCGGTGCGCCGAAATCTTTAAGTTTTATGCCTTCAATTTATACTCGTTAGCTTTTTCTAAAGCAGTATCAATGGAGAGATGGTCCACCAAGTGAGTATCGGCTCCTGCAAGGGCGGCAATAATACCGGTAGCTATCCCCATCGGGCCGGTGCCACCGAAAACCACGGCCCGGCAGCCTTTTAATTCAGTCTCATGTTTGGCTTTGAGTTCTTTTTCCACACAGGCGACGAGGGCAGCGGCAGTAGTGAAGGCACCACTAGGGTCGGTCAGTATTGAAACCTCAAAAGGAGGAACCATGGCATTTTTTGCCGCCTCCAGCATTTCCAGCGCCAGGCCGATGTCTCGTCCACCCAGGAAAATTGCAGTTCGCTTTACTCCCCCTGGACCCCGGGAGAAGATGGTATCCTGTACCAGACCATTGATTTCCTCAAGTTTGACATGGGGGTAGGGAACAATCACCTCAAATCCCGTATCCACTGCCATGTTGATGTCAAACGGGCTGACATGGGGCATGGGGTCTAGCATGTGAATGATAGAGCGTTTTTCCACGGAGCACCCTCCTCCATTATTAGGGTTGGGCCTTTACCAATGTACTTTATAGCATTTCCCGTTTAAAGGAGGTCTAAAGAGCTTGGAGTAAGCGTGACCAGACACGCTGTCTGGAAGCTCGACGCCGGCGTCTTTAGCTCAAGCCCGGAGTGCTAGTCTGAATCCTTCACTTGGACAGGCAGGAAAAAAAGCGGATATTTTATCTAGTCGGGGGTAATATTCGATTTACTTTGTTGGGTCCACGAAAGATTCCATCTTGCCACCCTGATTGCAGGCCCGAGTAATGATAAATTGCAATTTTGGTCCCCCTTGGAGGGCCCCCTTAGCCCATTGGATAAGACGGGCTTGGAGGTTACGTACTGCGGTTTCTCCCTCAACTAAGGCAAATCCCGTAGGCCCCCAGGAACTTTGGCCCACGGCAGGAATCCCCCATTGTTGGGCCTGTTGCAAGGCGGCTGCTATCCAGGGACTGGCAAACCGGGCTCCCTGGGCAGGGGCAAAATAGTCTCCTATGGCAGCTTGGATAGCATTGAGCGCCTGGCCGAAAGTTTTAATATCCCGTTCCACCAGGGCCGGTAGGGCCTGCATCATGGTCAGGCGACATAAGGCTGCCGCCTGTTCCGCGGGAAAGGGGGGAAGGCTGTGGAAAGCCGCGCTTTCGGCTGTTCCATGGAGACCCTGCAGGGTAGGCTCAATGATTAAAAGTATCCACCATTCTTCAGGAAAGTCATGGCGGCAGATAAGAGGCGGTATTCGTCCGTTGGGTTTCAGACCACCGTCAACCAGAAACCCTCCCTTGAGAAAGCTTCCAATACCAATACCTGAGCGCTTACCCCGATCGAGCAGGGCGGCAATCTCGGGGATGCTCAACGGCAGATGATTGACTTGGCTGATGGCTCGGCCTATGGCAAGTGCAAGCTGGGTGCCAGAGCCAAGTCCTGAGTGGTCAGGGATGGCCTCTTTGATGGTCAGATGAACGGCACGGTTGGCCTGCAGGCGTTGCTTTGAGAGTACCTTATAAAAATGCTCAGTTATCCGCTGGGCTCGATGACTCACGGGGCCTTGGTAATAGAAGCGGGGGGCAGGCATGGCCTCCACAATAGTGCGAGGCCATTCTAAAGCCAGGCCGATGCTGCCAAACCTTCGCCCTAACCCTCCATGCAGGTCAAGGAATCCCAAGTGGAGGCGGGCTGGGGCGGATACCCGAACACCATTCCCCGGTGGGTACGGCATTATCTAGGAAGATAATCCCATGGGTTACTCGTCGATTTTACAAGCAATATCGTAGATCGTTATCTCATCCAACAAGCAATCGTTGCTTTTAAAGAGGGAGGTAATACTGCTCCGATGGATCTTCATTTTGAAATTGCCAATGGCAATGGCACCGTAGAAACGCTTACCAAAGCGCTCCACACCATCATCTGTGACCTTCATTTCTTCTACACCCAGGGGGGGCACCGCATTGACATCTGCCATGATTTCTAAAGTCAAGGCAGCTGACCATACGGATTGGGGGAGAAGGGAAACAGCCGGCGGCCCACAGGTAATGGCCACGTGGGCATTTTCTAATAGGGCTCTGGTATCTTCGGTGGAACGACTCTCGGCAGGTGTGATCCTGGCTTGGTAGCGGGATTGCATTTCTTTAGCGACTGCCATTGAGCGGCTGATATGACGAGAAGTTAGGACAACTTCGCTGGCCCCTTCCTTGAGCAAATAAAGGGCACAGCGTTGTCCCACGGGACCAGTGCCAGCGAGGATAACGGCTTTCTTGGCGCGAATATCGTAATTTCCCACGATTTTCCGGGCTAGGGCCGCCGCCGTGGTGTTCGCGCCATTGGGATCGAGCATGACCGAAACCCGCACCGACCCAAAGAAGCATTTTTTGACCGCTTCGGCAAGTTGCTGACTAGCCGAGACATGGGAACCTCCGAGGAAGATGGCGCTATTGGCCAATTGCTTACCGCCTCGGGTGAACATAAGACCATGGACTAGGTTTTCGACTTTATCGGGCGTCACCCCCCCATAGCTGATGATGTGGTCAACGCCAGAGTCATAGGCCACCACCTGATCGAAGACGCTTGGAACCGGGTCTGTGTCAAGTTGAAGTAATAGCTTCTTCATCTTGGCTGGTCTTGGAAATTTTAAAACAACGAGTCACAGCCTTTCTTTTCATCCTTAACTTAATAGGGAAAATCCTAAATCTTAAGTTTAGTGGGCAGCAGCCCGATAGGAAGCGGTTTCCTGAGTATCCTTATGGAGATGGGAGAGCACCGTATCCAGGCTGTCCTTGGCATCGCCAAAAAGCATGCGCGTGTTTTCTTTGTAGAACAACGGATTATCTACACCCGCATAACCCGTTGCCATGCCTCGTTTCAGCACGATGGTGGTTTTTGCTTTCCACACTTCAAGGACCGGCATGCCTGCAATGGGGCTATCAGGAATTTCCTGGGCGGAAGGGTTGACAATGTCATTGGCGCCAATCACCACCGCCACGTCCGTGCGGGGGAAGTCCTGGTTAATCTCATCCATTTCCAAGACGATGTCGTAGGGGACCTTGGCTTCAGCTAGCAATACATTCATATGACCTGGCATGCGCCCGGCAACGGGATGGATTGCAAAGCGGACATTAATGTTTTGCTCACGCAATAATTTGGTGATTTCATAAACGGTATGTTGGGCATGAGCCACGGCCATGCCATAACCGGGGATAATGGTGATGTTTTTAGCCGTTTCCAACAGATGGGCAGTTTCTTCAGCAGTAATGGCTACGACCCCCTGGGCGTCGCCAGGGGCGGTAGCGGTAGCGCCTCCCCCTTCGGTACCAAATCCTCCCATAATTACGCTGATGAAATTGCGGTTCATTGCCCGGCACATGATATAGCTGAGAATGGCGCCGCTACTGCCCACCAAGGCTCCGGTAACAATCAATAGATCGTTAGCAAGCATAAAGCCTGTGGCTGCTGCCGCCCATCCTGAGTAGCTATTGAGCATGGAAATAACGACGGGCATGTCTGCGCCTCCAATAGTCATCACCATATGGACGCCAAATCCCAGTGCAACCACCGTCATCAGGAAGAGGTAGAATAATCCTCCACCCATTGACTCAGATCCTACAAAGGCTTTACCTAGCCAAATTGCCAGAATCAAAAGCCCTAGATTTAACCAGTGACGGGCAGGAAGCAATAATGGTTTGCTGCTGATACGTCCGCTCAGCTTGCCAAAAGCAATGACGGAACCGGAAAAGGTGACGGCCCCAATAAGCACGCCGAGATAGGTTTCAATGTCATGGATTGTTTTTTCGACCCCCGTGGGGTGGGTCTCTGGAGCAATGAAGTTGGTATAGCCGACTAAGACGGCAGCAAGGCCAACAAAACTATGGAGTATGGCCACCAGTTCCGGCATCTGGGTCATCTTGACTTGCTGGGCCACTTGGACCCCCCCGATTGCGCCGATAATCATGGCGATGACTATCCACACATAAGCGCCGATACCGGTAACTGCTTCGCTGAGGATCGTGGCGAGGATGGCGATGGCCATGCCCACCATGCCATAGAGGTTGCCGCGCCGCGCTGTTTCCTGGTGGCTCAAGCCTCCCAGACTGAGGATGAACAGGATAGTTGCGCCAATATAGGCCATGGTAACCAAGCCTTGGGACATGATGTTGTGCCTCCTACTTCCTGAACATCCGCAGCATACGCTGGGTTACGAGAAAACCACCTGCAATGTTGATGCTGGTGATCAAGATGGCGATTCCGGCTAGGAGCGCAATCAGAATCCCAGATTTGGACACCTGAATCAGTGCCCCAATGATGATAATGCTACTGATAGCGTTGGTGACGCTCATCAGCGGGGTGTGCAAAGAGGGCGTCACATTCCAGATAACTTGATAGCCCACGAAGCAGGCTAACACAAATACCGTGAAATGGGTCATGAAGGAGGGAGGGGCTACTGTTCCTAGACCCCATAAACCCAGACCGCCTAGGCTCATGAGTAAGCCAATCCGCCATTCTTTGGAAAGTTTCCATTTTTCTTTTGCCTCGGCTGGGGCAGGCGCCGGTGCCGGTTGCGGTTGCTCTGGTTTGGGAGCAGGTGCAGCCGATATCTTAGGTGGCGGAGGGGGCCAGGTAATCTCCCCTTCTTTGATTACCGTGAGGCCTCGAAGCACCTCATCCTCCATATTCAAATGGACAGTGCCATCCTTCTCAGGGCATAGTTCTTCAAGTAAGTGACGTAAATTGGTCGCGTATAACTGGCTCGACTGGGTGGGGAGGCGGCTTGGTAGGTCAGTGTAGCCAATAAGAGCCACCCCGTGTTTCACGACGACTTCATCAGGTTTCGTTAAGGCGCAATTCCCTCCCTGCTCGGCTGCCAGGTCAACAATGACACTGCCATCTTTCATCGACTCCACCATGCCCTCAGTAATGAGTACGGGAGCTTTTTTGCCGGGTATTAAAGCGGTGGTCACGATAATATCCACGTCCATGGCCTGATGGGCGAAGAGGTCCATTTCTGCCTGGATGAATTCCTTAGTCATTTCCTTGGCATAGCCGCCTTCTCCAGCACTTTGTTCTTCAAATTTGAGTTCAAGAAACTCAGCCCCCATGCTCTGGACTTGTTCTTTCACTTCGGGCCGAGTGTCAAATGCTCGCACAACAGCCCCCAGTCCTACGGCGGTACCGATTGCTGAAAGTCCGGCAACACCCGCCCCGATGACCAGGATTTTAGCAGGGGGAATTTTGCCTGCAGCAGTAATTTGTCCCGCAAAGAAACGGCCGAAATGGTGGGAAGCTTCAATAATGGCCCGGTAACCCGCAATATTAGCCATTGAGCTCAGGGCATCGAGCTTCTGAGCGCGGGAGACTCGAGGGACGCTGTCCATCGCTAACACATTGGCCTTTTTAGCCGCTAAGCGCTCCAATAGCTCCTTGTTTTGGGCTGGCCAGATAAAGCTGAGCAGGTAACTGCCTTCCCGCAATAGCTCTAATTCATCAATGCACAATTCGGGGTGCATTTCCGGAGGACGGACTTTGAGGATGATATCCGAGTTTGACCATAAATATTGGGTGTCCTCAACAATTTCAACCCCTGCTTCACGGTAGGCTGCATCGGAGAAATTGGCATTGAGGCCGGCACCGGTTTCCAGCGCCACTGAAAACCCTAATTTTTGCAGGCGCTCGGCTGCATCGGGGGTAGTGGCAACGCGCTTTTCACCCGTATGGATCTCTTTAGGAATTCCAATTCGCATTTTTATTACTTTAATCTATTGCTCCCGCTAAAGACGAAAAATTATCGCATACTTGCCAAACTTTGCAATTCTTGGCTGTAGCAATAAGGTTTGGTTCATAAGTCAATCGCCCCCAATTCAAACTCACTAGAGAGGAGATAGCGTAGAATAGGACTATTGTGCTAGGAACTGATTTTTGGTGGGGCAGTCTGAAATCCCTGTGGAAACATCATCGAGAACTGAGCCAGAGGTGCAAGAGATGAGGAAACTTAAGTTGCTAATTTTGGGGGCAGGTCTTAAGTGACAGCGAATGATTATCCTACCGCTATGCGAGTGGAGTACGTATTGCAGTGCATGGCAGCTAACGGCAACAAACCCGAGATGTTGTATAAGTGTTCCTGCAGCATTGACGAAATTGCCCGTCAGGTGAGTGTCGACACCTATGTGGAAGGAAATACCATACTTCAATTGATGAATGTGGGAGGGGAGAAAGGAGGTCTCTTCCGGGATCCAGAAGAGGGTCGGCGTAAGGCGGGGTTGCTTAAAAAGGCCCAAGCATTGGCCAATAATAAAAAATGCTTTTTCCAATAATGCTGTTTAAGAGCAAACGCCGCTGCTAGGGCGGCGTTTCTCAATGGGAAAAGTGTAGAATTCTTTAACTACTGCCTAGCTTTGATAGCCTGTTTAGCCTTCCTAAAGGCCCGTTGGACCGCACCATGGGCGCTTTTCACCCTTTCTTCCAGTTCGGTAAGATTTTTAGGCTCACCGACCACGATGGCTCCCGTCATGCCAAGGCCAATATGAGGGCTACATTCGTATAGATAAATACCTTCTTCTTTGAGGGTGATGTTAAAATTTTGGCCCATCTGGGATTGCCAAGGTTCAGCGCCTTCGGGGATGAGGCCATTGCCTGATCGGGTGTCATGGGCGGACATATTGGTCCAGCTGATGGTATCGCCGGGTTCGGCAAAGACCACCATGGGGTTAAATGCCGGTCCTATGGTCTTAATGACATGGGTCTCGGCGGTGGCCATGCCCGAGAAGGCCAAAATCATGATCAATGCTACACCTAATAAAGCGTTTTTGGCATTTATCATAAAATTATCCCACTCTATATTAGGGTTAAACGGAGAGCCCGATTTTTGAGGATGATAATCATACTGATAATTCCCCTTTAAAGTCGAAGTTTTTACACTTTTGCCATTTAAAGGGAGAGAGAAGATTTGAACACTATGAAAGGCCATTTTCTCAGCTTGATTTTCTATCAATATGGGCTACGGAGTATTGGTTGGGTTAGTCACATCTGCCCAGGGAAAGTTCCTAATTTAAGGTTTTCCAGGCCAGGGCCAAAGTGCTAGCGCCTTGTTAAAATACTCATTAGATATCTGGCGTTTACTTTAAAAATCAGGTGATTTCTACGATGACAGTTTGTACCCGTTTTGCCCCTAGTCCCACTGGCTACTTGCATGTGGGTGGCGCTCGCACGGCTCTTTTTTCGTGGCTTTATGCGCGCAAACATGGAGGCCGTTTTATCCTGCGTATGGAAGATACGGACCGGGAGCGATCCTCTGTCGAGTCGGTCAATGCCATCCTTGAAGGAATGACTTGGCTCGGTTTGGAATACGATGAAGGACCTTTTTACCAAACCGATCGCTTTTCCCGCTACCGGGAGATCGTTGAGCAATTGTTGGCTTCCGGTCATGCTTACCTTTGCTACTGTACCCGAGAGGAGCTTGAGGCGAGGCGTGCTGAGCAGATAGCCCGTAAGGAAAAACCTCGTTACGATGGGCGATGTCGGGAACGGCAGTCTCCACGGGAAGGAGTTTCCCCTGTGGTCCGTTTCAAAAACCCCCTGGAAGGTCAGGTCGTGATACGAGATTTAGTTCGTGGTACGGTGGTCTTCCAGAATAGTGAACTGGATGATTTAATCCTAGCCCGTGCCGATGGCACCCCCACCTATAACTTAACCGTGGTGGTGGATGACATGGATATGGGAATAACCCATGTCATTCGGGGAGATGATCACCTCAACAATACTCCTCGCCAGAGCAATATTTTCTATGCCCTGGGTAAGGAACCGCCGGTTTATGGCCATGTGCCTATGATTTTAGGTCCGGATAGACAACGCCTATCGAAGCGGCATGGTGCCGTCAGTGTCGTCAGTTACCGGGAGGCGGGATATTTACCTGAGGCACTGCTGAACTATTTAGTTCGCCTGGGCTGGTCCCATGGGGATCAGGAAGTTTTCAGTGTGGATGAAATGATCACATTATTTGACATTACGGATGTCAATCAATCGGCCTCTATTTTTAACCCAGAGAAATTGCTTTGGCTCAATCAGCAGTACATTAAAAAGAGTGAGCCCGCCCACATTGTCCACCATTTGAGCTGGCACTTGGGGCGGTTAGGGATTGATCCTGCCGAGGGGCCTGATTTGACTGCAGTTGTTCAGGCCCAGCAGGAGCGGGCCAAAACCTTGGTGGAAATGGCCCATAACAGCGTGCCATTTTACCGCGACTTTGATGGCTATGAGGAAACAGCAGCCAAGAAACACCTTAATGCTTCCGTGCTGCAACCCTTACAAGAGTTACGTGACCTTTTGGAAAAAGTCCAGTCCTGGAAAGCTTCCGTCTTGCATGAAATTCTGCTCGAAACGGTGGAGAAGTATGGACTAAAGCTAGGTAAATTAGCCCAACCCTTGCGGGTGGCGGTGATGGGACGTCCCATTTCGCCACCGATTGATGTCACGCTTGAATTAATAGGGCGGGAGAGAACGCTTTCCCGCATTGACCAGGCTCTCACCTGGATTAGTCACCGTGAGACCCCAATAGCAACCCCATCTGGGCATGAAACAGCGTAGCATCCGTTTTTTTGGCAGCAAATTTTCCTCATAAAAAGCTTTTCCATCAAAGCAGTGATTTCGGGGGTGGAGTTGACTTGGCGTAGAGCGGGTCTATGTTTATCCTCACACAGGAAGCGAATGGGGGAGTCTTGTTGCTACCGGCGCTAGCTTCGCTTAGCTACAGCAATAATAGCAGCAAGGCAATAAATTTCAAGCTAAATTCTAGCTGGAGAGGGTGATGACGATGAAGCTGAGGACGGTCTCATTGGCGATACTGGCATTAATAATGTCAGGAATGGAACTCGCCGTTGCTGATGAACTCCTGGAGATGCAGAAAAATTCTGATAACTGGATAATGCCCGCGGGCAACTACGATAACCAGCGTTACAGCAAGCTCGATCAAATCAACACTGACAACGCCAAAGATTTGCGAGTAGCATGGACTTTTTCCACCGGCGTACTACGGGGCCATGAGGGTAATCCCTTGGTTATCGATGGCACGATGTATGTTCACACCCCTTTTCCTAATAAAGTATTTGCCCTGGATTTGGATGAGGAGGGGGCGATTAGGTGGAAGTACGAGCCGGTGCAAAATTATGAGGAAACCGTTCCCGTCATGTGTTGTGATACCATCAATCGGGGTTTGGCTTATGGGGACGGCAAGATTTTTCTGGCCCAGGCCGACACCACCCTCGTTGCGTTGGATGCCAAGACCGGTAAGGTCGCCCGGTCGGTCAAGCGTGATGATCCAAAGCAAGGGGCAACCTCCACTGGTGCTCCCCATGTCTTTAAGGACAAAGTGTTCGCGGCTATCTCGAAGCTTATGACGTGAACTCCGGCGAGAGAATTTGGAAAGCCTATAGCACTGGGCCAGACGAGGAAATGCTCATTGACCCTGAAAAGACCACCCATCTTTTAAAGCCGGTAGGTAAAATTTCTAGCCTTGAAAGCTGGGAAGGGGATCAGTGGAAAATTGGCGGCGGCACCACCTGGGGTTGGTTTGCCTATGATCCGGAATTAAATTTGGTGTATTACGGGACCGCCAATCCCGGTACTTGGAATCCACTGCAGCGACCCGGTGATAATCGTTGGTCTATGACTATTTTTGCCCGGGATCTTGATACGGGTATTGCCAAATAGGCTTATCAGATGACTCCCCATGATGAATGGGACTATGACGGCGTCAATGAGATGGTGCTGGTTGACCAGAAGATTGACGGTGAGGAGCGTAGGCTTTTGGTGCATCTGGACCGCAACGGCTTTAGTTATACCCTGGATCGGGTCACGGGAGAGCTACTGGTCGCTGAGAAGTTTGATCCCATCGTGAACTGGGCTACTCACGTTGATATGGAGACGGGGCGTCCACAGGTGGATCCCCGCTACTCGACCCACCAAAATGGACAGGATGTTAATACTACCAATATCTGCCCAGCGGCCCTAGGTTCTAAAGACCAACAGCCGGTCGCCTTCTCACCCCGGACGGGCCTCTTCTATGTGCCTGCCAACCACGTGTGTATGAACTATGAGCCCTTCGAGGTAAGCTACACGGCAGGTCAACCCTATGTGGGGGCGACGCTGACGATGTTTCCAGGTGGTAAGGTGTTGTGGGATGGCTCTACCCATCTAGGTCGGTTCTTCGCCTGGGATGCTCGGGAGGGTAAAATCGTTTGGGAAATCCCTGAGCGCTTTTCCGTATGGAGTGGTACCCTGGCTACCGCAGGTGATATTGTGACTTATGGGACCTTAGAAGGTTATCTCAAAGTGGTGGATGCCAAAAGTGGCCGTGAACTCTATCACTTCAAGACCCCCTCAGGCATTATTGGCAAAGTGATGACTTATCAACACCAGGGTAAGCAGTATCTGGCCGTCCTCTCCGGTCTTGGTGGCTGGGCGGGGATTGGCATGGCTGCTGGCTTACAGGGAGAGACGGAAGGTCTGGGTGCGGTGGGCGCTTACCGCTCTCTTGAAGATTGGACCAATTTAGGCGGTACCCTGACGGTATTTACCCTTCCATGATCGTTTCCCAAGATCAATAGGAAATGGATGTCTGGCACCCCGTGAAAAGGGTACCAGGCGCTTCATTAGAAATTCCTTCCTGATTTTAACCTCAGCTAAACTAAGAAATGATGACCTTATGCCCCATGACACTTGCTGGGAGTCTAGAGAGATGGGTGAGTTTGTAAAGAAATTTTTTGTGATTTTGGGGATGGCGCTAGTGATACTATTTACTATGGTGCCTGCCCTCTCCCAAACGGTAGGGGAGAATAACGGAAAGTCCTAAGAGTCTGCGCCGATCCCAATAATCTACCCTATTCTGACCGTCAAAAGCGCGGATTTGAAAACAAAATTGCCGAGCTTTTTGCGAAAGATTTAGGTTGGGATTTAGAGTATATATCTGGTTTCCACAGCGAATAGGGTTTATTCGGAATACCCTCAAAAAACCTGTTCCTGCTGAGAAACGATATCGCTGCGATTTGGTTTTGGGCGTACCGACGGGTTACGACTTGGTTGCAACCACTAAGCCCTATTATCAATCAACCTACACCATGGTTTACCGCAAGAAGAGCGGGTTGGACCTCAAAAGTGTTCAAGATATTGCGACCCTTCGGCAGGAGCAGGGCAGACGCCTCAAGGTGGCGGTCTTTGACCGTACGCCGGGGGTCGATCTTCTGGTGAAATACCATATTCTGGATCAGGCGCTCTCTTATCAGCTGCAAACAGGCGATGTAGAGGCTTACCACGGCCGGATATTGGAGACCGATCTTTTAGAAGGCAAATTTGATGTGGCATTAATTTGGGGGCCTATTGCGGGCTACTTTGCCGCTAAAAGTCCGGAAAGTTTAGTGCTGATCCCCTTACATAGTGAGCCGAATATACGTTTAGAGTACGCGGTATCAATGGGAGTTCGTCGAGGCGAGGACGCATGGAAAGCCACGATTCAGGATTTTTTGGATCGCAGAAAAGAGCAGATTAAAGCTATTCTTACTGACTACCATATTTCCTTGGTGGATAAAAAGGAGGGGTTTTTGGCGAAAAGGGAACCAATCAGGTAGCCAGCTATTTGACTACTCGCAAAGAGGGTTTGCGATCCCCTTTGTCGGAAGAAGGTGGAGAGGGACCGCCGCCACCGTTATCCTCTTCTGGAAAAACCATTCCCTGTCCGTTCTCCCGGGCATAAATAGCCAAAGTAGCGCGAACGGGAAAGATCACTTTGTAGGGGCTACCGGAGAAGCGGGCAGAAAAGCTGATCCAGTCATTTTCGAGAGAAAGCTCACGCACAGAGTTGGGATGGACATTGAGAACGATTTTGCCATCAGTGACATGCTGTGGAGGAACATTAACACCGGGCATTGCAGCATCTACCAGTAGGTGAGGGGTTAAACCATTATCGACAATCCACTGGTATAAGGCCCGAATTAGGTAAGGGCGGCTGGAGGTCATGGGGGGGGTGGGGTTATCAACCATGACGTGCTTGGATCCCTTCAGACGGTAGTGGTGTTTTTTGCTCGTATTTCCCGCTCCGCATTGCTCAGACTTTTCTGGAAAGAATCCCGGGAGAAAATACGATTAGCATATTCCTCAACAAGCTTCGCTTGAGGGGGTAGCTTAACGTCTAGAGCGGGCAACCGCCATAGCAGAGGCGCTAAGGCGCAGTCTAACAAAGAAAACTCTTCATTCATAAAGAAAGGTGTTTTTTCGAAAGCTGGGCTCAATACGGTGAGATCCTCGATCAGCATTTTGCGAGCTTTAGGCCCTATGCTAGATCGAGGTGTATTGCCAAGCAAGCGGTACCACTCCCGATCAATACGGTAAAGCATAAGTCGAATACGTGCCCTGGAAATGGGATCTACCGGCATTAAGGGGGGATGGGGAAATCGCTCATCGAAATATTCCATGATGACCTGTGATTCGTACAATACCAGATCCCGATCCACAAGAGTAGGAGTCGAGTTGTACGGATTGAGCTGAACCAAGTCCTCCGGCAAACGATCTGGATCTATATCAATGATATCTGTGGAAATATTCTTTTCTGCCACGACGATACGGGTACGGTGGCAAAGCGGGCATAAAGGATCTGAATATAAGGTTGTTATAGAACGCTTACTAGGTGAAAGGGCCATAGAACCTTCTTCCCCACATTCCTACTCCTGTGAGCACCCTTATGAATATTTTGATTTATATAGTCACAGGGCGTTGGACAGTTTTTGCCAGCTGACGGTCCACCCTCAAACTTTACCGGCATTTGCTCAATTGGATCCGGTTGAAGCAGGGGTTGAGCTGGGCAAAAACTGTCCGAATTATCTTACCTCAATGAACGTCTTTCCAATATTCCTTTTTGAGGAAATAGGCAACGCCACAAAAGAGTGCGATGTAGAGCAGCACCCAAGGGCCAAGTTTTTCCCGCTCAAGCCGAGCAGGTTCGCTCACATAGGTCATAAAATTAACCAAGTCATCTAGCATCTGCTCGTACTCGCTGGGAGTCAGGGCCCCTTCAACGGCCAATTCAAACTCTGTGCTGTGGGTTTCATCCCCCTCTTCCTCTTTCTTACCCGCAAGTTGTTGCCATCCTTGCAGGGGCCACAACACATGAGGCATGGCCGTATCCTTGAATACCAGATTATTAACCCCGGTGGGACGGTTTGGATCCAAGTAAAAGGTTCGCAGGTAAGTATGCAACCAGGCGGGGCCTCGGGAACGAGCCACCAAAGATAAGTCTGGCGGAGCGACACCAAACCAGCGTTCGGCATTCTCGGGTTTCATAGCGATAGTCATGGCGTCATGGATCTTATCCGTGGTAAGCATCAGGTTATCAGCAACCTGCTCTTCGGTTAGATCCAGGTCCTCTGCCATTCGGCTATAGCGCATGTATTGGGCTGAATGGCAGCTGAGGCAGTAATTAACGAAAACCTGTGCACCCCGTTGCAAGGAGGCCTTATCGTTGAGATCGATCTCCACACTATCCAAAGGATAGCTGTTTGATACGGCCCAAACTAACGTGGTCGATGAGAAGAAGAGGAACAAACAAGCAATAATTCTTTTCATTTTGAGGTCACCCTTTCTGGAACGGGTTTAGTTTTGTCCAGTTTGGTGTAGATCGGCATTAGCAGGAAGAAAGCAAAATAAAAGGCTGAAAATACCCTGGCAAACATGGTCAGCAGCGGTGTGGCAGGTTGTGTGCCCAGATAGCCTAATCCCACAAAGCTAATAACAAAGAGTCCTATGGCAGACTTAAAAAACAGCCCCCGGTAACGGATAGATTTGACCGGACTGCGATCCAGCCAGGGCAGGAAAAACCATAGGAAGATGGCAGCATCCATGGCGATGACACCTAATAACTTGTCAGGTATCGATCGCAATATGGAGTAGAAAGGAGTGAGATACCACAGAGGTCTGATATGCTCCGGTGTGGCTAGGGGATTGGCCGGTTCGAAGTTAGGATGTTCCAAGAACCATCCCCCTAGCTCAGGCGCATAGAAAACGACCCAGGCAAATAGGAACAGAAAGATCCCAAATCCCCACAAATCTTTGACAGTATAATAAGGGTGGAACGGAATGCCGTCTAAGGGGAGACCATTGGAGCCTTTTTTCTCTTTGATTTCTACTCCGTCTGGGTTGTTGGAACCTGTTTCGTGCAGCGCCATAATGTGAGCGACGACCAGTGCAATCAGCAGCAAGGGCATTAGAAATACATGGAAGGCGAAGAAGCGGTTTAAGGTGGCGTCAGAGACTACATAATCGCCGCGAATCCATTCGGCTAAGCCTTCGCCAATGATTGGAAAAGCCCCAAAGAGAGAGATGGTGACCTGGGCACCCCAGTAGGACATTTGTCCCCAGGGTAGCAAGTAACCCATAAACGCCTCTGCCACCAGGGTAAGGTATATTAATACTCCGATGATCCACACCATTTCCCGGGGTTTCTTATGGGAGCCATAAATTATTCCGCGGAACATGTGGAGATAGATCAGAATAAAAAATGCGGAGGCCCCAGTAGAATGCATGTAACGGATTAACCAGCCCCATTCCACATCCCGCATGATGTATTCAACAGAGCCGAAGGCTAGATCAGCCGCTGGTTTGTAATTCATGGTCAAGAAGAGCCCAGTGACCAACTGGATAACCAGCACCAACATGGCCAGAGAACCAAAAAAATACCAAATATTGAAATTTTTTGGCGCGTAGTATTCCGACGCATGCTCCTTCCATAGTTTGGAGAGTGGAAGGCGGTTATCAATCCATTTAAATGTTTGATTTATAATTTTTTTCATTAGGCTGCCTCCCCTGGGGTTTCACCAACTGGGGTTTCACCAATCAGAAGACGGTTTTCCGCAAGGAAACGATAGGGCGGCACTATTAGATTTGTCGGTGCGGGGACTCCTGCGTAGACCCGACCCGACATGTCAAAACGAGAACCGTGGCAAGGGCAGAAAAATCCACCTTGCCAATCAGGGCCTAAATCAGGTGGGGCAACCTCCGGGCGGAAGGTGGGGGAGCAGCCCAAGTGGGTGCAAATCCCGATGACTACGAGGACGTCAGGTTCAATGGAACGATAAATGTTCTGGGCGAAGGGGGGTTGTTGAGATTCCTCTTCGCTTAAGGGGTCACGGAGCGTACTGCTCTCTGTAAGCGCCTCTACACTTTCTATCTCTTCCTGGGTTCGGCGGAGAATCCAGACCGGTTTACCACGCCATTCAACGGTCATAAGTTGGCCAGGTTCAAGATTGCTGATATCGACTTCTACGGGGGCGCCAGCAGCTTGAGCTCGCTCGCTAGGTTGCATGGACTTGACAAATGGTACTGCTGTAAAGCCTATGCCAACCCCTCCGACCACTGTCGCAGTAGTCGTCAAAAAGCGGCGTTTGCCCTGATCGACGCTATCTGTGCTCATATATTTTGCTCCCTTAACTAAAGGCAGATGACGAGAATTGTTATTTAATAATTGCTTTAATATTCAACTAAAAGAAGTCTGGAGCGGTGTTTGCATCGCGCAATTCTACCACAAAGAGCCGGAAAACTTGGTCATGATGGGTTAAGCCAGCAGAACGGCGAGGATACCGGTGATAAAAATACCGTCAAATGTACCGGCGCCGCCGATGGAAGCGATTGGCGTGCCCATCTGACGAACATCCTTGAGGCGCAAAATATCTGCGCCAAGTAAAACTCCCAGGGTCCCGGCAATATAAGCGAGAGGTGCCCGATACTCAGGAGCGATGAGCTGGGCGGCAAGCGCCGCAGAAAGGGGAGCAATAAAGATAGGCATCCCAATTCCCATCCCCGGTATGGGCCGGCTAAAAAGATAACTCACTGTACTGACCGCAGCAATTCCTAGAATCGCCTGATTTAACGCTAGGCCGCTGTTTTGAAATAAATAGAGCGAGAAAGTCAAAGGGATGAGGCATCCTCCCGCATTGACCGCAATTATTGTCTTCCCGTGAAAAGGTCTTTGTGGTGGGCGCAGTAGGCCCAACCGGGATTTGCTCTGGAATGATTCGGGAGGGCATTGCGCGGTGATGGAAAATAATGGCAGGTTAATAAGGCTTCCAAACAAAGATCCAAACAAGAGTATCGCCGCAGACTCAGGAGAAAGGCCTAATTTTTCCACGGCCAAGGTCAAGGCCCCGATTTGGATAAAGGCTATCAGAAAGCTGATAAGGAAAAAAGCAAGCAAAAGATGAAGAGGTGAGAAAGGCATAGCTGTTGTGCCAAGGCAACTGAGTCTACAGAACTCATATTAAGAAAGCGGAAATTGTAACACCCCCCCATTAATCCGCAAAGGCGTTGAAATAGAACATATTGTCCCCATATTGAGCAGGTGGCTTAATAGGATGCTAAAAAGGTCCCTCTACCAGCGCCCTTGTGAGCCTAAAGAGCACGATTAATGTGACGTTAATTTTTTGATTTTTTAGTTTATTTTGATTTCCCTACCTATACTTAAACGTTGAAATGGAATGAGGAATTGGACTATGCCCATCTATGAATATCGCTGCCAGGCTTGTGGTCACGAAATGGAGCTGTTGCAAAAGATAGCCGATGAGCCATTACGGGAATGTCCCTCTTGTGGCGAAGGGCAATTACGTAAATTAGTGTCTGCCGTTGGGTTTCGGCTCAAAGGTGGGGGGTGGTACGAAACTGATTTTAAAAACGGTGACAAGCGAAACGTGGTGAGTTCTAGCGACGGCTCTAAAGATAAAGAAGATTCTGGAAAAGCCAAGGACAAGCAGGCGGGAGCCCCTGCGGCTAAACCGACAGACAGTTCCCCTGCCGCTACCTCGGGTTAGCGGGAATGGGAACTCTTTAGCTATTGCGTTTATCATGTTCGATGATGACGGATTAGATACGCAATGGGTTATTCCCGCGTAGGCGGAAATCTAATCGCTGCCTGAAAAAACGGGATAGCTGCCTATGCGGGAAGGACAACTCCGAGGCTATAGTGTAAATCCTGTGGGATTTAGGTAAGGGCAAAATTCTAGCCTTGTTGCACAGGCTGACCGTGAAGCCGTAATATTCGTCATTTTGTTTTAACGTTTCCTAGTATATGTTAAGGATTTCTCCATGCGCAGCCACTATTGCGGCGACCTTTCTGAAGCCCATATTGATCAAGAAGTCACCCTTTGCGGTTGGGTAAACCGCCGCCGAGACCATGGAGGTGTGATTTTTATTGATCTCCGTGATCGGGAGGGCTTAATCCAATTGGTCTTTGACCCAGAGGATTCTCCCGAAAATTTTAGGCATGCTGAGCAGGTACGGAGTGAATATGTCCTCCAAGTCAAGGGCCGGGTGCGGCACCGACCGGAAGGGACTGAAAATCCGGATCTAAAGACGGGCAAAATTGAAGTACTGAGTCAGGAGCTTGTTTTACTGAATGCTTCAGAAACGCCGCCGTTTCCCGTTGATGAAAAATTAGAGGTGAGCGAGGAAGTCCGGCTGCGCTATCGTTACATTGACCTCCGGCGGCCGGAAAGTTTGCAGCGTCTGCGGTTCCGCTCGGAAATTATCCGACAACTGCGCAAGTTTTTGGATGAGCGGGGATTTCTCGATATCGATACCCCCGTTCTGACTAAGTCGACTCCCGAGGGTGCCCGTGATTTTCTGGTTCCAAGCCGGACTCATCCTGGCCAATTTTTTGCTTTACCTCAGTCCCCCCAATTGTTCAAACAGCTCCTAATGATTGCCGGGGTGGACCGTTACTATCAGATGGTGCGTTGTTTTCGCGATGAGGATTTGCGGGCTGACCGTCAACCCGAGTTTACTCAGCTCGACATAGAGACTTCATTCCTTCATGAGGATGAGTTTATGGGGTTGATGGAAGAGATGATTAAGGAGCTATTTGCCACGGTATTAGAAGTACCCCTCCACACGCCGTTCATTCGGATGCCCTACGCCGAGGCTTTGGCCTGCTTTGGTTTGGACAAGCCTGATTTGCGTATTCCCCTAAGATTGGTGGAAGTAGGGGATTTGATGAAGATGGTGGAGTTTAAGGTCTTTGCCGAACCGGCCCAAGATCGGGACGGGCGAGTCGCTGCGCTACGGTTACCTGGTGGTGGCAAGCTTAGCCGTAAAGAGATTGATGACTACACTAAGTTTGTGGCTATCTATGGTGCCAAGGGTTTGGCCTATATTAAGGTGGTTGAGCGTCGTCGGGGGCGGGAGGGATTGCAGTCTCCTATCCTTAAGTTCTTGCCTGATGAGGTGATTGGCGCCATTCTGGACCGCACGGGTGCTGAGGATGGAGATGTCATCTTTTTTGGCGCTGACAAAGCTTCCATTGTCAATGAAGCTCTTGGAGCTTTGCGAGAGAAGCTAGGCCACGACCACGGCTTAGTGGAACATGGCTGGCGCCCTCTTTGGGTGATAGATTTTCCCATGTTCGAGTGGGATGAGACCAGTAGCCGCTGGAGTGCTTTACACCATCCTTTTACTTCTCCTAAAGAGGAAGACCTTCCCCTGCTGGAGCAAGATCCAGGCGCTTGTCGGTCTCGCGCCTATGATTTAGTGCTAAATGGTACTGAGGTGGGGGGGGGCTCTATGCGTATCTTTCGCTCCCAGGTCCAGACTCAAGTTTTTCGTTTGTTAGGGATTGGCGATGAAGAAGCCAGGGAAAAATTCGGGTTTCTATTGGATGCGCTGAAATATGGTTGTCCGCCCCATGGGGGGATTGCATTTGGGTTGGATCGCCTGGTGATGTTGATGACTGGAAGCGCTTCAATCCGAGAAGTCATCGCTTTTCCCAAGACTCAAACGGCGACTTGTCCCCTTACAGGGGCGCCTGGCCCGGTTGCAGAGGCGCAATTACGCGAACTCGGGATTCGAGCGCGCAAATCAACTCCAGAGAAGGGGTAGATCATTAAATCTCAATAGGAGTCTTTTGAAAGAAGGGACCTGTTTTCAGAAAAACTAGGCGGCCAGCCGCTAACGCGCTACGTTCAAGATCCCCTGTAAGAGAGACTGAGAGAGGCTGTACTTGCGTTATTGTTGAAATTCAACCGCTTCTTTTTTACCCATTAGGGGCTACCTATTTGTTATAATTCTTTAGTAAAATAGTAAAGTATTTATTTTTTACCGTCCCTAGCGAAGATAAAAAGATGGCTGAAGCGGCAGTAATTCAGAGCTACATTGATCTTAGTGATACTGAGTGTGAGGACCGGATTGCCAGAGCCAAAGCGGCTTTAGGCTCACAGGTCGTTATCCTTGGACACCACTATCAACGGGAAGAAGTTTTCCAGTTTGCTGATTATTCTGGCGACTCCCTCAAATTGTCACGTCAGGCCGCTGCTTCAGATGCCCATTATATTATTTTTTGTGGTGTCCATTTTATGGCTGAAGTGGCAGATATTCTGTCTCGCCCTGAACAAAAGGCTATTCTCCCTGATATGGCCGCAGGTTGTGCTATGGCCGATATGGCTGACTTAGCCAAGGTGGAGCGGGCCTGGCGGGAATTAGGCGAAATTTTGGAGCCTGAACAAGAGGTGACTCCGGTCACTTATATCAACTCTGCCGCCAACCTCAAGGCCTTTTGCGGTCGCCACGGGGGTATCGTTTGTACCTCAAGCAATGCCCAGGCTGTCCTTAAATGGGCCTTTGACCGTCGTGAAAAGGTGTTGTTTTTCCCTGATCAGCACTTGGGGCGGAATACTGGCTATAGTATGGGGATTCCGCTAGAAGAAATGGTGGTTTGGGATTTTAATCAGCCCTACGGGGGGTTAACTCGGGAGCAGATTCAGGCGGCCCGGATAATCCTCTGGCAAGGTCACTGTTCGGTGCATCAAATGTTCCAGCCGGTCCATATCGATCGTTTTCTGGAGCGCTATCCTGATGCAAAAGTTATCTCTCATCCCGAGAACAGCTTCGAGGTCTGCCAAAAGTCCCATTATGTCGGTTCAACCGAATACATCATCAAGACTATCCGGGAGGCAGAGCCCGGTACCCGTTGGTTGGTGGGGACCGAGCTTAATTTGGTGAATCGCTTGCGTGAGCATTACAAAACGGAAGGTAAATCTATCCACTTTATGTCACCTACGGTATGTATGTGCTCAACCATGTTTCGGATTGATCCCCAGCATTTGGCCTGGAGCTTGGAAAACTTGATTTCCGGGCAAGTCGTGAATCAAATCAAGGTGCCCGAAGAAGAAGCTGAGCTTGCCCGCTTGGCTTTGACTCGGATGTTGGAGGTCTCCCCCTAAAGCAGGTAATATTCTTTATTACCTAAAACTCCGTAAATAACTACCAGTGAATAGATATGGCCGTGAGCGAAACAACAACTTCAGATACTAATACTTCTCCAACCCATGGAACCCAGGCTAATGAAGCCTGCCGTTATGAGGTCACGCGCGCGGATTTACCCTTATCTTGTCCAATGCCCTCTATGGAATTATGGAACTCCCACCCCCGGGTTTATCTCCCTATTGAAGAAACGGGGCGGGAACGTTGCCCCTATTGTGGGGCGATATATGTGCTCAAGGACTAAAGGGAACAGAAGTCAATAAGATCAGGCTAGCAAAGCTCGAAGTTTAGGATAGCTATTTAATTCCCTTTATTATGAAGTAGGCTAACTGCTTAGCGGCGAAACAGCCAAAAGAGTAAGGAAAGAATCAAACTAATTAAGATGGATGTGGTAATCGGGAAATAAAAACGGAAATTTTCTCGCTCAATGACAATATCGCCGGGTAGTCGGCCGAGGCCCAATTTGGTTAGCCATGGCCAGAGGACCCCTATCACAACCAATATGAGTCCCAGAGTGATCAGCAGTCGCGACATTACACCTGGCCTTAGCACCGTTTTACAAAATAATTCTTTTTATGATACTACAGGTGGCCGCAGGTGCAATCTTTAATGATCAGGGCCAGGTATTGTTATCCAAACGCCCTTCCCATGTTCACCAAGGTAATTTGTGGGAATTTCCGGGAGGCAAGCTCAATCCAGGTGAGAGTGTAGCTCAGGCCCTTTCCAGGGAGTTGTGGGAAGAGCTCGGGATCCGAGTCCTCCAAGCCCGCCCCTTATTACAAGTGCATCATGATTATCCGGATCGGTCTGTGCGGCTCCATACGTGGCGAGTCGATCGCTTTTCTGGCATGGCGAGGGGCCAAGAAGGGCAACCTGTGGAATGGGTTCGACCTGCGGATTTAAGCAGCTATCCTTTCCCGGCGGCTAACCAACCCATCGTCACGGCGGTACGTCTGCCATCCACTTATCTTATTACGGGGGGGCCGGTTGAGGATCTGACAGTATTCTTAGACCGTTTACTCCAGTCATTGCAAGCCGGGGTACGGTTGGTCCAGCTGCGGGCTAAAAATCTTAGTCCGCTGCATTACCAAACTTTGGCACGAGAGGCTCGGCGCTTGTGTTTGGAGCATGAGGCAGTCTTATTGCTGAATACCTCACCAACCCGGGCTGTGGAGTTGGGCGCTGATGGGGTGCATCTGACCAGCGAGCGTTTGCTGCGCCTCTCCCAACGGCCCTTGGGAGTGGATAGATGGGTAGCGGCTTCCTGCCACAACCCTCAACAACTGGCCCACGCTGCCAGAATTGGCGTCGATTTTGCCGTACTCGGACCGGTCCTTGAAACGCCTTCCCATCCACAAGCATCCCCCTTGGGTTGGGAGCGGTTCCAAACCTTGGTGGCGCAAGCTCCTTTTCCCGTTTACGCCTTAGGAGGCATGGAACTGGAGCATTTGCAGGAAGCGTGGCATCGGGGGGCCCAAGGTATTGCCGCTATTCGAGCCTTGTGGGGGCATGGGCCTAAAAGCTAATGCTGTTACTCTTCTGAAGAAGGGCTGGGTTTTACTTCCTCTCCTGGGATCCGATGGGTTTCTGTGGCCCAGGCACTGAGATCAATCAGTCGGCAGCGTTCGCTACAGAAAGGACGCCAGGGGTTTTCCTGGGACCAGAGGGTTTCACGGCCGCAGGTGGGGCAATGGATATACCGTTTTCTATCCTCACTCATATAGCACAACAGCATAGCTCGAAGGAGATGTCTTCTTCAACGGGTTGGGTTGGCTTATCAATAGAAAAAACCATGAAGCGTATGCTAAAACGATGTTTTCCCCCACTGATTTCCGGAAAGCAATCGCTATCGGGAGGCAGCAGTACCCTGACCATTTGGTAAGGCGTGTGGGTATCTAAATTTTGCTGATAAAACCCCCCTTTAGCCACTTGCGGTGTAGGAGGAGCACTGCTTCGAATGAGCTGAAGAATTAATTCCGTAGCGTTGCGGATAGGATCAAAGTCTTGAAACCAATTTTCGAGATCCGAAACGCGTTGTTCAGCCGGCGATCTTCGCCAGTAGTGATAGTTAGGCAGATCAAAGTCACAGGCACCACCGGGGATAGTAGATCGTTGCCGGATGCTATGGAGGAACTCGCTATCTTTAAGCTGTTGCCCAAGTTGCATATTATTAGCCCGTAGGGTGTCAGCCAGGCTTTCAATCTGTTGCAAGAATTCGTCTAGGCGTTCTCGATCCACATGGGGGGACTTTTGGAGACGCGACAGATTAGTTTGTAGGCGTTCTAGTTCTTTGATAGCTTCGGTTTTTAGATCACTTCGGCCAAAGATAGTCAGTAATTCGAATAGGCCAGTGAGTGCACCCTGGCTATCCCATTCTGACTCGCCCGGCAGGTAGTGCTGGACCTGGCGGAATAGGAACTCGAGTCTTAGCAGGGTCCGGACTCTTTCGTTAAGCGGTTGTTCGTAAAAATTTTTATTTAGCACAATAATCCTAGAAACAGCAGTAAACTAAACATTTTCGATCAGGTTGAGGTGAGTAGCAAATGCTAGGAAGTGCTAGGAAGCCAAGGAGAGATATTTTTGGTGGCAACGCTCAATTTGGCGATGCAGGGTGGCCAAATCGGTATCATTGACGATGATATCATCAGCGGCGGCGAGTCGAACCGCGCGGGGGCATTGGGTCCGAAGAATGGCATCAATTTCCTCATCTGAAAGCTGGTCCCGGGCTTTAACCCGATGGCGTTGGATGGCCTCAGGGACATCAATTACCAGAATTCGGTCAATAGAGCCTTCCTGAGCAGTTTCTATTAGCAAGGGAATGATGAGAATGCAGTAAGGCGTTGTCAACTGAGTAGCCCGGTGATGCATTTCTTGGAGTATTCGGGGATGCAATATTGCTTCTAGGCGGGCTTTTAATGTTTCATTGGCAAATACGAGACGGCGTAAGCGAGCCCGATCGAGCATTCCTTGAGCGTTTAATATTTCTTCGCCAAAAGTGGTAATAATCTCAGCAAGGGCCGGCTGGCCAGGTTCGACTAATTCTCGGGCGATGGTATCGGTATCAATGACAGGGACGCCTAATTCGGCAAAAATCTGAGCTGCTGTAGATTTACCGCTACCAATACCGCCGGTGAGTCCAACCTTGTAAATAGGCATTTTCAGCAACCTATGTTTACGGCTCCGTAGTTTAGGGAAAGCTGCAGCTTAGCCGAGTCCGGTGAAGGAGAGATAAAAATGGTTGATATCCTGTCCCCACATCAAGGCTAACCAACCCGCAGCTGCAAGATAAGGGCCAAAGGGGAGGGGGGTTTCTCGGTGTTGGCTGGAAAGAGAGAGCCATATGGTACCCAGTAGGGCGCCTACCAGTGAGGAAAGTAGAATGATAGCAGGGAGCATCGTCCAGCCCAACCAGGCACCAAGGAGTGCTAAAAGTTTGAAGTCGCCATATCCCATTCCCTCTTTTTTGGTAAGCAGCCGAAACAGATGGTAAACCAGCCATAGGGAAAGATAGCCTGCCATGGCGCCAATAAGGCTGGTTCGGACATCCGTAAATACCTCAAATAAACTTAGTCCTAATCCAAACCAAAGAAAAGGAAGGGTAATACTGTCGGGCAGCAGTTGGTGATCAAAATCAATAAAGGTAAGCGTAATAAGGGCATAACTCAAGAGCAAAGCGGCAATGGTTTCCCAGCTGGTGCCAAAGTGCCAAGCTACGGCAGCAGAAAGCACGCCGGTTAAAAGCTCTACCAGGGGATAGCGGGGGGAAATAGAAGCGCCGCAGTGATTGCAGCGTCCCAGTAACAGGAGATAACTGAATAAGGGAATGTTCTCCCAAGCTTGTATTTTGTGGCGACACGCTGGACAGCGAGAGCGGGGGACGAACAGGTTGAATGGTTCCTGCTCCGGTAGGGACTTACCATGCAGTTCCGCACACTGGCTCTTCCACTGTCTTTCCATCATGAGGGGAAGGCGGTAAATCACCACATTAAGGAAACTGCCTACCACTAAGCCTAGTACAAAGGCTGAAGCCACAAAGGCAATCAGATGATTCTCAAAAAAGGCAATAACTTCCATGAACCCCTATCAAATCCAGTTAAACGACCGAGCCCATCTTGAAGATGGGTAAGTACATGGCGATGACAAGGCCGCCCACCAAAACCCCTAGTATCGCCATGATAAGAGGCTCTAGCAAGCTACTTAGGGCATCAACGGCATTATCGACTTCCTCCTCATAGAAATCGGCTACTTTGGCTAGCATCTGATCGATTGAGCCTGCTTCTTCACCAATAGCTACCATCTGCACCACCATATTAGGAAATAATTGGCTGCTGCGCATAGCCGCTTGTAACTGAGTCCCGGTGGAGACCTCATCACGCATGCGGAGGATGGCCTGAGCATAGACGGAGTTGCCAGCAGCGCCAGCCACAGAGGCCATTGCTTCAACCAAGGGAACGCCGGCGGCAAACATGGTCGAGAGGGTACGGGCATAGCGGGCGATAGTTGCCTTGTTCAGGATATCGCCAATCACCGGCAGCTTGAGTAGTAGTTTATCGAAGAGATGGTTGATCTTGCGTGAGCGCCGCCTGGCTTCGATAAGGCTATAAATGGCGACCCCCATGCCTCCAAAAATAGCCCACCACCACTCTTGAAAGAGGGCGGAAAGCTGGAGTACTAATAAGGTGAGGGCGGGGAGATCGGCGCCGAAATTCTGGAACAAGGTTTGAAATTGGGGGATAACGAAGATAAGCAAAATAGCGGTAATGATAAAAGCCACCACCACTACGGCGGTAGGATAGAATAGCGCTTTTTTTATCTTTCCCTTTATGGCCTCTGTCTTTTCTTTGTAAGTGGCGATTTTATCCAGCAATGTCTCAAGGGTACCGGACTGCTCCCCGGCATTGACCAGGTTACAAAAAAGGTCGTCAAACTGCCTTGGGTGTTTCTTGAGGGCTTCAGCCAGCGTGCCGCCACCCTCCACTTCCCCCTTGATATTTAGGACCAGCGCTTGCATGGAGGCGTTTTCATGGCCGCGACCTATGATTTCAAAGGCCTGAACCAATGGTACGCCCGCGGACATCATCGTTGCCAGTTGGCGGCTAAAAATAGCGATTTCCTTAGGGGTGATTTTTTTCTTGCCTCGGCTAAACAAAGGCGTGGGTTTTTTCCGGACCTTTAAGGGTACAATGCCTTGTCGCCGTAGATCGGCTTTCACCATGCTAGTGTTTTTGCCGTTCACCTCGCCTTTAACCCGCTGCCCCTGCCGGTTGGCGCCTTCCCAGACAAAAATCTGCTGCTTCGTGGCTGCTTGCGCCATCAGATTACTCCTTCGTCACGCGGTTGATTTCCTCTAAACTGGTAATCCCATCAATAACTTTTTTGAGCCCAGACTGGCGTAGATCGACCACTCCTTCCTTTTTAGCTTGCTCCGAGAGCTCCATGGAGTTGCCCCCTGCCATAATGATGCGCCCCATCTCCTCGGATACCGGCATGACTTGATAGATGCCCACTCGGCCCTTATAGCCTCCTGAGCAGCGCTGGCAGCCTACTGCTTTATAAATAGTGGGTGAGGCGTCGAGCTGGGCTTGGGTGAAACCTTCTTCTAATAAGGCTTCCTGAGGGATCTTCTCGGGAGCTTTACATCGGGAACAAAGGCGCCGTGCCAAGCGCTGGGCAATAATCAGAGAGACTGCCGAGGCAATGTTGTAGGAAGCCACCCCCATGTTTAATAACCGAGTCAGGGTCTGGGGTGCGTCATTGGTGTGGAGGGTGGAAAGCACCATATGACCGGTTTGGGCCGCTTTGATGGCAATTTCAGCCGTTTCGAGATCCCGAATCTCACCTACCATGATGACATCAGGATCTTGACGTAAAAAGGCTCTTAGGGCTCCAGCAAAGGTCAACCCTACCTTCGGGTATACGTTAACCTGATTAATGCCGGGCAGGTTGATTTCGGCCGGATCCTCGGCGGTGGAGATATTACGGTCCGCGGTATTAAGAATATTCAGCGCGGTATAAAGAGAGACGGTTTTACCGCTGCCAGTGGGGCCAGTAACCAGCACCATCCCGTAAGGCCGGTGGATAGTTTCTAGAAAGATTTGTTTTTGTTTTTCTTCATAACCGAGGGCGTCGATTCCCAATTGGGCGCTGGAGGGGTCCAGGATACGAAGGACGATTTTCTCACCAAATAAAGTAGGACAGGTATTGACACGAAAGTCAATTGCTCGGTTTTTGGAGATATTCATTTTCATGCGCCCATCTTGGGGCACGCGCCGTTCGGAAATATCCAAGCGGGCCATCACCTTAAGGCGAGCTGCTAGCCGGCTTGCTAGGCTTACGGGAGGGCAAACGACTTCCCGCAGCACCCCATCTTGGCGGTATCTAATCCGATAGATTTTCTCATAGGGCTCAAAATGGATATCCGAGGCCCCCTGATGAATGGCATCCAATAGGGCCTTATTAATAAAGCGTACTACAGGTGTATCATCGACGTCAGATTCGATAGAATTTTGCGGGGTCTCCTCTTCGCCCCCGGAAATGTCGAGATCATCTAATGCGGTATCATTCAGATCGGCAAGGGAAGTGTCTTGGGCCTCCATGGCCCGATCAATAGTTTGTGCTAGCTTATCTTCTTCAACGAGGATAGCTTCGGTATTAATCCCCGCGTGGAATTTAATTTCGTCTAATGCCTGGAGGTTGGTGGGATCGGCCACGGCAACGAACAGGCGATTCCCGCGCTTGAAAATGGGTAATGCTTGATGCTGGCGGATTAGTTTTTCTTCCACCAGGCCTTTGGGAAGGCAGTCCAAATCCAACGCATCGAGATCGAAGAGAGGAATGCCAAATTCCTGTGAGGCCGCTTGGCTAATATCCAGGCTTTTGAGTAGTTTTTGCTGGACTAAGTAAGTGACAAAAGGAATACTGGCCTTGCGGGACTGCTCATGAGCCTGCAGGGCATCCGCTTCGCTAAGTAGCCCATCTTCCACTAAACGGCGGGCCAGACCGTTCATTATGATCTGTGCTCCAGGGGTTGCCATATATTCTAATGTACCTCCAGTAGGGGGGATATTCCGTGGCGACAATCTCAATAATGGAAGGTCTCTGGGAGCGGATTCCCCATGCGACATTTAAAGATATCGCGAGTTTTGGCTAATTCTTGAGGTCGTTGGTAGAGATCAAAGAGCAAGAAGTGGCGAAAATCATGACTAAAAAACCGCTACAATGGGCACTTTACTTTCTTAAGGAGGCAAGCATGGGGCTGCGACGCAGGAAGGGGGCGCTAGGTCTTACTGCGCTATTGTTTTTAGGGGTGTTGGTGACAGGTTGTGGCCAAAAGGGGCCGCTTTATATACCAAAAGAGAAAGGGATGATGCAAAAGGCAATCTGATCTATGGACCATTTTCACTACCACGATAATACTTTATGGGCGGAAGAGGTTCCTTTGCCGGAGATTGCAAGCCGCTTTGGTACGCCTTGTTACGTTTATTCTCGATCCATGATTGAGCATCAATGGCAGGCATTCGACCAAGCTTTCCAGGAGTATCCCCACCGGGTATGCTACGCGGTGAAGGCTAACTCTAATCTAGCCGTTTTGAATATCCTAGCCCGTTTGGGATCGGGATTTGATATCGTTTCGGTGGGGGAACTCGAACGGGTGCTCGCCGCAGGAGGCGATCCTGGGCAAGTAGTCTTCTCTGGGGTGGGCAAGCGGGCTGACGAGATGCACCGGGCCCTTACCGCCGGTATTGCCTGCTTTAACGTGGAATCTGAAGCCGAATTAGCGCATTTAAACCACATTGCCGGGAAGTTAGGGCGGCGAGCGCCGGTGTCCCTGCGGGTAAATCCCGATGTGGATGCGCGTACCCATCCTTACATTGCAACGGGGCTGCGTGAAAATAAATTTGGCATAGAAATTGACCAGGCTCTAGAAGTCTATGCCCATGCTGTTACCTTGCCTTATATTGATATCCTCGGTGTGGATTGTCACATTGGTTCTCAGCTCACTTCTTTATCTCCCTTCTTGGCTGCTCTGGAACGGGTTTTAGCGTTAGTCGACCAGTTAGCTGAGCGGGGGGTTGAGGTCCGTCATATTGATCTTGGGGGGGGGTTGGGAATTACCTATCGGGATGAAACACCGCCTAGTCCGCAGCAATATGCCTCTGCTTTGCGAGAAAAATTGGCGGGAAGAAATTTGGAGGTTTGGATCGAGCCTGGTCGGGCCATTGTCGGCAATGGAGGGGTGTTGTTAACCCGGGTTGAGTATCTCAAACATACTCCCCAGAAGAATTTTGCCATTGTGGATGCGGCGATGAATGATCTGCTCCGCCCGGCGCTCTACGATGCTTGGCAAGAAATTATCCCGGTGACGATTGGCACCGATGGCCAGTCGCACTTCTTTGATGTGGTGGGGCCGGTATGTGAGACCGGCGACTTTCTCGGTAAACAGCGTCATCTTGCCCTCGGGGTTGGGACGTTGCTGGTGGCACGGGCCGCCGGGGCCTACGGCTTTACCATGAGCTCCAATTATAATTCTCGGCCACGGGCAGCTGAGGTGATGGTGGACGGCAGTGAGGCCTATTTGGTACGGAAGCGGGAAACCGTGGAATCTCTCTATGCCGGTGAATCGATCTTACCTGAATAGTGTGTTATTTATCATTTCCCTGTTAAAGAGCATAAAACAAGTAGTCGTGATGTCCTAGCCGTGAAACGTATCCCCGAGCCTGAATTAATGGAAGATGAGGCCCAAGCTCAGGCCTATGCTGAGGCTGATTTTTCCGAGCCCAACAGCCATTTTATAGAACTGCTGCAGGCGGCTTTTCCCCCTGGCACCATTAAAGGCCATGTGCTCGATTTGGGCTGCGGTCCAGGAGATATTACCTTGCGGGTCGCACAGGCCTGGCCTTCCTGTACTGTCCATGGCGTAGACGGCGCTGCCGCCATGTTGCAGCATGGACAACGAGCGCTTAGCCAAGCGGGGTTGGGGGAGCGGGTCCAGTTCATACACGGGCGGTTGCCAGAGGTCCGATTGCCCCGGGGGAAATACGATGTACTCATCAGTAATAGTCTGCTCCATCATCTGCTTGAACCGGCCGTTTTATGGGATTGCCTCAAGCGCTACGGCGCCCGGGGCGCGCCGGTTTTTATTATGGATCTCCGCCGTCCGGCCACCCGCCATGAGGTCAAGGCTTTGGTGGAACACTATGGGGTCGGCGAGCCGGAGATCCTGCAGCGAGATTTTTTCAATTCATTGCTGGCGGCCTTTGAGCCGGAGGAAGTCCAAGGACAACTGGTTCAAGCGGGGCTTGATTCGTTGCAGGTGGAGGTGGCGAGCGATAGACACTTGACTATTTCAGGTTTGTTGGCCCCTTCTTAGGGAGTGCAATTAGTTAGTTTTTGATAAATAAGCATAAAATGCGAATTGCCTTTACCAAGATGCAGGGTCTGGGCAATGATTTTGTGGTGATTGACACCATTTCCCAGCCATTATCTTTAACTGCTTCCCAGGTACGTCGGATTGCCGATCGCCGCCTAGGCATAGGCTGTGACCAAGTGCTGTTGGTAGCGCCGCCTCCCTCTCCGGAGGTTGATTTTGGTTATCGGATTTTTAACGCTGATGGGGGAGAAGTGGAACAGTGTGGTAACGGTGCCCGCTGCTTTGCCCGCTTCGTTCGGGAACAAGGCCTTACCGGTAAAGAAAGGTTGCAAGTCCAGACCGCTGGTGGCGTTATTCATTTGCACCTAGAGACTGATAAGCAGGTCACCGTGGATATGGGGGTGCCCCGTTTTGCCCCCGATGAGATCCCGTTTAAAGCAGACCATGAGGCAGACTATTACCTGTTGGAATTCGATAAACAGCGCGTAGAAATTGGAGCCGTATCCATGGGCAATCCCCACTGCGTGCTGCGCGTGCCAGAGATTGATACTGCCCCTATAGCCTACTGGGGACCTATACTGGAAAGGCACCCCCGCTTTCCCCAGCGGGTTAATGTGGGTTTTGTCCAAGTCATCTCCCCTGGCCATATCCGTCTGCGGGTCTATGAGCGAGGTGCAGGAGAAACCCCCGCTTGTGGAACTGGGGCCTGTGCGGCAATGGTGATAGGCCGACGGCGGGGCTGGCTGAGTGGGCAAGTTTATGTGGACCTGCCCGGTGGGCGTTTAGGTATTCACTGGGCGGGTGAGGGTCAATCTGTTTGGATGACAGGGCCGGCAGAAACCGTGTTCGAGGGGACTATCGAGCTATGAAAAAGAGAGCTAGAGCAAAAGAGGCGCCCAAAACTCAGCTAGAGGAAGAGCGAGGGCGTGAACAAGCGGTAGTGGAATACCTACGTACCCATAAGGATTTTTTTATTCACCATTCGGATCTTTTGAGTGAACTGACCATTCCCCACCCCAGCGGTGATGCCATTAGCCTAGTGGAGCGACAATTAGCACTGTTGCGAGAGCAGAACCGGGAGTTAAAGTGGCAATTACGGGATTTGATTGAAAACGCTACGGCGAATGATAATTTAAGCAAGAAAGTTCACCAATTCGCTCTGACAGTGCTGTCGGCGGCGACTCCCCAGGCCATGCTAGAAGCTTTGTTTTCCTCTTTGCGGACTGATTTCGAAGTCGATGTTATTGCATTACGGCTGTTTTTTGATGACCCATCCTCGCCGTCTCCTTTTTCGGATCATCCTGAAGTAGTGTTAGTTTCTCGAAATGCACCTGAACTGGAAGTGTTTAGCAGTATTTTGAAAAGCTCTCGGCCCATTTGTGGCCGGCTCACTGCAGAGCAGGGCGCATACCTGTTTGGGGACGCTGTGGAGCAGGCGGTGTCTTGTGTTCTGATTCCCCTCGGTGAGGAGCAGCGTAGAGGCTTGCTTGCTATAGGCAGTCAGGAGCCGAACCGGTTTCGTGCCGATCTAGGCACGATGTTTCTGGATTATTTGGGGGCTATTGTGGAGCGGGCTTTGCATCGTCATTGGACATAGCAGACCATGGAAGAGGAACAGCAGACTTGGATTCAGCGCTTTCTCACCCATCTCCAGTATGAGCGGGGTCTCTCAGGGCAAACTATCGTCAGTTACCGCCGTGATCTTGCAAAGGTGGTTGCTTTTTGTGATCGTCATGGAATCCGGGGATGGGGAGAGTTAGATGCCCAAAAAGTCCGGGCACTGGTGGCTACCCATCACCAAAAGGGGCTTTCTGGGCGTAGTATCCAGCGTCTATTATCGGCCCTCCGCAGTTTTTCCGCCTATCTGCAGCGGGAAGGCGTTATGAATAATCACCCGGCACAAGGCGTTTCTGCACCGAGAGGGAAGCGCCAATTGCCCCGTACCCTCGATGTGGATCAAGTTGCCCAATTATTGAACGGGAAACCTAGCACAGAGCTGCTGCTTCGCGATCAGGCCATGCTGGAGTTGTTCTACTCCTCCGGGCTCCGATTGGCTGAGTTGGTGGGGCTGAACTTGAGGGAATTAGATCTAGAGGCCTCCTTAGTGCGGGTCGTGGGTAAGGGTGCCAAAACCCGGGAAGTCCCCCTCGGCCGGCAGGCGAAAGCAGCTCTCTTGGCTTGGCTTCCAGTGCGGGCGGCATGGACCCGTCAAAACCAAGACGCCGTCTTTGTGTCTCGGCGAGGCCGCCGTCTGTCGCCCCGTGCGGTACAGAAACGGCTGCGTATTTGGGGGTTGCGGCAGGGACTCGATGTGGCTATCCATCCCCATCGCTTGCGGCATGCTTTTGCGTCCCATTTACTGGAATCCAGTGGTGATTTACGAGCCATACAGGAATTGCTGGGTCATGCCGATATCAGTACGACACAAGTTTATACGCATTTAGATTTTCAGCATCTCGCTAAAGTTTATGATCAAACCCACCCTCGGGCTAGGAAAAAGTATTAACTGGTCACAGTTTGGCTCCAGGATCTGAAAAAATAGAAGTTGCAACCGATACAAGTATAAGTTCCACAAAGATGATTTAAAGAAATGGGTGGGCTTTGATAGGTAGTCGAAGCGGATAGCCACCCGTTGCGCTTGTTCAGCTATTAGGGATCCACAGAATGACGGTTGCCACTCGATTTGACGAACTCAAAGCTATGGGGGATCTGCCCTCTCCTTCTGGGGTTGCCCTAGAGATTATGCGCCTCACCCAGCGCGAAGATACCTCCATACAAGATCTGGCAAAGGCCATTCAGACCGATCCGGCCCTTTCGGGAAGGTTGCTTAAGCTAGCCAACTCTGCCTATCTGGGAGTCCGCCGCCCTGTGATTGCCATCGAAGATGGCATAAGACTGCTGGGGATGCAAGCCATTCGGCATTTTGCCCTCGGGATCTCCGTGCTCTCCAATTGCGGCCATGGCCGCTGTGAAGGGTTTGATTATCTAAAATTTTGGTCCCATTCCTTGGCCACTGCTCTTGCTGCCCAAGCACTTGCGAATTTGGACCGTGCTGTGGCCCCAGAAGAGGCCTTTACCTGTGGTTTACTCGCGCGTGTGGGCAAGCTGGCTCTGGCAAGCATCTATCCGGATGGCTATACGGCCGTCCTGTTGTCAATTCCCCATGAAGATGAGCAAGCCCTAATCGTTTGTGAACAAGAGAAATTTGCCACTGATCATAGGGAATTGACCAGAGCGCTTTTGGAAGATTGGGGCTTGCCTGTTATCCATGTGGATGGGGTCGCCGCGAGTTATCAACTTGGGCTAGAGGATTTGGAGGACAATTCGCGGGTACAGCGGCTTGCCAGGCAACTCCATCTTGCCGGCCGGATGGCTTGGCTTTGTGTTGCCCAAACCGTTGATCAGCCCCATTGCTTGGCCCATTTGGAGGAGCTTGCCCCCAGCTTAGAATTAGACAAGGTGCTTGTAGGTCAATTGCTCGAAAAGGTGACCCAAGAGTGGACCGAGTGGGGGCGGTTATTGGATGTGCCTACCCAGGAAGTTCCCTCTCTAGCCGAGCTCAAAGAGGGGCTTCAAGCGAAGATGAGGCTGCAAACCTCCCTCCGGGAGGTTGAGTTTCTCCCTCTTAGGATTTTACTGGTTAGCGATGATGAATTGAACCTTAAGCGGCTTTCCGGCTGGCTTGAGGGCATGGGGCATTCAGTGACTAGCGCCGGTGAGGCGAGTGAAGGACTTTCCCTGGCTTTGAGCAAGCAACCCCAAGTGGTCATTTGTGAACGGCGCATACCGGGGATGGATTGCTTGGAGTTTTGCCAGAGCTTGCGGCAAACCAAGTTTGGCCAACAAGTTTATATTATCGTGTTGACCTGTTCGGAGAATGGAGATGACGCCATCCAGGCTTTCGAGGCAGGGGCTGATGATCATCTTGCAAAGCCTTTGAGTCCTAGACTTTTACAAGCCCGCCTTTGGGGTGGGCAGCGCCTTATTCGACTTCGGCAAGAAGTGGAGCGGGAGCGGGAGGCCACCCGCCGTTACCTAGCTGAACTCGCTGTCGCTAACCGGCGTCTGGAACAGATGGCGATGACTGATTCGTTGACTGCGCTGCCTAATCGCCGTTATGCAATGGAGCGGATGGAGCAGGCATGGGCTGAATATCAGCGTAATGGAACCTCCTTATCCTGCTTGGTCGTAGATTTGGATTTCTTTAAACAGATCAATGACCATTATGGTCATGATATCGGCGATGGCGTATTGCGAGAGATTGCCAATGTGCTCCGCCATTCAGCCCGTAGCAGTGATGTGGTCTGCCGCTTAGGTGGCGAAGAGTTTTTCGTCATCTGCGCCAATACCACGGCTGCCGAAGCGTTGCAGGTGGCCGAGCGATTACGCCGTGCTGTAAAAAGCCATCGCTGGACCGTGCCGGGTTTCGATGGGGACTTAAGTATTAGTATAGGTCTGGCGGCAAGTTTAGAAGGGATGAAAGAATGGGATGATCTTTACCGCCTGGCTGACCAAGCCCTTTATAATGCCAAACACAAAGGCCGAGACCAGATTTGCATGGCGCGATCGCCAGCGCCAGATGAAAAAGATTGATTTGTTTCTAAAACCCTGAAATTAATTTCATCCTTTCTGTTCTATTACCCTGCCCTATCTTTAATGCCCTAGCTCTGTCTGCGCAGGCAATCAAACTTACCCCTTCGCCAATTATTTTCTCTCCTCACTTTTCTTTATTAATCCCCTCTGTACTCCATAATTAACCATTTCTTAACATTCCTTAAAAAGGGTTTATGGGGATTTCCCTGTCCCCTGGCTCCACGCCACCGGCTTGCTCCAGAAATACTTCAAAACTTTCGCTAAAGTACTTAAGCAAAATGCAAACAAAATGTCATCAATCATTCATAATTTTGTCATCTTTGTTTTTTACCATGTCGCTTCTTTCAATTCAGGTGTCAACAACGCTGGATATTTAATGATTCCTTTTTCTTCTATTGCTGCAGCATTGCCTAGAGTCGCATTTTTAGTCGGATGCTTCCTGCTTTGGAGTGGTGTCCAGGCGGATAGCCTAGACAATTTGGCAGAGGAGCTTATCCGCATGCGCAGCGAAGTTGAAGAGCTGCAGAGTCAGCTTGATCTAGAAAAAGAAAAACATAAGAACCGCATGGAGGTTTTGTCCTCTCAGTTGGCTGAGTTGAGCACTGAAAACCGGCGTTTGTCTTTATCAGTGGAGCAATTGCATCAAACTTTTGAAGAACACAGGCAGCAGCTAAGTCATAGACAATCAGGGGAGACGGAACTTTTACCAGTCATGCTTAAGGCAGTTGATTATCTGCAAGATTATGTACGGACTGGACTCCCGTTTAAAGTCGAGGGTCGTCTGAGGGAACTAGAACAATTGCATACTCAATTGAAGACCGGTGTTTTAGACCCGAAAAAATCTGCTAACCGCATTTGGGCATTTATTGAAGATGAAGTCCGGCTGAGTAAAGAAAATGGAATCTACCGCCAAACCATTCAACTGGACGGTGAAAACAACCTCGCTGAGGTGGCTAAAATCGGCATGATGTTGCTCTTTTTCCAGACCGAGGATAGCCGGGTGGGAATGGCGCAACAGGACAAAGATCATTGGCGTTTCGTGGTAATGGACACAGAACAAGACCGCAAACATATTGTTCAGCTTTTCGATTCCCTCAAGAAGCAAATCCGGCAAGGATATTTTGAATTGCCTAACCCCCTCGAGTCATGATGAGTATTCGGTCTTTTTTTATCTGCCTGATGATGCTATGGGTCATCGCTAACAGTGCTGTGGTCCAGTCCGAGGACAATTCTTCTATCCCTAGAGTTGCCGGACAGCCGGAGGAAAACTCCCCTGAGCAATCGTCATTACCTGCTCAAAAACCTACTGAGTTAGAAACCTTAGAAGCAGCCTATAAGCGAGAATTTGCTTTCCTCCAATCTCAAAAGCGGGAACTCGAACAGCGCATCGATAATTTTCGTCAAAAGAGTCAAGCTAGCGAGCGGCAATTGGAAGGAAATATCCGCTCCCTAGAGCAGAAGAATGTCTCTTTAACCGCCGAGGCCGACCGCCTGAATCGAAGTATCGAGCAGGTGGAACGGCGTAGCGAGGCCGCCCGGGAGCGCAACGAATTGTTGCAAATGACCTTTAAGCAAGCAAACGCCACTTTGGAAAGTTATGGTTTCAAGCTTCAATCTCAGGCCCAGTTTGAGCAGGCCGCTCCAGAGAAAAAACTTGCATTTTTGTTCGGGCAAGGTCTGAGACTGTTGCGCCAAGTGGGACAGGTCCAACGGACTCAGGATAAATTTTTTCTTGGCGATGGCACGGAAGCCGAAGGAACAGTGATTCGTTTCGGTAATATTGCTGCTTACGGGGTAAGCCCTCAGGGCGCCGGTATTCTTGTGCCTGCCGGCGGTGAACAGTTCAAGATGTGGTCGCAGCCAGCTCCGGAAGTGGCCAAGACATTGGCAGCAGGGCAACAACCGCCGACTCTGAAAATCTTTTTATTCGAATCCCAGGATCAAGCCATTGAGGAGAAAGCTGAAAAAACCCTCTTAGTGACCATCAATGAAGGGGGGCCGGTTGCTTGGGTGATCATGGGACTGGGAGGAGTGGCGTTATTGCTGATACTTCTGCGGGTACTGTTCTTAAGCGGAGCAAGCGCCAATACCCGTCGCTTGACTCAGCAAGTCAATGATCTTATCCAACAGGGAAAGCATCAGCAGGCCCAAGAACTTTGCCAGCAGACTCGGGGGGCTATTGCCCGAGTAATGGCGGCAACTATTCGTAATTTGGATCGGGACCGGCCTCATTTGGAGGACATCATCTCCGAGGCTATTTTGCATGAATCAGCCCACCTTAATCGCTTCGGATCGGTGATTTTGATCATTGCTGCCATTTCGCCGCTCCTGGGGCTATTGGGAACAGTGACCGGCATGATTTCCACCTTTGATATTATCACCGAATTTGGGACCGGCGATCCTAAACTCCTGTCCAGTGGTATTTCCATTGCCTTGATCACCACCGAAGTCGGCTTGGCGGTGGCTATTCCTACCCTGTTCGTGGGTACGCTCCTGTCGAGCTGGGCGGAACGAATCAAGGATAACATGGAAAAGGCCGCCTTGCGCGTCACCAATATTTCCCAAGTAGATAAAAAAGTAGAACCGGCATCGGCGGCAAGCGCCGAACCTGAAGGTCCTCTCGCCTACTCCGCAGTGTGATTCATAGGCTTAACGAAGCGATGAATTTTTCCGAGATTTGGGAAGCAGGGAGTCATTTCTATCAAGCGGGCGGCTATGTGATGCCTCCCTTGATGGTGGCGACCTTACTGTTGTGGTTTGCTATCGGTTATCGCTTTTGGATCTTGCGCCGAGGGACCGTCTTGAGTGTGAGGGAATGCCTCTGTCGACTCCAGGAAGAGCCCCACCATCAGCCTCAGGGAATGATTGAGCACATGATTGTCCAGGGGTTGGCCATTGCTAGAACCCGTCCGCCTTATTTGCGGCGTCATCTAGACGAAGTATTTGCTGCTCAGGAGCAAGAGCTGAAGAAGTTTGCCACGCTCATCCGAAGTATCGTGGTGATTGCGCCTCTGCTCGGGCTTTTGGGAACGGTGGTGGGCATGATTGAAACTTTTGAATCCTTGGCGGATATGGCCCTGTTCACCCAGTCAGGAGGGATTGCAGGAGGAATTTCTCAAGCCCTGTTTACAACCCAGATGGGATTGGTGGTCGCTATTCCAGGATTACTTATCAAAGGACTGCTGGATAGGAAGCAGAAGCAGTTAGAAATGGAATTTGCCCAGATTAAAGACCTACTTTGCAGTGACACATTTTCATCAGCCACTCAGGCAGCATCTAATTTCTAGTTAAATATGCGATACCGGGAACGCAAAGAAGATTCCAGCACCATCGATATCTCGCCGCTTATCGATATCGTGTTTATTTTGCTGATTTTTTTTATGGTCAGCACGACCTTCATCAAAGACATGCAGCTGGAGCTGAATCGACCCAATGCCTCCAGTGCTTCATTGGCTTCCACCAAGGCGATTCGCCTTTACATCGATCAAAGTGGCGAAACCTATCTCGATGGCGAGCCCATCCGCTTGTGGCTAATCCAAAGCAAGCTCAGGGATATGCTTAAAACCACGACCTCAAAAACCGTGCTCGTGGTGACGGACGACGGGGTGCCTGCCGGTAAGTTGGTGGAGGTTGTGGATCAAGCCCGCCTGGCTGGCGCCCAGGATGTAGGGGTGGCCACCGAGCGAGAAGCGGGTTGACGGGATGGGCAACGATGAACAGTGGGGCAGGGAAATACCTGGCGGCGGTGATTTCCATGATGGTAGGGGGCACCTTGGTCTTTGGGTTAGTGATTTTGATGAATCGTCTTGCCCCCCAAGTGGAAAAGCCGCCAACTCCGGAAGCGAGAAATTTAGCGGTAGTTAAGCAACCTAAACCCAAACCTAAGAAAGAGATCAAGCGGCAAAAGCCTAAACCTAAACCGAGGCGCGTCACCCCGCCTGCTCCTTTGGCAGGACTCGATTCCGCCCTATCTGGTATTGACCTGGGACTGCCTGGTTTAGCGACTGATGATTTGAGCGATCTCAACGATCAACTCCTGGGCAATACCCAAGTGGGGGTGATGACGGAGGATTCAGTGGATGTTCCGCCCCGCCCTCTATCTCGCGGATCGTTTAAATATCCTCGCAATGCTAAAAAGCGAGGCATCACCGGGTATGTGGTCCTTTCCCTGTTGATTGACGAAGATGGAGAAGTGGTCCAAGTGAAAGTCTTGGAGGCCTCTCCGAGCGGGATTTTTGATGCTTCGGCGGTGACCGGGATTAAGCAATGGCAATTTGAACCAGCGAAATATCAGGGCAAGAAGGTAAAAACCTGGGCCAAACAGAAAATTAAATTTGATTTGGGCTAATGCGAGTAGCGCTTTGACCATGTGCCGGAATGCAAATTGAGCATGAGCAGAAAGATTTCTCCCCTCTCTATGTTGGTCCTGCTAGTGGCGGTGCTGTGGCTCGGGGTGACTTTTAGCCTTGCCGCCAAGGAAAAGGAAAAGCCCGATCCTGCAGAAACGGATTTTCTCGCCTTAGCGGCAATGCTGCTCAAGGATGGCCATTCTCTCCGCGCTCTGACCACCTTAAATCAAGTGGACCCGGAAGCGGAGGAGTTGGACCGGGGGCGGTTTTATACCCTCAAGGGGTTGGCTCAGCTCAATCTTCAACAGGAAATCGAGGCCAAGGAAAGTTTCCAACAGGCGTTGGCCCATGGTCAGACTGAGCCGATTATCCATGTTTACCTCGCCCAGGCCCACTATGCCCTCAAAGAGTACCGCGAAACCGTTGCTGCCATTGAGCAAGCGGGGACCGTGATCCATCAATATCCGGCCCTCTATGAAATGAAAGCCCAGAGTTACTGGCTGCTGGGAGAGCAGAATGCAGCCTGGCGTACTTTAAGCGTTGCCCACAAGGCCTTTCCTGAAGATTACCGTTTCCTGCGCCGGCAAGTATTTTACCTCTTGGATCTGAAACTCTACCGTCAAGCTGCAGAATTGGGGCGGCGTTATTTTGTTCAATCCCAAGCCGAGGTGGCTGATTACATGGCTATTGGCAATGCCCTTCGACTAAGTAGGCAATCTCAGGAAGCCTTGACTATTTTGGAACAGGGGCGGTTGCTATACCCCCATCATGAAGGTCTAGCGAAGGTCCTTGCCCATACCTATTTGGATCTAGAACAGCCCTTTTCGGCGGCCTACCTGCTAGAACAAGCAGCCCGCAATAATCCTGAATTGCTTGCCGAAGCCGCTGAACTCTATCGTCGCGCTGGCCGATTCTACCGGGCCTTAGGCCTCAATGCAGAGATTCGCAATCAAAAGGTTAAATTCAAACAGCGGCTTTCCATTCTTCTTGCCCTCAAGCGCTATGCCCAGGCAAGTGGTATGGAAACCGACCTTTATCGAGTCGGCTTACTAAGCGACGAAAATATTCGTTATGCCATTGCCTATGCCAATTTTGCTATTGGGGATTATGAGCAAGCCGATCAGCATTTGAAGCATATTCGCACGCCTGATTTGTTCAAAAAATCAGTGGCCCTCAGGCGGGCAATGGATGAATGTCGAGCAGAGCCGGAGCGATGCTTATAGGAGCGTACTGAGCCGTTCCCCCATTTTCCTGAAGGCAGCCGTGGGGCGTGGGGCGTGGGGCGTGGGGCGTGGGCAAGAAGGTACTTCTTTCCCTAGGTCTTTAACGATCCCAAATAACAACAATAAGCTGGCATAGCCCACTGGTGATCATGCGATATTCTTTTGTTTTCCTTGCCCTGCTGATAGGGATTCCCGGTGCTGGATTCGCTGCGGACCCCGCCGAATTATCCATTTATCTTTTTCAAGAAGGCCGACCCCAGTCGGAGGTGAAACTAGTTGTGGATGGCCAGCAATCCTTAAGCAGCGACCGGGATGGCGCCATTCACCTTTTGATTGAACCGGGTTCCCACTGCTTAAGTTTTAGCCGCTCTGGGAAGAGTCTCTTCATCTATGACCTTACGGTGGTAGCAGGGGAAAATATCCGGCTGTTTATTATTTTATTGGTAAATGAAAAAAACCACGTCCTCTGGGCGTGGTCAGAGTTCAACGGCTTTGCCAGTTGAACGGCTCATTGTTACCTCTATTCCGCGTTGTCCCCACAACGCACCGAGAGGTAAGAACAATGAGCCGTTTTCGGAAGCTATCACATACAATCTGGCACTGTCAGTATCACATCGTATGGGTGCCGAAGTACCGTCATCGGATACTGACGGGACGGGTGGCAGAGGAAGTCGGGTGGTGCATACGCGCTTTTGCAGAGCAGCAGAAGGGGGAGGTGGTGGAGCTGAATGTCCAGTTCGATCACGTTCATTGGTTGGTATGGGTGCCCCCGAAGGTCTCGCTCTCGGATTTTGTGGGAACGGTGAAGGGACGCACGGCGATACGGGTATTCAACAAATTCCGAGAGCTAAAGCGCCGACTGTACTGGGGTCATCGGTTTTGGGCGCGAGGGTACTGTGTAGATACGGTGGGATTGGATGAGGCGAAAATCCGCGCGTATGTGCAGTACCAAGAGAGACGAGAGCGCCGGGCAGAGCAACAAGGTCTGGATGTCTAATTGATTGACGAGTGAAAGGGGGCAACTTAAGCCTTGCCTCCTCTGGGGGCAAGGCAGACTCATCCCCTTTTAGGGGTCAATACAAATCCACCCGCTCTGCGGGTGGATTCTTTACTTGCGGATTCCAGGGAGCCTTCCATGGAAGTGGAAAGCTCCGCAGTAGGTGGCGAGAAGGTTGAATCCAAACAGGAGGTGGTGAAAGGCGAGCCGGGTTTGATCCGAGGCCGGGTGCTTTCAGCCGAAGACGGCAATCCTTTGGTGGGAGTGAAATTGTATGTGAGCGGTTTGAATCTGGAAATGACCAGTGATCAAGAGGGGACTTATCAAGCAGAATTGCCTCCAGGGGAGTACAGTGTTTCGGCGGTGACCGCCGGCTTTAATACCCAGATTCGCGATTCCATCAATTAGCAGTGGACAATTTTCCTTTTCCCGCCGGGCAGACAGCAATCAGACGATCTTTGCCGATTTAACTGATAATGACGATACCATTCGCTTTTCCGTCAATCTGCCGTTAGAACTATTCAACCGCCTCGATCTCAATTTATCCAGTGGTTATCTTTCCCGGCAGCGTGAACGGGAGTCGGAAATCCGCCGTTTTGATTTTGCCCAGTTCGGTCCTAAATCCCGGGATCCGGAAATTCTTGCCCTTTCTTCCCTGGAAGATATCTTGTCCCCAGAAAATATTGGGGTTGAGGGATTTCAACTCCGCGAAGCCACCCGCCCAACCGATAATTATGAAGCCATCCAAGAGTTAGAGGCTTATTTTAGCCAAATTGATGCCAATTTTTTTGATCGGCTACGTTTGGCGGGGGGGGTGCGGGTGGAAGACAATCGCCAGAGCGTCAAAACCTTCGCTTTGTTCAATCCTAATCAGGAGCCTATTGAGTCAGTGCTCAGTAGCGTCGATCTACTGCGTGCCGTGGCGGCCACTTATTTCCTGAGTGAGCAACAGCTATAGTGAGACCCTTTCCCGTCCCGACTTTAGGGAGCTTTCCCCAGCACCGTTCATCGATCCGGAATCTGATGCAGAAACCGTGGGCAATCCAGATCTCCAGCAGATTTTTATCACGAGCTACGATTTACGCTGGGAGTACTACTTCTCGCCTAGTGAACATATGTCGGCTGCCTTTTTCTGGAAGGATATCCAAAGCCCCATTGAAAAAATTCTTCTGCCGGGTCCCGCTGGACTGCTGACTTTGGAGAATGCCGAAACGGCCAATGTTTGGGGAATTGAACTGGAATTGATGAAATATTTGGATTTTATCCATCCTCGTCTAGAGCATTTTTATTTCGGCGGCAATGTCACCTATACCCAGTCGGAAATCCAACTCAAGCCAGAGGATTTGGCTGTGCAAACCACTGGTCAGCGGCCATTCCAAGGGCATTCCCCCTATTGTTAATGCGCAGATTGGCTATGACAATCCCGCTCGGGGCATTGTCGCCACCCTGCTCTACAATACTTCCGGCGAGCGCATTATTGAAGTAGGAACTTTAGGGGCACCGGATAAATACGAGCAGCCCTTCCATCAATTGGATTTCGTGTATCGTCACCAATTTGGCGATCACTGGCGGTTGAATTTAAAAATGAGAAATCTCTTAGATGATGAAATAGAGGTACTGCAGGGAGATAAGGTGACTCGTGCTTTCCGTCCGGGGCGGGAGTTTAGCATTGGTTTTACGTGGGACTTTTAAGGCCGGTGAACGTGGCTCCATGTTGGCAAAGCTCGGCTTTCTCTCTCAGCGATTGTCGCTATTTTGTCATCTTTCTGTCATCTGAATTTAAAAATACTGTCATTCCCGCCCCTTAAACTGTGATGAGTTACTCAATAAGCATACAAGGGCACTACTCCATGAAACGAACGAATACTCTCCGCAAGATGATTATCCCTGCTGCCTTGATTGGGGGATTAGGCATGGGATCAGCATACGCCATCAATGTTGAGAATGTTGATGGTACGCTTACTGGTAATTGGTGGGAAGGCCCAGAAAAATCTGGCCGTGGTTTGCTCTTAGAGGTGACGGAGGCGGACACGGGCAATGTGTTGGTTGTGAACTGGTTCACCTACGATGACGGTGGCAATCAAATCTGGCTGAACGGTGCCGCGCCTGTTGACAGGGGGTCTAACTCTGTCACTGTACCTCTTATCCGCAAGGAAGGCGGTCAATTTGGCCCCAATTTCCAGGCTGACCAGGCCAGCGCTATCGATTGGGGGGAAGCCACCTTCACTTTTGAATCTTGTAATCAAGGGACAGTCGATTTTAATGGCCTAGATGGCACCGGTACTTTTGAAATCCAAAATTTAACTCGCCCCCAAGGCATTACTTGTGTCATTGAAGAGGTCGACTTTATTGGTGCTTTCCGAGATCGCAATGATGATTGGACTCAGGATTGGACTATTGGCCTCGATTAATTATCTTTGTTTCTGTTAAGAAAAAAACCCGTGGGCTGTAGAGCTTGCGGGTTTTTTATTGCCCTCCGCTAGTGGAGCCAGAGATTTCATCTCGTGCTCTAACTGATCGCTTCCCTTTTACAGAGTTTCTGAATCCTCGCCTTATTAACAGTTTTTTTCACTACGTCTAGGTTCTTTTGGGCATGAGATACCAGAGGACAATGGCCACGAGGAATAAAGTTTTTCCTATGCTTGCGCTTGATGAGAGCTTTCGCAATGTCACTGTTCGCTTCCAAGAAACGATTGACAATACAGTCACTTAAGTGGCATTTTAGGCGGATTTTCCTGCAGTTCAATGGCTGAGGTAAGAATGATGCGCTTTGCATGTCTTCGGCTGGGTTTGACCTTCAGCCGCCCTTCTATCTGATACAAGCGCTCCTCAATATGCTCCAGGATATTATAGGCAAAGGGCTGAGCTTTGTCTGGCACCCTGTCGAGGGATGCTTCAAGATTGATGCTCTTTTTCGGTATCAACTCAATTAAATGGTACCCGTCCTGCTGGCCGAGAATCACGCGCACTTTGGCCAGTTTGAAGTATCGGGCCATATACAGGAGCAAATCTTCTACATTCTGGAACATTAAAAGGCGTTGTCCAGGTTCTTTCATACAGTGAGCACCGCGTACCCCAACTTCCACCTCCATCCCATACACCAACTTCATATGGTGAGCGAGTTGCTGCAGGGCAGCCAGCAAACCACCTTTCTCTTCAAGCAAAATGTGATCAGTTACCTGAACATCTTGGGGCTGGAGTGAGCGGTCGATTTCTAGATCTTCTTGTCTCAATTCGCGCCACCACAGTGGGATAAGCGCGATACCGGCCAGTAGGAGAACCCATGGCCAAAAAGCGGACTCACCAGGGATACTGAGTATAAGTTTGCCCACGCTGACAAGCAGGAAAAATAAGGACAGGGCGGTGAGAATCGCAGCTTTCAGCCGTCGTTGAAATGCTTCCAATGGCGCGTTGGAACGATCGCCCGCTTTCTGTGCCGTATTTGACCAGAAGCCGAAGGGTTGGACCCGCTCATAGAAAGAGACGAGCACCTGATCATCGGTGCGCGGTGTTACATAGGTGATGCCGATCGCTGCACTGGTGGTTACCAGCGCCATAATGCTAAGGCGCAGCCATTCGGTCTCAGGCTCCATTCCTAAGAAAAGTAATAGCAGTGGCGCGGTGATCAGGGACGCGGCTATGGCTGCCAATTCTGAATACAGATTAATTCGTTCCCATAGCCACCGCAGGATCAAAACGGAGCCCATTCCGGCACCGAACAACAGCGAGATGAACCAGGCCGCTTGAATTGATCCCAAATTGGCCATGATTGCAAGCGCAATCACCAGGATCAGGATATTTGCCAATCGCGCTACGATGACCAATTCATGGCTTTTGGGCTCCCGTTTGAACCAGTGTTGGGAGATTAGGCGATCATAGATATCATTACTCCAGTACGAAGCACCCCAATTCAGGTGCGTGTCCACAGTTGAAGCCAATGCCGCCAATAGACCGACCATCATCAAGCCGCGAATGCCTGGAGGCAGTAACTCGTTAATACCGGTGGCAAAGAGTATCTCTCGGGAGGTTGCAAAATCTCCGCCGCTGATCTCTTGGGGCGAGAATGGATACAGAACAAGCAAGCCCACCGCAATGGCCAACCAGAGCAGGCTGCGGAGGAAAATCTGCATCCAGGCGAAGACCACCCCAGCCACCCGCGCATCCCGATCAGTGCGGCAAGCCATGGAACGCTGCGCCAGGTAACCGGTGCCATCTGCGTTCATCTGAAATAACCATTGCAGGCCAATCAAGGTCAAGAAGGGCAACAAGAGAGCCGATGTGGCTTCTGGGAAGAACGAGAGCATTCTGCTAGCCTCCTCGGCGCCATAAAGGTGAATGACTTGCGTCGCCAACCCCTCTAGTCCACCCACTTCCTTGATAATAACCCAGGCGTAAATGAAGGTGCCGATCATCGCTAAAATAAACTGGACTACGTCTGTGGCAACCACTGCACGCAACCCGCCCGTGGTCGAATACATGGCCGTGAATAGGAGAATCAGCAGGATCGATATCGCGTTATTAGTTGTCGCGATCTCTGGTGCAAGGCCCGTTACACTTTCGCCCAGCCGCAGTCCAGTCCCTGCAATGGAAGATACGACCGATTCATAAAAGCCACTAGGCAGCCACTCATGCCAAGGCAAGAATACCTCAGTAATACGCACAGTCGCCACCATTACCATAGCGAGAACAACACAATTGATAACCGTGCCGTAGTAAATTGCCTTCAGACCACGCAGCAGTAACACTCCCCGTCCGCTGTAGCGGGTTTCGGTAAATTCAGCATCAGTAAGCACTCCGCTGCGCCGCCAGCCAATGGCAAAGACAAAGGCCATCAACAGAAAGGCAAAACCGTAAATCCAAAGGCGCCAAAGCGCAAAAATCCCGGCTGTGGCGATCAAGCCGGTTACCAGCAGTGGTGTGTCCGCAGCAGATTGCGTAGCGGCCATAGAAAAGCCTGCCCGCCACCCGGAAATGGTCTTACCGGCAAGAAAGTACTCTTGCAGATTTTGAGAAGCTGCTCGGCGGGAATATAACCCAGCTGAGATAGCATAAACCACGAAAGCAAGGACAATGAGTAGATCAATCATGATACTGAGCGCATATTGTGCAGTTTGGCGGAAACCCCGAGATAGTTGCTGTCGTAATTCTCAGAAACTTCCTTTCCATTTAGCGACCTATTAGGTTTATCGACTTGCAACTCCACCCATTCTTTTGCTTTACTTTTAGCAAACGTATTTGTATGAGCTTAGTGGAGCTGTTTTGCGATGTCGATGATTTCTAGCGCATTGGTTTCTGAGTGGCCGTAGTCCAGGTAGAGAGCAGCCTACGGGGAATTAGCAGCCGAGTCGATGCTAGCTAGGATTAGCACCAGAGTTTAAAAAAAAATAGCCCGGAGGGGATCCGGGCTAAAGGGTTTAGAGATAGTACCACGACTTTTCCGCCTCGTGGCCAGGCTGAATTAGAAAAGCTGTTATGGGTAAGTATATTTTTATGCTCGCGAGTATTCTATAGAGGAATACCCTATCAGGGATAACCCTAAGATAGGAGACGGGATCGAACCACCGAGTTGGTGAGGTCTATCATCTTTTTGAGTAGTTTGAATATAATGCGGCAGAGCTGTTGTCCCAGTGCGCGGATGGCCTGATTATGGTTTTCCCTCGGCCTGTTTTTTCTCACAGTGATGCTCGATGTGCTCATTTGGAAGTCTTACCATACGCTAAATATAGCATTGAATATTTGACTGTGAGAACTGAGCCTTTTGCTCTAATATTGCCTCGGCTTATAATTCAATCCGAGTCTTGCCTTACTTCACCGGAATTGCTTGTTAACTTTGAGTGGCGGCGAGAAAATTCGGTGATGAGGCCGAACAGGACCAGGATTATTAACGCCCCCGTGGCTTCGTTCAAATCATGCTTATACAAGGATTCGCCCAGCATAATAAACACTACTGCGTAAACTAAAGTCACCGTAAAAGAAACCAAAAAATAGGTTAAGAAAGGCACACCACCTATGCTGAGTAGATAGTTTTTTATAAAAATTGGTAAACCGGGCACTAATCTTACGATCAAAGTGAATCTGAACTCATGCCCAGGCCACACCGTAGGCAGGGTATAGCGCGTATGCGCCAATAACCTTTCTAATATTCGCCGCAGCCCGCTCCGGGCAATCCAGTAACACAGCACCAGATTAACTGCTAAACTCAGCGCTGAGCCTATCAGGCCTAGGGTCATGCCAAAGGTTGCCCCCACTAGCAAGTAAAAGGGGGTTATCGGAATCCCAAACGCGGGCATAATTGCCAGGGCGGTAAAAAAAGGCAAGGCCCCGGCGTCCCGTTTCCATGCTAGAAAAGCTTCATAATCCCAAGCAAACCAGAGCCCTGCACCGAGTATTATCATCGACACAATACCAATTACCTTACTCCAGCTAGAGTATCCTTCTCTAGCGATCACCTCGCTAGCTTGCTGCTTTTTTGTCTGCACGACATTACTCCTCTGCTTGCCGTTAATTCGCCACCTAGGGAGCGAGAGGGGGAATCACGGATTATATATTATGAACTACTCTCGCAAATCCTTCAGACTATGTAAGCAATTAGCAAGACTTGGCCCTTTGATTTATGATGTCATTATCATATCCGCCTAACGAGCCTGTATATCAGATGGTAGACTCCTTTATCTTTCAGTAGGGGGCGTTGAACGTAGCGAAACCTACCATGATCAGAATGCTATGGAGGGGAATGGAGAATTTTTGTCCAGTCTTTAGTGCGGGTCAGCTTTTGTATTAAAATACACCCCATTCTGACCACTTCAGCATAATGGCAATATGGCAATGAAAAGACGCATTTTTCTGCAAAGTGCTGCCCTAGCCGGTGGCGCCCTATCTTCCCTCTCTTCTTTATTGGCATGGGCTGCTAGTGGTGAAAAAATCAAATTGATTGGCGGACCAGAACCCTTTAATTATGCCTGGCTGAAAGGTCTGGCCCGTACGCTGGCCACTCAGCCTTACCAGAGCTATGCAGCTAAGCTGCCGGCCTCCCTGCAAAATCTGACTTGGGATCAATATCAGCAGCTGCAGTACCAGCGTGATCATGCGCTCTGGGGCGATCGTGACAGCAATTTCCGCGCTCAGTTTTTCCATCTAGGGCTTTATTTCAAAACCCCGGTGCGCATGTATAAAGTGAGCAACGGTCAGGCCCAGGAGATCGCTTACGATCCGGCTATGTTTACTTACGGCAAATCCGGAGTGGAGCCGAGCAAGCTGCCGAAGGATCTGGGTTTTGCTGGTTTCCGCCTCAACTACCACAGTGACTGGACCCGGGATGTGGCGGCCTTTCTCGGCGCCAGCTACTTTCGCGCCGTAGGAGGGGAGATGCAGTACGGCTTATCCGCCCGTGGACTGGCCATTGATACCGCCATGCCGCGTCCGGAGGAGTTTCCTGAGTTTGTACGTTTCTGGCTGGAGCAGCCAGCAGATAACAGCCAATCGCTGGTAGTCTATGCCCTGCTGGATTCCTCCAGTACCAGCGGTGCCTACCGCTTCACCATCACTCCTGGGGATACTCTGGTCATGGATATGGATGTCGCTCTGTATCCGCGCAAGCCTATTGAACGCCTGGGTATTGCACCCATTACCAGCATGTATATGGTGGGGGAGAACGACCGCCGCGCCAATTGGGACTGGCGTCCGGAAATCCATGATGCTGATGGTCTAGCCATTTGGACAGGCAATGGTGAGTGGATCTGGCGGCCGCTCAATAACCCGCGCCAGATGCGCTTCAACGCTTATGATGATAATAATCTCCATGGCTTCGGCCTGCTGCAGCGCGACCGCAATTTCGACCACTATCAGGATGATGGGGCGTTCTATGATAAGCGCCCTAGTCTCTGGGTGGAGCCCAAGGATGCCTGGGGAAAAGGTTCGGTGCAGCTGGTGGAAATCCCTACTCTAGATGAAACCTTCGATAATGTTGTGGCCTTCTGGAATCCAAAAGAGCTGGTAAAGCCGGGGCAAGAATACCTTTATAGTTATCGCCTCTACTGGAGTGGGTTGCCCCCTGTCCACACTCCCCTAGCCTATGTGGTGGCCACCCGTAGCGGCTTGGGTGGGGTAGTGGGCCGGCGCCGTAATTATTTTAGCTGGCGTTTTACTGTGGATTTTATCGGCGGCAAGCTGGCACTGCTGGGTAAGGATGCCAAACTGGAAGCGGTGGTGACCTCTTCCCGTGGCCGAGTGGAGCTGCTCTCCTGCCGGCCTCAGCTACACATCGGCGGCTATCGGGCCCAGTTTGATATAGTGCCGCTGGATGTAAAGCAGGACCCCATCGATATCCGTTTATTCCTCAAGCTGGGTAAGGAAGCGATGAGCGAAACTTGGCTGTACCAGTGGAATCCGCCGCCTGCTAATGAGCGGGATCTGCGTAATCCAGGCCACCTGTAAGTCTACCTGCAAAGGGAAGGAGTAGGGGGCGAAACTGTGTGTAGATATCATTCAGCTGCCATGTCCCTCTGGGACAGTGCGCCTTCAGATTCCAGTCTTCTCAGTAGTCAAATCTACATCCACCTCTGGCCAATAGAAATGATCCGGAGACGGTTCCTCGACATTGTATTTAGAAACAATGGGCTAAGTTTTATTTCATGCTGACCTTAGAATTTAATATTCTAAATAGTAAATAGCAATAGACAAGACTTGACCTATTAAGATAACCCCTTAATGCTGACTTCGCTGAGCCTTACACCACAATAATCACGCCTTCGTTGCCTCGCAGTTCCACAACTCCATGGACTTCTTCTTTTTCGCGATTCATAAAAGTGGAGAGTAAAATGCGACCATGCCTGCCCCCTTCACCAATATTGAAGTTTTGGGGTTCTGCGCTCAGGTTCAGCACTACCAGCAATCGTCGTTCACCACCTTGGCGTTGATAAGCGATAAATGGATCCTTCCGGGGGACGGATATATAGGCGCCAGATATCAGCGTTGGCTCGCACCGACGCAGATTAATGAGGCGTCGATATAAGTTCAATAATGAGTGTGGATCATTGTGTTGGACAGCGACATTAACCGTCGAGAAATCCTCAGCTACGGGCAGCCAGGGTTGACCGCTCGTGAAACCGGCATGTTCGCGGTTGTCCCATTGCATGGGCGTGCGAAAGGGATCACGGCTGCGATCTGTCCGTTTTCCTTGTGGATCTTCCTCCTGTTCGGGTGCAATAGGGACATCTTGCATCCCAATCTCGGCGCCGTAGTAAAGTGTAGGCGTCCCGCGCAGAGTCATATGAAGCATCGCTGCTACCCGAGCCTGCTCGCCTTGCGCACGGCTGGCAATGCGAGTCGAATCATGGGTGCTAATGGTCCAGGTGGGCCAGCCCTCCGCCGGAAGCTGATTTTCGTAGTGGTCGATGGTGCTGGCCAGTTTATCAGCGTTCCAGGGTGACCAAGCGAGTTGTAGATTAAGTGGCAGATGTAACTCTGGTGCCTGCTTACCGTAATAGCTTACTACCTTCTCAATCGGCAGATACAGCTCACCTGCTAGCATGCGGTCATCATAGTCATCGACCACCCGCCGTATCATGGCGAAAACATCATGTACGGTGGGTTGATCGCGAGTGTACTTAGGAAGTACCGCTTTGTCTGGTGCCTGGTCAGGTTGATAATCCGGATTGGGTGGGTTATCGCGGAATTGATCATCCTTAATCAAAAGACAAGTAGCGTCAATTCGAAAGCCATCCACGCCTCGTTCAAGCCAAAACCGTAACACATCCAGCATGGCCTGCTGAACCTCTGGATTGCGCCAGTTAAGATCGGGTTGCTCTTTCAGGAAAGTATGACAGTAGTATTGGTCGGTCTCATTAGACCACTCCCAGACACTGCCGCCAAATACACTAATCCAATTGCTAGGTGGTGCGCCGTCCGGCTTAGGATCACGCCAGATATACCAATCTCTTTTAGGATTATCGCGGCTTGAGCGGGATTCCATAAACCAGGGATGTTGATCAGAAGTATGGTTGGGTATCCAGTCTAGGATAATTTTTATTCCGCGATCGTGGGCTTGTGTTACCAGAGCGTCAAAATCGTTCAACGTCCCGAAGAGAGGATGGATATCCGTATAATCGGTCACATCATAGCCAAATTCGGCCATAGGCGATGGATAGATGGGGGATAACCAAATTGCTTCGATGCCCAGGGACTGAATATAGTCAAGCTTGTTGATAACACCAGGCAGATCACCTTCTCCGTCACCGTTGGTATCAAAGAAGGAGCGGACGATGAGCTGATAGATCACGCCATATTGCCACCAGTGAAGATTTTTGGTCATACGCCTTCTTTAATGTTTACGACTATCCTTGAAAAGGTATTCTCCGCTTGTCTTGAGAGCGCTAGGGCGCTTCTTTCATTCACAGGGTTATACTCTTTCAAAGTCCCTCTTCCCGGATGATTGCCCAGCTGTTAATTCAAAGTTTGCTTAAATTCCGGTGGGGACAAATCATCTTTAAATAGGTTTAGCACTTCTACTTTAGTTTTCAAGTAACACCGGCATCAATTCACGAGGAGGAAAGGGGAGGCTACCCTTTTTTTCTAGGACGCCCTATAGGTCGATACTGCAATATTCTACCCGCAATTTTCGCTCTCACCGGATTTCGCTCTACATACCGGATCGCTGCCCATAAATAGGCATCGTCCAAGGGCGATGAGAAAAACCGGCCTTGCCACACAGGGCCTTTCCAACCGCGTGCCCAATTAACTCTTTGCGCATACGTATGTGCAATGGTTTCAATACCTGTTGCAAGCCTTCTTCGCTCTCTGGGACGGCGACAAGATGAATAGAGTTTGTCATCAAACAGTACGCCAGAATTTCAACTTAGTGTTTGCCCCAGTATTCTTTCATCCAAACGAGATAAACCGTGCGATCTTCCTCCGTAAAAAAATACGTTCTATCGTTGAGTGATGTGGTGCGGTATCCTCCCAAAAACCACTGGGCTTAATGAAGCCTCTCCTTTTCCATCCGTTTTCTTCATTCAGCAATTAAGATATTACTCCCTTACTTTATTTTGGAGCAAAAAAAAGCCGGCACTAGAGGCCGGCTTTTTCTCAAAGGAAGGTGGTTTTTATAAAACAGTCACCTGGTCAGCTTGAGGGCCTTTCTGGCCGGGGACTTCAATGAAGCTGACTTGCTGACCTTCCTCGAGGGACTTATGGCCATAGCCCGTGATAGAACGGAAGTGTACAAACAGATCACTACCGCCGCTTTCCCGTTGTATAAAGCCATAACCTTTTGCATCGTTGAACCACTTTACGGTTCCTGTTTCTTGTACTGACATAGAAATTTCTCAAAAATAATGTAACTCTCTGACATTATAGAAATGCCAGTGAATAAAACTACGTATCGAAGGGGGAACGAATTAGGGCAGAAATGAATTTTTGGGAAAAAAACAACAACTACACAAATACGTGATCCTTAAATACCCTCGCCTTTTCTATCCTAGTTAAGAGGAAAGGCTGTCTTTATGATATATGATTAAGGGGATAATAACAAGCTTTATCGAACGTGATTACGCCTTGCTCAAATAAAGAAACCCCGCGAAATAGCCTGCGGCAACAATCCGGTCATCTCCCCCATCGGAGGGAGGGGTAATCTTGATCTGATTATGCGGCGCTAGGATTATCCTCGCAGTACGGATCCGTGCCGGCCGTCGCCGGTCATCCGGCTGAGAGCCGTTCCGAGAGTGCACGGAGTAGCATCGCACCGTCGTTACCCCTCCAAACGCTGCCATGCATGCACGCTAGCGTTGTGGGCTCGCTCATGGCCAGACGTTCTACTAGTCTCACGGCAGTGATTACTTTTGTTGTGTAGTGAACGGTGGATACTAAATAGTTCTTCTAGCCGTAATGATGAAGCCGTGCTGCGTAACGAGCCTGTAGAAAAACTTATATTTTGCCACAGGCGCACTTTCACAAACTGCGCGCTTGCAGGGAGGAGGTAAGGGTCTACCATCAGGGCTTGCCATATATAGGTTGAATATTTTGATGTGAGAATTGACCCTTTTGGCAAGCGGCCTTAGCGTCCTGGAGCTTTGCAGGATTTGCTTGAGCGACGGGTTAGGCGATATCAATGTCAACGTATTCAACTTGACTGCTTGGTGGAGGAATTAGCTCACCATCCTCTCGCATTCCTTCAAGATGAAACTCAATGGCTTCCCGAATCTCTGATTCGACTTCCTCAATGGTAGAACCGGTAGCTACGCACCCAGGGAGGTCTGGGACATAGGCAGAATAGTTGCTTGCAGCCTTTTCAATAACGATTGCATATTTCATGAGAATCCCTATCTATTTCCAGCCAGCTTGCTTGAAAATGCTATTGATGGTTCCGGGTGCCAGATCATCACCAGGCTTTCCCGAAACTGTGACCCGGCCCAACTTGGACGGGTGTTTGAACTGGCGATGGCTACCCCGAATTGAGTGGAGGTACCAGCCGTCGTCTTTCAATTTATGGAGAATATCACGGACTTTCATCATTTTGACAGCTTCGCTATGGGCATGGTTTCATGCTTGCCTAACGAGCCTGTAGAAAAACTTATATTTTGCCACAGGCGCACTTTCACAAACTGCGCACTTGCAGGAGGATCAATACAAGAGGGCCAGTTCCTACATTCTTATATCAGTGCGTCTTGATCGTCTCGATGCCATCCAGCGGCCCGAAGAGATGAATCTGCCAGGCTTTGATTTTCACGAACTCAAGGGCCAAAGACCCACGCGCTACAGTGTGCATGTGAATGGTCCCTGGTGCATCACTTTTGAATTCGAGAAGGGCGATGCCTGTCGAGTTGATTTTGAACAGTATCATTAAAGAGCATGACATCATGAAGGAATATTCCGCCCAGCGTAATCCCGATCGCTGCCCGTCCCATTCGGGCGCGCTGCTGGCCGAACTCATCCCGGCAACCGGCCACAGCAAGACGGAAATCGCTCGCCTTCTGGGTATTTCCCGCCAGCATCTGTACGATATCGTCGGACAGCGCAAGCCGGTCACGCCTACTGTTGCCGTCAGGCTTGGTAAGCTGTTCGGCGATGGTGCCGGGGTTTGGATGCGAATGCAGGCGAGTTATAATACCTGGCACGCCGAACGTGAGGTGGATACCAGCGATATTCCCACCCTGACTGCGGCTTGAGCCTTGCTTACATTCTAAGGAAAGAAGGAAAAGGGGGCAGACCTCTTTTCTTTCGATTAGCTAAAAAATTTTTTTTCTAAGCGGCGTGCTCAGGCCTTACGGAGAGAACATCTGAATCTGAAACGAGCGTGCATCTTTCGTCGTCAATGTGACTAGCGCGTGGGTTTTACCGGTTTACCGGTTCCCATAATGAACTCGACCTCAATGCCGTCCGGTTCCTGACTTTTCCCCGCCCTGTCGGGCGAGGGTTGTTGGATCACTCCAAGAACTTTCCTCGTTCAACACGCCTTCCCTAGGCGACAACGCCTGTTGTCGCCCCCGTTCCAGTCGCTCCAGAGGCTAACCCCGCCGGCCCGGCGGTTTTGATATTGAGCGCCGCTGCGATGTCGCGGTCATGGACAGCCCCGCACGAGGGACAGCTCCATTCACGCACGTCCAGCGGCAGCGTTTCGTTGATATGTCCGCACCCTGGGGTGGGGCAACGCTTGGAGCTGGGGAACCAGCGGTCGATCTCGACTACGGTTCGCCCTACCCACTGCGCCTTGTACTTCAGTTGACGGACAAACTCACCCCCATTGGCATCGGCTATGTGCTTGGCAAGCCGGGGGTGTTTGATCATGTTCTTCACCGCCAGAGATTCAACGTACACGACTTGGTTTTCGTTGATCAGTGTGCGGGTCGCCTTGTGGGTGGCGTCCCTACGGCAGTCAGCTATTTTGGTGTGCATACGGGCCACCTTCAGCCGCAGTTTGTTGCGGTTACGGGAACCTTTCCGCTTCTTCGCCAGCTTACGCTGCAGATAGGCCAGCTTCGCTTCGTACTGCTCGGTGTACTTGGGATTGCCGAATTTGAATCCGTCGCTAGTGACGAACAAGTCTTTCAGACCCAGATCGATGCCGACCGTCTTGTTGAGCACCGGCATCGGTTCGGACTCGAATTCACACAGCATGGACACAAAATAGCGTCCCGCTGCGTCCTTAGAAATCGTGATAGAGGAGGGCTCCGACGGCAGACCGTCCTTGAAGCTCCAGTGGATATTCAGCGGTTCGCTCGACTTGGCGATGAACAGTTGGCCGTCCTTGAACCGGAACGCGGCTTTGGTCAGCCGGATTGACTGGCGCCGATGCTTGGATTTGAAACGCGGATACCGCGCTTGCTTCTCCCAGAAGTGCTTGAAAGCCTGCTGCTGATCGCGCAGCGACTGCTGGAAAATAACGCTGGAAACCTCATTCAGCCAAGAAAAGTCCTGCTTGAGTTGGACAAGCCTTTTTTCCAGCGCCGAATGGGCAATGACTTCGCCGTTCTGATAGAACGCATCGGTACGATGCTTGAGCGTGTTGTTCCAAACGAAACGCGCACAGCCGAACGAACGAGCCAGCAGTTCGGCTTGTTCAGCTGTGGGATAGAATCGTTCCTTGTACGCCCTCTTCGTCATATTTGCATCTTACAAAAATCAGCGAATTCTGTAAGCCGCCTCGCGGCTTGCGCTTATATCACCGCCCAATTGGGCGATGCTTTACGCCCTATTGGGTAAATTTCAACAACCGCGCCAAGATCATCTTTCTTAAGATAGTGCTCCGGCATGTCTCTTTTTAATACGACGGTATCTAGCACTTTGATGGTCATTCTCGTTCTCCCGGATACGCGGTAACAAATCGAGGAAAATCTTCTTTCTTTAGAACAATCTAAGCTGTCACTAAGTATATCGACTTTCCGTTTGAACATGATAATTCGCCCCGGATTTCATACTTTTGCCCATAAGGGGTGGATTCTTCCTCCACGGCTTATCCCGCCAAAAAAACTTTTAAATCAGCATCATTCGCTTTGTCGATAACCAAGCCCTCGAAATAGAGCCGCTTTGAATCGTCCAATGGGGTGGGTATCCGACAACAAGTAATTCCGGATTTTCTCTTCGGCATGATCGCCCGATCAGGATTCGGCAGCTTCAAAACTCGGTCCTTATGATTTTAACGCCTCTCATGAACTAGAGCAGAATCGTCTTATAACGACCTTGATACAGGTACTCTACCAAGCCGTAGTAGCGATTCGAAAATTCTAGTCTTGAAGGTCTTGTTATACATCGAGTATAGGTTGAAGTTTTGGATATTAGAGGGCAACAAAATATGGGTGTCCTTTATTCCGTTATTCCTTATTCCCGCCTCCCTGATAAGTTGATATTCTAAAAATAGTGAATAGCAATATACAAGACTTGACCCACTATATCCAGTGTGACCCCTATATCCACAGTGTTCATGCAAAGATCGCTCATTAATTCAAACTGATCGTCAGTTCTAGGTTTCCCCCATCGTACGGAAAGCTGGCGGCATCAAATGAAGGCGCGCTCATTAAGGCTTTTGCGCCGCTTGAAAAACCGTACCCTTCCGTGGGTACCCCCAGCCAGTTGGTGTCAAGCTTGCCGTTCCTATTTTCATCATGAATCACGGCAAGCGCATATGTTCCTAGCGGTATGTCTATAAAGTGGCAATGCGCTTCCTTATCCCGAACTTTTATCATCATGAGATTGACTGCGGAACGCATAAATTCATTAGGAAAGCCGTCGGGCGCTTCGAAAAGCGCGCAAGCTACTGCTCCAGCGCTGTTTTTGATGTTCAGAATATTCACGTGAATTCCAGGGCACGATGATTGGGCAAACACGATGGCGGGAAGATTCGCAAACACCAGCACCGCACACAATGCTATACATCGAACTCCCATCGGGACCCGCGTCACCGAATGCCTGACCGTGGAGGCCAACGTGGACTTCCGAAGAGTTGGCTCACTCATGATCTTCCTCCTAGCCCCGACTTGTGCAGCCTGGTTGAGTCCGCCACTAGACGCTCCCGTTCGTCGGCGCTTCACACCGACGAACATGAAATAGATACCCACGGGTAAACCCGTGGTGTTCTGTCTTGCGACCGCATAAAACACCAAAAGCACGCCCAAATTTCGCCCTTGCCATATCATTGGGATGACCTCTCCCTAATAGTGGGTTTACAGCGTTAGCGCGTTTGTTCCGTTTGCAGGGTTATACCCTTTCAAAGTCCCTACCCCTGAATGATTACCAAGTCGCTCCCTTAAGGTTTACTTAAATTCCCGTAAGGGAGAGCAAATCATCCTTTCTTTAAACCTATGGTTTAGCACTTCCGTTTTAGTTTTCAATATGAAGTTGACGTTCTCGTTGAAGAGCAGAATCTGGAATGATGTGGCAAGGGTTTTCCGGACAAATGATCAGGCCACTTTTCGGTTATCTTTCTCATAGCCTAATGGGGTTTGATAACCGAGAGTTGAGTGGCGCCTCTGGCGGTTATAAAAGACCTGGATATATTCAAAAATTTCCTGCTGAGCTTTCTCCCGTGTCTGATAGCGTCGGTGATGGGTTAGCTCGGTTTTCAAGGTATGAAAGAAAGAAAGAAACTTTCTGCCGGGGCATTGCCCCAACAACAGCCCTGACGGCTCATACTACAAATGAAGCCTATGGTCCTTGAGGGTTTTTGGGTAGCGATTGGAGGCGTATTGACTGCCTTGATCGCTATGGACCAGCAGCCCTTGAGGGGGCTGACGCTTCCAGATGGCCATTCTCAAGGCATCCTCCACCAGTTGAGCGCTCATGCGCTTGGACATCGCCCAACCCACCACCGCTCTGGAGTAGAGGTCAAGGAAGACGGCAGGGTAGAGCCAGCCTTCCTCTGTGGGGATGGTGGTGATGTCACCACACGGTATCGGGCTGTTCTACCCGAAATTCCTGTTCCAACCGATTCGGGGCGACAGGACGGCCATGGGGTGATAAGTCCATTGGACCAGCCCTTTCAAGGTGAGGGATTAATCAATTCAGGAGCCCTTGTAGAGAAATTTTCTAACCCTTTTTTTCTTGAACGGTAGGTTTTTCGTTCGGATTGCACCAAAATACCTTTTTGTTTTCAAGAGGGTGGGCTCAGCGATGGCATTCAGTGCAATTTTAAGCCGATTTAGGGAACACAGTCCTCTCCCTGTGATGGCCAGAGCCTTACTGGAAAGGGCATTGACGGAAGAGAAACTGGAAGCGTGTTTTGAGAACGCCACCGAGAAGCGATATACGCGAGAGCTGTTATTTTCCTCGATATTCGAATTGATGAGTTTGGTGGTCACTCAAACCTTTTCTTCCATCAACGCGGCTTATCAAGCACGGAGAGAGACGATAGGCGTGTCGATAACGTCGGTGTATAACAAGCTCAATGGCCTTGAAACGTCGGTATCGGCGGCCTTGGTGCGGGATAGCGCCATGGAGCTTGGTGGGATGATTCACGCGCTAAAGGCCACGTGTTTGCCCCTGTTGCCAGGCTATCGGGTCAAGAGGGTGGACGGCAAGGCAAAAGTGGGGGTCAGGTCAAGACCCGCACCGCTTTCATCGATAAATATCAGCGCCTCATCCTCAATCTGGACCCGTTTCTCTCGATACGCTGCCCTGAGCCTTTGGACCCGGGGGCTCTTTTGCTCAGGGTCATAAAACGTGTTTTTTACGGCGGATCTTTAACCGCTTCAACCCCCGGTCCATGGCACGGGTGCTTATCGACACCCCCAGCTGCCTCTCCTACCGCTCACACAGCTCCGCCAGTGTTAAATCCGAGCGCTCTTCCACCCACTTGCGCAGGTAAACTCCTCCCGCTTCATCCACTTTCGGCTTGACCCAGCCCCCCATCGGCTCCGGGGCAATGCGCTCACTTTCCTGGTAACGCTTCCACCACCGCTTGAACGTCCTCACCGAAACCCAAAATCGTCTCGCAACCTCCTCCTAGGCTACTCTAAATTCAATGGCAAAAGGCTAACACCTTCCCTCCTACAGGACAACTTAAAAGGGAACCGCTATAGAACAACATATGGGCGTCCTTTTTACGCTGCTCCACTCTCTCGCGGAAAATAGTAGGACGACTCATAACTCTCCCTATAGCGCCTAATGGCGTAGCTGGGCGACGAGCTTGCGCCAGGTAGCAGAGAAGGGGGTTAACCGGGCAACGCTAGCACTAACCAGATGCCGAAGAAGTACAGCGACTGGACAGTCCGAGTTAAGCGCTAAGCACCCTGTTTGGCATTGATTTCTTCTTCCACGGGCTTTAATCCAGCGAGAAGCGTTTCGGGTGCGATATCTTGCTCATGAGGCCATGTGACAGCACCAAACACCACATCGACCTGTGAAAAGTACGCCTTGTTTTTCAGCTCTCTGAACAAGCCATGATCCAGATACGGTTTGAGGTCAAAAATTCCTTTCCGTCCATCTTCGAGCTCAACGTAAATTTCGTAGTTGTCCAATGGACATACTCTCTTCACGTCCCAATACATAATTGCCTCATAGTGGATTGATCTTATAGGGGGTCTCTCCGGCCACGGCTAATTCCCAGTCAGCCATGAGTTCATCCCGATGCAGCTCAATCCATGCTTGCACCAGACGCAGTTGCTTACGGGGCAGCTCGCCTGCGAGTATTTCACCATCATCAATCCGGACTGACGCCTCGAACTCTGCGTACCGCGCATGGATGTGTGGCACACCGTGATGCTGATTATCCAGAAAGTACATCCGGATGATAATCCCGTAGAACATTGAAATTACGGGCATAATTAAGGCACCTCCCTTTGCCTAGGCACTCCTCTTGTGGCACGCCATGGTGTCAATTGCCGAACAATTTAAAAATAATGGCAAATTTGTCTGCATATCTACTTTAGAAATCATCATAAACGCTAGTTAAAAGATGTCAAGAAAGAATGCCCCTACCTTATTGGAATAAGTTCGACAAGTTAGGTGATTAAGACATTACTCCCTCCATGCGGAGATGAATTATTAGTGATTAAATTAAACAGTTATTTAGTATTTAGAAATAATGGGCTAAGTCTTATTTTGTGTTTACCTTCGAACTTGATGTTCTAAAAATAGTAAATAGCAATAGACAAGACTTGACTCCTTCGTGCCGATTCGCGCCGCGTAGCGGCGCGAACATCGAAGCTAACCGGCCCGCGCTTTAGCGCGGGTCCGAGTTGAGCGACTTGTTAGCCGTAGCATCGTATAAGCTGCCCGATACATACTTGTGAAGAATGCTTGATACAAGTGTTTGATAAGGGATGCCTTCCTCTAGCGCCCGCCTTTGTAAAGCCTCTAAATCACGTGATGATATGCGAATGTTTATGCGTTTATCTTTTTTAAATGTCTCTTCAGCAGCTTTCGCAAGTTGCTTCTTTCGCTGCGGAGTTAAAGCAGACTTAAACTCTCCTGCTTCGAAATCACGCAGAATTTCTTTCTCTTCCTCATCAAGTTTAACTTTGCTCATGACTTGCCTCCAAGGTATTGCTTTGTAGCCTTTCTGCTTGGAATGACAGTTTTTAAGAAGATTTCATTATCACTTTCTACATACGGGACCAAATAGGCATATTCATCAACCTCTACAACGAATACCCGTTGATTTAGGTATTTAGCCTTGTTGGGGTGTTCAATATCATCCAGCAACCGGCCCTTTTGTATGAAGAATAAGATATCTTCAAAAGATATTTGACGATCTTCTATAAGTTGCTGATTTTTAACATGATTCCAGTTGAAAGGCTTCATGGGGCCAATTTTAGCATATATGTGTGCTTATTGGCATCTTTTCTTTCGGCTAATCGGGGAGTTGACAGGCGGGTTCTTCTGCATACATAGAGGCACAGCGTCTGATTATGCGGGAGGTTCTGCTAGTCGAACGGTTGTTCGCGACGCGAAGCGGCGCGAACAATTTATTCTCAAGTAAATACACCCTCATAAGCTGATATTCTAAAAATAGCAATAGACAAGACTTGACCCTTTTATTCACCTCCTGAGTTATCAGAAGGTGTCCACTAAAGCGGGGGAACTACAGCGTCCGGTTGAGCGAATTGTTAGATCTATCCGACGCCATGTTCCCGGAAGCGACGCGACAATAGGTAGCGTGCAACCGGAGTTTCCAGAAGATGAATCTCTGAGGCGATCTGAAAGCGTTGATATGCGCGGGTGATTTCGCGCGCATGATCTACACACTCATCGAGATGCTGTGCATAGTTCTTCGGGATGCCACTTTCATCTGCGAACGCGTCCTTGTTGAATCGCCAGTAATATCTTTCCATGCCATCTTCAGTTCTGCTGTAAGGCTCCCACTCCGGAACCTGAACAAGCGTTCGTAAACGCTGGTAGCCGGTTTGAATTGCTACTAGTTCACGACTGAGGTGTTTTCGAACAGGACCGGAAAAGCGCACTCCCTCTTGATTCGTTCTCACTTCGTGCAGGATCTGATCAAACGGGTCGAAAAACGACTTCGGTACTTCCCGTAATTGGTACAGACACGGTTCCAGGTCGATGATTCTCTGCTCGGGAAGCAGATCCAAAATACGCTGAGCGCGCTTTAGATCGCGTTGGTGCTTGCTCTCAAGAACTGGTCGAAGTAAGGCTAGTACGCCAGCCGCGGAGCCAAGCGAGAAGAACACCTCTTTTACTAGAATCCAGGAAATTTCCATAACACAAATCTAACATGAAATAGCCTGACTAACCTGCGTCTTATCACACGCAACCGTTCACTGGCTAATATCTATTTCTACCCTTATATCAAACAATTATCCATTCTGTCAGCCCATATTAATTTTGGAAAATACGCACATCAACTCTATTTTTTTGTTTTGTGACTTGCGTCTTATAAGACGCATCTCATTTCTTAAAATGGAGCAAAAAATCCCCGATATCATGTATAAAACTGAGTTGTTCAGTATTGTAATCGGTGATATACGCATGAGTATTTCAAAGCCCAAGTCCCAACCTAAGCTCCTCGATCAAGTGCGGGAGGCTATTCGTGTTAGGCACTACAGCATCCGCACAGAACAAGCCTATCTTGGTTGGATCAAACGCTTTATTTTTTTCCATGGCAAGCGTCACCCTGGCGATATGGGTAAGGCGGAGATCAGTGCTTTTTTGACTCATCTTGCCATCAGCGGAAATGTGGCTGCTTCCACGCAGAATCAGGCGCTCAATGCCATCATGTTTTTATATCGCGAGGTTTTGAAGCAGGATGTCGGGTGGTTGGATGAGGTAGAACGGGCAAAAAAGCCGTCGCGTCTTCCGGTGGTTTTTACGCCCAACAAGGCGAGAAGAGTCTTGGCGTTGTTACCGAAGGACAAAGGGTTGATGGCCAGCCTTCTGTATGGTTCCGGCCTGCGTTTGATGGAGTGTGTTCGGTTGCGCGTCAAGGACATGGATTTTCACTATCGCCAGATCACGGTTCGGGATGGTAAAGGCCGCAAGGACCGAGTCACGGTGCTTCCGAAGAAGCTTGTCGAACCGCTGCAAGTTCAGTTGGAGACTGTTAAGTCCCTACATCAACAGGATCTAAAGGAAGGTTACGGTGCGGTTTATCTGCCTTATGCCCTGGAAAAAAAGTATCCCAACGCCAATCGTGAATTTGGCTGGCAGTATGTGTTTCCTGCCAGTAAACGGGCCATCGATCCTCGTTCTAGGGTGGAGCGTCGCCATCATCTCTCAGAAACTGCACTGCAGCAGGCTGTTAAGAATGCCATCCGCAAAGCAGGGATCAATAAACCGGGCAGCTGCCATACGTTCCGGCATAGCTTCGCAACGCACCTGCTGGAAAATGGCTATGACATCCGAACCATACAAGAACTACTGGGGCACAAGGATGTGAATACCACGATGATCTACACCCATGTTCTTGAGCGGGGTGGCAGGGGTGTACGCAGTCCGCTAGATGACTCTGGATAGCCGGCAGGCAAAAATTAACTCCATCCCCTGGCTGCTTAGGGGGTAATCCATTCCCTCCATTCCACCTCCCTTCATAGTGCCCCCTCACAAACCCTTCCTCCGCATCTCATTCCTCTACCATCGAACCCCTCTACCCTCAAAAGGAATAACGCCATGCACACCTGAGAATGATCGCTCGATCGCTTCCAAATGTTAAAGTATTCCTTTCTCCTTCGGCCCCTTGGCCGTAATATTTATACCAATTCTAAATTTTGTAGTTCCAAGGAGGGTGGTGACAAGGTATTGTGGTAGGACAAAGGGAGGAGGAACTGGAGACCTAGAACGATGCCTGCTTTGATAGAGTTGCCTGAGAGATTATATGCGCACGATTTTGCTGAATTGGCTTGAGGGGAGTTGGACGGTCGGGTCCGGGTACGATGGTTGGCCTTGGCGCATCTTCAGGAGGGGCGAAGCCCTCGGGAAGTGGGGATGATGCTCAAGGTCCATGAGAAGACGGTGCTAAAATGGCTCAGGCGTTTTAGGGCCGGGGGTGTAGAAGGAATGGCCGAGCAGCCGGGTGGTGGAGCAAAACGGCGGTTGAAAGCCGAGCAGGAGCCCCAATTGAAGGCGCTTCTTGCCCAAGCGCAGGCGAAGCGCTCAGGCGGACGGCTGAGGGGAGAGGAGATCCGGGCCTTACTTGCTGAACACTTTGGAGTGGAGTACTCGCTTAGCGGGGTGGATGTGGTACTGCATCGGGCCGGGTTGTCCTGGATCAGCGCCCGCTCCAAGCACCCCCAGCGAAATCCCCAGGCACAAGAGAGGTTTAAAAAAACTTCGCTGAGCAGGTAGCCGCGGTGCTGCCCGAGGGTGTGGAACGGACCCAGGTCGATATTGGGTTTCAGGATGAGATGCGGGTAGGCCAGCAAGGCACGCTCACCCGCCTTTGGGCGCCCCGTGGCACCCGCCCGCGGGTGGTCCGTCAACAGCAGTCCGCTTACACCTATGTCTTTGGCGCGATGTGCCCGGCCCGTGATGAAGCCGTGGGGCTCGTGTTGCCGGTGGCAAACACCGAGGCGATGGCCCTCCCCTTGCAGGCGATTTCGGAGCGGGTAGCTGAAGGTCGTCATGCGGTCGTTGTGGTCGATGGGGCGGGCTGGCATGGTGAGCGGGCGGCCGAGGGGAGGAACAACCTTTCGCTGCTAAAACTTCCGCCCGCTTCGCCGGAACTCAACCCCGTGGAGTTGCTGTGGCAACCACTTCGCCAGCGTGACCTCGCTAACCGGTGCTTTAAGGATAATGAGGACCTTGTGCAGGCCTGTTGCGAGGCATGGAATGCGTTCACGGCTCTCCCCGGTACGCTCCAACGATTGGGCACGCGCTCGTGGGCGACTTTGGAGCCCTAATTATTAGGAATGGTATTAGTTGTTTTGGTGGTCTTGGTGCTTGTGTCTTGGACATGACGGATTTATTGCCTCCCAGCTTCTATGCCCGCGATGCCTTGGAAGTGGCTGCCGATTTGTTGGGGGCCTTGCTTTGCCGAGAGCAAGTGGTATTGCGGATTACGGAGGTGGAAGCCTATCGTTGGCCGGAGGATACCGCCAATCATGGCCGTCATGGACGGACCTTGCGGAATGAGGCCCTGTGGGGGCCGCCGGGTCACGTTTATCTTTATCTGTGTTATGGCATCCATCATCTTCTTAACTTGGTGACGGGGGAAGAGGGGCAGGCCGCCGCGGTGTTGATTCGCGCTTGCGAGCCGGTGGCGGGTCTTGATCTCATCCAACGCCGCCGTCGGGGTAAAATAGGGCCGAGCTTGCTCACCGGTCCAGGAAAAGTAGGCGCGGCTTTGGGACTGGATCTGAGCTGGAATCACCACCCTCTTTATGAGCCGGGGGGGCTTGAGGTCCGGCGGGGTGCGCCGGTGAAAAGCCGATTGGCGGGACCGCGGGTGGGGATCGCCTATGCCCGTCCCGAGCATCGGGATGCCCCTTGGCGGTTGGCCATTCCGGATAGTCCTTGGGTCAGTTGCCGTTCCCAACTCCAGCCTAGCGAGGAAAGCTAGCAGAACTTATTAATCCGGATAATTCATAAGCTCACCACAAAGGCACGAAGAACGCAAAGAAACCCACGTGGTGGTGAAAAGTCCAGGTTAAAATATCAACGGAATATTCCGTTTGGCTTCCAGGATGTCTTCATGTCTAAAGGATTTATTTGGGTCAAGGGAGCCCGGCAGAATAATCTGCAGGGGCTCAATCTCAAGTTCCCCCTCAATGAGCTGATTGTGATTACCGGGGTCAGCGGTTCCGGTAAATCCTCCCTGGCCTTCGACACTATTTATGCCGAAGGGCAACGGCGCTATGTGGAGACTTTCTCCCCCTACGCCCGTCAGTTTCTCGATCGGATGGACAAGCCCCAGGTGGACCGAATCGAGGGGATTCCACCGGCCATTGCCATCGATCAGACTAATCCGGTCCGGACTTCCCGCTCCACCGTGGGGACCATGACGGAGTTGAATGATCACCTCAAGCTCCTCTTCGCCCGGGCGGGGAAACTCTACTGCCAGGGTTGCGGGCAACCGGTGCGGCGGGATACGCCGGATAGCATTTATGACCAGCTTCTCGATCAGGGAATGGGTCTTCGGGCTTTAATGACTTTTGAGATTGCTGTTCCTCCCAACTTTTCCCCCCAGGAGGTGAAAGAGCAGCTCCTGCGGCAAGGGTATACCCGTTTCCACCACCAAAATGATCAGGTATTGGAGGTGATTCAGGATCGGCTGCGCTTGGAGCCCAGCCAGCGGGAGCGGATCGTGGAAGCCCTGGAAACGGCCCTCAAATACGGCCGTGGCCGCCTTGCTGTCTATCCCTTGGATGAGGACCGCCAGCCCCAGCCGCCCTGGCGTTTTTCCTCCGATCTCCACTGTCCCCAGTGTGATCTGGCTTACCGGGACCCCTTCCCCAACCTGTTTTCCTTTAACTCTCCCTTGGGGGCCTGTGAGACTTGCCGGGGCTTTGGCCGGACCATGGGGATTGACTATGACTTGGTGGTGCCCGATGACCGTAAAACCCTGGCCGAGGGAGCCATCAAACCTTGGCAGACCGCAAGCTATGAAGAATGTCAGCAGGATCTGATGAGATTTGCCCGCCCGCGGGGGATTCCCACTCAACGGCCTTGGCGCGAACTCACTTCTGACCAGCAGCGCTGGGTATTAGAAGGAGAGGGAGAGTGGGAAGAAAACAAATGGTATGGGGTCCAGCGTTTCTTTGATTGGCTGGAAGGTAAAAGCTACAAAATGCACATTCGGGTGTTGCTGTCCAAATACCGGGCCTATCATCTTTGTCCCGCCTGCCACGGAGCGCGCCTCAAACCCGAATCCTTGCTGTGGCGGCTGGGAACCAAAGCCGACGCCGATAGGGTGTTGCCGGAAAGGCAACGGTTTAAGCCCTCAGGAGTCCAGTTTTCCCAACCGCAATTGGCGGCTTTGCCGGGCTTGACCCTCCATGATGTGATGCGGCTTCCCCTGGAGCGCTGCCGGCAATTTTTTACTCAGCTCACCCTGCCTGCCCCCTTGGACCAGGCCGCCGAATTGCTGCTGGGGGAAATTCGCTCCCGCCTCAATTACCTGGTGGAGGTGGGGCTGGGCTATCTCACTTTGGACCGGCAATCCCGGACCTTAAGCGGGGGAGAGGTGCAGCGGATCAATTTGACCACCGCCCTGGGCACCTCCCTGGTCAATACCTTGTTTGTCTTGGATGAGCCGAGCATCGGTTTGCACGCCCGGGACTTGCAGCGGATCATCCGGGTGCTGCAACGGCTGCGGGATGGGGGCAATTCCCTGATTGTGGTGGAGCACGATCCCCAAGTAATGCTGGCCGCCGACCGGGTGCTGGACTTGGGACCGGGGCCGGGGGAGCGGGGCGGCCAGCGGGTGTTTTTCGGCCCTCCTCAAGAATTGTTGCACGCCAAGAACTCCCTCACCGCCCAGTATTTGGTGGGCAAAAAGCAGGTGGTGACCGAGCCTAGCCGCGTTGGAAAGCCCCCGGCCACGGCCTCGATGGAGATTCTGGGGGCCACGGAAAACAATCTCAAAAACATTACGGTCCGTTTTCCTTTGAACCGCCTGGTGTGCGTGACGGGGGTCAGCGGCTCGGGCAAATCCACCCTGGTTCAAGAGGTCCTATACAAGGGATTGCGGAAACTTAAGGGCAAGCCGGTGGGCATTCCCGGCCGCCATCAGGCCCTCCAGGGCCATGGGCCGATCCAGGGGGTGGTGCTGGTGGATCAATCTCCCATTGGCAAAACCGCCCGCTCCAATCCGGTCAGCTACGTGGGGGCCTTGGCGGGTCTGCGCAAAGCCTTTGCCGCCGAGCCCTTAGCCCAGGAGCGGGGCTATAGCGCCGGCACCTTTAGTTTCAACAGCGGCAATGGGCGCTGTCCCACCTGTGGCGGCAGTGGCTTTGAACAGGTGGAAATGCAGTTTCTCAGCGATGTCTATCTGCGCTGCCTCGATTGCAACGGCCAGCGTTACCGGCCGGAAATCTTGGAAGTCAAACTGCAACCTTCAGCCCATAGTCCGGGGAAGTCTATTGCTGAGGTGCTGGAGATGACGGTGGCCGAGGCCCTGGAGTTTTTTGCGGATTATCCGGAGGTGACACGGGGAATCGAACCCCTTCAGGCGGTAGGGCTCGGTTACATGAAATTGGGCCAGCCGGTGCCCACCTTGAGCGGGGGGGAGGCCCAACGGCTGAAATTGGCCGGCCATTTGGCCAAAGGACGGGGACGCAAGGAAGCCCACCGCACCCTATTTTTATTTGATGAACCGACCACCGGGCTGCACTTTGATGATATGGCCACTTTGCTCCAGGCCTTCCAGCGTTTGCTGGCGGAAGGTCATTCCCTGGTGGTGATAGAGCACAATCTGGAGGTGATCCAGGCGGCGGATTGGGTGATCGATTTGGGCCCTGAAGGCGGTGAGGCCGGGGGCGAAGTGATCGCTGTCGGTTCCCCCCAGGAAGTAGTTCAATTCCAGGGCAGCCATACCGGCCAAGCCTTACAGGACCATGCCCAGGCCCTGAACTTAATTACTTTGACAACGCCGGTCATTGGCGAAGTCCCTTCGGCCTACGGGGCTGCACCCCAGGAGCAGGCAAGAGAGGAAGGGAAGGGGGTTATTGGCATCCATAATGCCCGGGAGCACAATTTAAAGGGCATTGAACTTCAAATCCCCCGGGAGCGGTTCACCGTCATTACCGGCATCTCCGGTTCCGGGAAAAGCACGGTGGCCTTCGATATCCTTTTTGCCGAGGGGCAACGGCGCTATTTGGAGTCCCTCAATGCCTATGCCCGGCAGTTTGTCCAACCGGCCGCCCGCCCTGATCTGGACGCCATCTTCGGCATTCCCCCCACGGTGGCCATCGAGCAGCGGACCAGCCGGGGGGGACTCAAGAGCACAGTGGCCACCCTCACCGAGATTTATCATTTCCTGCGCTTGCTATTCGTTAAACTAGGCCAACAGCATTGCCCCGACTGCGGCATTCCTATTGAAGCCCAAACTCTGGAGGCCATCCAGGCCCGGATTCTGCGTAACTACCGGGGCCGCCGCCTGAGTGTATTGGCCCCCCTGGTGGTGGCCCGCAAAGGCTATTACACGGATCTGGCCAAGTGGGCCGCCGCCAAGGGGTTTACCCATTTGCGGGTGGATGGAATATTGGTCCCGACGGACCCTTGGCCCCGCTTGGATCGGTTCAAGGAACATTCCATTGAATTGCCGGTAGGGGAGATCAAAGTCACCCCTGGGGAGGAAAAGGTGCTGGGGACGTTATTGGAGCGGGCTTTGAGTCTGGGCCAGGGAAGGGTGGAAATTCTCCTTCCCAAAAAGGGGGAGAAGACCCTCTACTCTACTAAGCGTTCTTGCCCCAGTTGCAGTCGCAGCTTCGGGGAGCTGGATCCTCGCCTGTTCTCCTTTAATTCCCCACAGGGTTGGTGCCCCCGCTGCTATGGCACCGGGCAGGTGCTGCCTGGTTTTGATGGGTCGCAAACCGGGGAGGAAAAGGAATGGGCCGTGGGGGAAGAAAATTCTGCTCGGATTTGCCCCGCCTGCCAGGGGCGGCGCTTACGGCCCGAAGCCCTGGCGGTGTATTTCCAGGAGCGGAATATTGCCGAATTTACCGAGATGTCGGTAGCAGCGGCAGAGACCACATTCCGGTCCATGGAGCTGCAAGGGCGGGAGGCGGCAATTGCCCGGGATCTCCTGCCCGAGTTGCGGTCCCGCCTGAAATTTCTTCAAGAGGTGGGGTTGTCTTATTTAACCTTGGATCGGGCCGCCCCGACCCTCAGCGGGGGGGAGGCTCAGCGCATCCGTTTGGCTTCCCAGCTCGGTTCCAACCTGCGGGGGGTGTGTTATATCCTGGATGAGCCCACCATCGGCCTCCATCCTCGGGACAATAAAATGCTCCTCAATACCTTGGGCAAATTGGAAGGCAAGGGCAACACCATTGTGGTGGTGGAGCATGACGAGGACACTATTCGGCGAGCCGAGCATGTCATTGACCTGGGACCGGGAGCCGGGGTGAATGGGGGCAGGGTGGTGGCCGCGGGCACGGTGGAGGCGTTGCTCCATCATCCGGAATCGGTTACCGGACGTTGTTTGGCCCATCCCTTGCTCCATCCTCTCATGGAAAAGCGGCGCTCTGAGACCGCTGAATGTCAGTTGGAGCTTCAGGGGGCCTCCCTTCATAACTTGAAACATCTGGATCTCTGCCTGCCCTTGGGTCGGCTAGTAGGAGTGACCGGGGTCAGCGGCAGCGGTAAGAGTACCCTGGTGCGGCAGGTGATCCATGGGAATCTACAACGGTTGTTAGGTGCCAAGGGGAAGACCCAGGGCAAGAATGCTGCTTTCCAGGGGTGTGCAGGGATCCGGGGCTGGGAGGCCATCCAGCGGGTGCTTGAAGTGGATCAAACCCCCATTGGCAAAACGCCCCGTTCTTGTCCGGCCACCTATGTGGGCTTTTGGGACTCTATCCGGCGTTTGTTTGCCGAGACGCCGGAAGCCCGAATCCGGGGTTATGGGCCAGGTCGATTTTCCTTTAATACCAAAGAAGGCCGCTGTCCGGAATGTGAGGGCCAGGGAGTCAAGAAGATTGAGATGAGTTTTCTGCCCAATGTCACCGTTCCCTGTGAGGTCTGCCATGGAGCTCGCTTTACCCCCGAAACCTTAATGATCCGCTACAAGGATAAGCATATTGGTGAGATCCTGGCCATGAGCGTAGATGAGGCGACCGAGTTTTTCTCCGCCCATGTCCGAATTCATCGGCCTTTGCAGCTGCTACAAGCGGTGGGGTTGGGGTATCTCAGCGTCGGCCAACCCAGTCCTACTTTAAGCGGGGGCGAAGCCCAGCGGATCAAACTAGTGACGGAGCTGGCCAAGGCCCGCTCTACTCCCGGCCGTGCCGGAAATCACCATACCCTGTATCTCTTGGATGAGCCGACGATTGGCCTTCATATGGCGGATGTGGAGAAACTTATCCGGGTCCTCCACCAACTGGTGGAAGTGGGCAATACCGTCATGGTCATTGAGCATAATCTGGATATTATCGCTGAGGCGGACTGGCTCCTTGACCTGGGCCCGGAAGGGGGCGAGGGCGGGGGTCATGTTGTCGCCCAAGGAACGCCGGAAACCGTTGCCCAAGTCAAAAAAGGTTCCCATACGGCCAAGTTTCTGGCTGGCTTTCTGCGGGAAAGGCGCCTAAAAATTAATTAAATAACTTTCACTATAGGAGAGCCAGGATGTCAGTACGACAGTCAAAAGAAAAACCCCATCCTCAGCAAGGGCCAGCCCACCGGGTTGAAGTGGTGCCAATTCCGAAACGGGTCCGTGTGCTCTTTAATCAGGAGACGATTGCAGACAGCACTCAGGTATTGCTCTTGCGCGAGACTTATTTGCCGCCGGTGTATTATTTTCCTCCTCAGGATGTGCGCATGGAGTGGCTACAGCGGACGGACCATAGCAGCCACTGTCCCTTTAAAGGCGAAGCCGCCTACTGGAGCGTCACCGTGAGAGAGCGAAGCGCTGAGAATGGAGCTTGGAGCTATCCAGAACCCCTTGAACAAGTGGCCCCTATCAACAATCATATTGCTTTCTACTGGGATAAAATGGATGCTTGGTACGAAGAGGATGAACCGGTCTTTGTCCATCCTTGCGATCCCTATGTCCGGATAGACGTACGGGAGAGTTTTCGCCCGGTGCGGGTTGTTTTAGGGGGTAAAGTCGTGGCTGAAACCTGTCGAGCCCGATTTCTATTCGAGACTGGCCTGCCCACCCGTTATTATATCCCCCAGGAAGATGTCCAGATGGACTGGCTAGAGCCTTCTGAAACCCATACGGCTTGCCCCTATAAGGGAAAGGCAAGCTACTGGTCGGTGCGGATTGGAGATCAATATTTTAAGGATCTGGTTTGGAGTTACCCGGACCCCCTGCCGGAGGCAAGCCAGGTAAAGAACTACCTGGCGTTCTATCAGGAAAAGGTGGAGGCCTTCTATGTGGATGAGGAATTACAGCGTACCTGGGGATAGAGTTAAGCGGCAGGTTGTTCATCTTGTCTTGTAAAGTCTGGAGTGACACCATAAAGACTTAGTGCTACTTTCTGGTTATCGAGACTGAACCTGGAGTCGTCCATGTCTTGGCAAGCCAAACACGATTACACGCCCGAAGAATACCTCGCCCTGGAGTGTCAGACCGACACCAAGAGCGAATACTTTGCCGGCGAGATTTTCGCCATGGTCGGCGCAAGCCCGGCGCACAACCTGATCGCCGCCAATATGATCGGTGAGCTAAGGCAGCAGCTTAAAGGACGCCCCTGCCGGGTCTACGCCAACGATCAGCGGGTCAAGGTCAGCCCCACGGGCCTCTATACTTATCCGGACATCGTGGTTACCTGCGGCGACGAACGCTTCGACGAGAACGATAGGGACACCTTGTTGAATCCACGGGTCATCATTGAAGTGCTCTCCAAGACCACTGAAAGTTATGACCGGGGCGAGAAGTTTGAGCACTACCGCAGTTTCGATACCCTAGTGGAATACCTGTTGGTCGCCCAGGAGAGACCCCACTTAGAGCACTACCGCCGCCATCCTGACGGTCAGTGGTTGTTTTCCGACGCTAGTGGGCTGGAGGCGGTGATTGAGTTTCCGGCCATCGATTGTCGGCTAGTGTTGGCCGAGGTCTACGACAAGGTACCCCTGGAAACCCACGGGCCAGGGCATCCGCCTCCCGTGGATTGAGCGGATGTGGAAAAACTCATCCGGGTCCTCCATCAACTGGTGGAAGTGGGCAATACCGTCATGGTCATTGAGCACAATCTGGACATTATCGCTGAGGCGGACTGGCTCCTTGACCGGGGTCCAGAAGGGGGCGACAGCGGGGGGGCAGTTTGTCGCCCAAGGAACGCCCGAGGCCGTTGTCCGAGTTAAAAAAGGCTCCCCTACGGCCTAGTTTTTAGCCCGTTTTTTGCAAAGGCACAATCCAATAGGCTAAAGCATTATCTAAACGGTATGCCAAACCTAATGGGAAGGGCAAAGTTTATAAAATAATCCGGGGCGTCATCTGTTAAGCCGATCCCGCCCGATATAGACAACAAAATCCCGCGACCCAGCACGGATGAGGCTCCAAAAATAAAGGAGCTACTCACTTGATTACTACCGGGAATATCGCCGCCGTTGACCTCTAACTCCTGAGAGAAGACCTGTTGTAGCTCTAGGCGTAGAGACGTGGCTGGACTGGCAGCTAAAAGCGCGCCGATTGAGAAACCAAACTTGTCGCCTGGATCGATGTTGTCCTTTTCGAAAGAAGATTCATAGAAGAAGTTGCCGGTAAAGGCCAGTGGATCTTGGCGTTTAAGGGCCGTAAGGGATCCCCGGATCTCATGGAAGCCGCCTCCCAGTGCAACACCGTTGCTAAACCGTTGGCTTGTGTCCGTATCCCAAGTGACTCGGGCTATCAAGTCTGGTAACCAACCCCGTTCACGGAACACCGTCTTAGCGACACCGACGGTGATGTCCCCTATGGATGAGCCTAGATCGTCCGTTTCCCTAAATGAAAACTGCCCTGCCGGTTGTACCAAAGTTTGGTCCACCACCCGGGCAGGAAGACTGAGTTCTAGTTGGGACTCGAAAGGCAAGCCAAAGCGGGTAAAGAAACCCGCATCAAATTCGTTGCGGCGGAGCTCCGCGTTTCTTGTTAATACTTGACCACCCTCTCCGAGGACAAGTGTGGGTGAGAATTGCTCCCGCCGACTATAGACCACAAAAGGCTGGACTTCCATGAGGCCAACTGGCAAGAGCAAAGCACCTACCTGGGTTAAAGTCCTTTCTAATGCTCGCTCGGCTGCATCCTCGTCCACCTCGAATGTGCCAGGGGCAGATGATTTCGCCTTTTTCTTTGGGGGTTTTTCCTGGGTTTGGGCCTGTTGTATGGGATTCTTTGGTTGGGCTGATTGGGTTGCCGGAACGGCGGTTTTGGGCAGGGGATGCCTCGGAGGCTCCTTCATCTGAGGTGATGGAGAGGATGGCGGTGTTGTGCCGACAAGATGCTCAAGTTGCTCTACCCGTTTCTGGAGATCTTCAATCAGCGCATCGCGCTCTGCAATTTTCCGGTCCCGCTTTTCAAGTTTTTCCAGCAATTGCTGGGTAATTTCCGGCGTTTCTTGAGCGTATCCTAGCTGATTACTAACAATAAAGAGGCTTGTTACCAGAAATGCAGTCAATAACCCGCTTTTATTTTGCAGGTTTAAGAATGCTGCCAACTTCATTATTCCCCCTAAATTATTATGGTTATTGTAATTGCGTCCACTATCGCAACATGACAAAATCACTCGTTTTGGGTATTAGGCGATTAGGCGGTTCTATCCCATCCTGTCGCGCGATTAAAAATCCCACTTTACCAAATTGCGGATATTCAATCCAAAATTGTTTGAACTTTTTTACAAGCATAGTACGGTTGCCCCATGCTGGGTCCGCCAGCAGCACCCGGTTACCCTGCATACCTCGGAAAATAACAAAGTGGTTGTAACCATGGGTGTTAATGGGAACTAATATCGGCGCCCGCTCGATAAGATCTTCTAATGCTAGCTTGCCATAGCCGATTCCCTTATACCCTCTCGAGTCCACAAAACGTTTAAGATCCAAGAGGGAAAAGCCCTCCCGCATTTGGACAATTGCTGGATTCTTGAGATATTCCTCCCGCGTCATGAGAGCTTTGGCAACCTCTTTCTCGGTCACAGAATCCCCATGTTGATAATTCAATAATGTTGCTAAAGCTGCTGCTCCGCAACTGAGATCCCATTGTTGTAAAATAACGTTTTCGCGACGCATTTCTAAAAGAGACTTGACCTGCCGGCCCTCTGCTGTCTCAGCAAAATTTGTTAGTAGCAAGACTATTAAGAGTACAGCATAGATAGGTGAGCACCATTGTTTACCAATCATAGCTGATGTTTGAAATAAAGTATTAAAAGGAGTGATTAATGTAAGCTTATACATAGTGGGCTTATCTTTATTAGGGATAGGAAGATAAATTCTGGCCAAGGAGAATATTAAGTAATTGCATTACTTCATAAGTTTAAAGCGTATTACAAAATTTTCTATGGGAAGAAGCGGGGGTTGGCTACAGTTAACGACTCTGAGGGAGGGGGTAGGTGATGATGTTTGGCTCTTTTCATTTACAAAAGTATTCATAAAAGGAAATAGTTTTATGCTATGCTAAAAATGCATGGGGCGTAATCCTGTTTTCCTAGTTTTATACTTGCTATAAAACAAAGAAAAGCGCCCCATGCGCTTTTCGCATGGGGCGTAATCCTGTTTTCCTAGTAATTTTAGTGCAACTGGGCCGTTGCTTGTGAGGCACTAGCGGCTGCAGCACCCGTAAAATTCAGTCCTCCAGAGGTGCCGGTTAATACGGATTGACCAATGCTATCATTGCGTGATGCGGCGGTTGCAAACGCAGGGGAATTGATAGTGTCAACCTGAGCATCACTCTGTGATAAGGTTTGAGAGAGTACAGTGCCAGCACCTGCTCCTTCTGCAATTGCAGCAGCCTGACCTACGAGCAGGACAATAGCGCCAGCGGTTACGTTGTCCATTTGGACATCGGTTAGTTTGACGGGCTCTTTAGCATTGCTAGTGCCGGCAAATGCGAGCATTAGGGCGCACGTCATAATGGAAAAAATATTTTTCATGATTCGATCTCCTTTCCAATAAGTTGATTTTTTTGCATCTTCGTTGTCATGAATTTAGAACGCGCTTGCAGCAGACTGGGCTGATGAACTCGATTGAGTCAAAACGAGCTGCCCTCCTTGTGTTGGGAAAATATCAAGAACTACAACGTCGCTCTGAGTCAGAGTCGTGGTGGCTGAAAAGATGACACCGGTTGCGAAAGCATTGGCAATGGCATCGGCTGTACCAGCAGCCGTGACGGCATCCATTTCGGTTTCGCTTAGCATGACAGGTTCATCTGCTACAGCAACGCTTGTCATGGCAAGAAATGCTCCCGTAGCAAGAATGCTCGATAATTTTTTCATTGATCCTTCCTCCTTAGCGAGATTACTATTCTTAAGTTTCATGAAAAACCTCTCCCCTCTGAATTTATTGTTCATGAGGTTTGAGATATTTTCAGCCTGCAGAAAATCTGCAAGCTGAAAAATCTTAAATTTCTTAACTAACGCCCAGGTAGATTTGTTGAAAGTGGACTGACAAAAGAGCCAACTTTCACCACTGAAGCTGCATTAATCTCAACCCCAAGCACTTTTGAGTGAATGTTGATTTCGTGTACTTGGACATTCGTCCCAGGGACATCAGCAGTTGGGATAACAGTTGTATCCGTGGATGAACCTTCCCCTACTGCAACAGCTCCTGCACTTCCGCCAGCAATACCTATATAGCTCCTGAGGGCAGGATTATCTGCGTCTGACTGTGTAGCTGTTGCCGAACCAAATGTAGAGGTAAAAGCAAGATGGCTTGAGGTCGCATCTGCATTAACAATGACATCAGCATTAGTTCCTGCTGTGACATAATCCATTTGGGCTGTAGATAAAATCAAAGGACCTTGGCTAGTGGATTCTGCCACAGCAGTAGATACTGTTATACAAAAAAAACTTAATGCGTAGAAAACATTTTTCATCATAAGTGGCCTCTTCATTAATATTTGAACTAAGGCACACGCTTAATGGTAGTGATTGCTGTAAAAATAGCAAGCAAAGTTTAGAAAAAATAAAGCAATAAAAATTGCCTCAAAAAATTGACGAATTTATGGAGTTAGAGATTGTTTTTTAGGTATCCGATTGATATTAATAAATTATTTTAATTTTTGTTATTTGTAAAAAAAATGAAACACTTGGGTTAAGACTTACTTAATTACAAGTATAATTATTAAAAATATAGGGCTTAGATAGTGGAGTGCTATAGCAGGCATTTATTATAAAGTGACCCTCGCGGTTATTGCTATCAGTAGTTGTAAAAATAATAAAAAATTAATTTTGCTAACTTATAAAATATGATAGATATGATGCTATTATCTTTGGCCAACCATAGATAGATGACAATAAATTTATACTTAATGCGGAAATAAACAGACATTCTTTTATAAAAAAGATAATTCTTTTAATAGATGTAATCAAAAGTAGTAAAATTTATTGGCATATTTGTTGCTCCTTAAGTTTAGTTTCTTAGGAGGCGGATATTCTAATAGGCGGATATCTTAATTTTTTACTAGAAAGAGGTTTAATATGAGTATAAAAAAATGGCTTCTTATAATATGTGCAACCAGTGCTGGTGTTCTTTTATCGAATAAACTATTAGCTCAAATTACACTCTCTGGGGGGAATAAATTTCAAAACTCAGAGACTGCAACAGTCATTTTTATGTGCAACATAAATTCTATTGGTAGATTTGGTTCTCCAAATCAATCTTTATGTGATTCTTCTGGTAGTGATTCAAGCTCTTGTTCGAGTAGTTCTTCAGAAAGTTCATCTGGAGATTCTGAAGAAGAAGATTCCATGATTCTTGAGATGAGTTCTAATATGCCCTCCAATATTCGTGATGGGCTTTTGTCAAGGTTTGAAAATGCGTCGGCTTGTGCTGATTTTAAATCAGGAATGTCGACTATATTAGATACTTCAGATCCAGACTGCAGCGTATCTTCATCTCCAAATAATTTAGTATATTCCTGCGATTTTAGGTTTTAACCGCTTGCTAACGGTGAAATTATTTGTGCTCACATCTGAAATATAAGATATAAATTTAATATCAAAAAGCGGGAAACCTTCCCGCTTTTGTTTTTTGTTTGCCTAGTCCATACCAATTGCATTACAAGCAGTAGTTTTCATATAAAGAAAGCCTGTGCGCAAATACCCTTGGCTTTTTTATTCTAATTTATAGGCTACAAATTAGTATCAGGTTATAGCCTAATTCATCTTATAGGCTTAGATGTAAGCAATAATGCATAAACATTGATTTTTTATTCTCCCTATCACAGCGGTTATCGTCTATCTCGGTGGTATACCATCACCCTCTGCAAGTGATCCCGATCAAAACCAATCATCCTTATCGCTATGCCGAGCCTACCTCGACATAGCTTGAGAAGAATCTTATGAAGATAAGCACAACGCCGGATTTCAGGATCCGGCGGCGGTATTTACAAACCCAAACCGCATGATATTACAATCGATAAGCGCTGTGCCCGGTGGTCATGACCTCCATAAGTCCACAACATACCGCCGCCGGACTCACTTATCCGCAGGTAAAGCCCGTGGTGTTCTATATTGCGAGCGTATAAAAAGTTAGCAGGGCTTATGCGAGCCTTTTTGGGATGTTTTTAGGAGTGTCTGTGAATAACATTCTCATTTCCATAAAGATCAAATATATAAACCCTAAGCTAAATAGCAGTAAGGTAGTAGGCTCGGGAACCGTTGATGGTTCTGGTCCGCTGAACGAGAGTATTGCACTTACTGGCGTATTAAAATTCTGATTCCAAATATCGGAACCTATTTTTGTTTGATCAAAACCTAAGAACAATTCTGGTAAAAGCATAGAATCAAAAGTGATTTCTTTAAAATAATCTTGAAGCCAAGAGGAAAGATTTAGATTAGCTTCTGATATATTTAGAATTGGCGCGAACATATTAAAGCCTTGAGATTGGAATATCTCATCTTCGAAAACTAATGTCGGCAAACTAGCCCTATAAAGCACATTCCCCATCCTATCTACAAGCCTTATTTCTGTACCTGAAAAATATTCACGTCCATCTAAACTCGCAAAATGAATTAAAGGATCTATCTCAATATAACCTCCATTTAATGGATCCTTTTTATATTTCTTTGTTATGTTTATGGGTAATCTATCAAAATATAATATATTTTCTGTTTTATCCCAATGCATTTGGAATTCTTCAGATTCGCCAACAATTTTGTGGCCTATTGATTGGCCCACTTGAAGTGCGGCTCTAGGAGGGGCTTCATAGGATAATTCAATATGTGTGTTTTTTAAATTTAATATTAGGTTTTGTTGGGGGGAAAGAAAATCATCTAATAATGGAACTGAAACACTGAGGTTATCTGGATTTCTTTTTAATATTAATTGGTTATCGTCTCTGTCAATATTTGTATTGAACCAGTTCTCTATTATTTTAGAAGTAGGGTCTTCAAAATATATCGTTGATTCTTTTCCGTTTTCCAAAAAAGAGATAAATCCAATAGTCGTTGTTTTTGTTTGTTCTCCAGACTGCTGTACAACTTCAACAGTGTCTCGCATATAAGAGAGAGCAGAAGTAGGTTCTGATTTTATTTTTAATCTATCAATGTCCCAATTTAGGTTAAGGAAAGGGCTAAAAGATTTGAATGGCAGAAAAGTATTCGTAGTGAAAGCATTTTGCATCAAAAAATTTGAGACTAAACCCTCACTAATTGTAGCAGATCTTGAAAATAATGGTTTTAGTGAAGAACTTTCTGCAGTTGTACGGTGTTCGCTTTGAAAAGTTGCCACTGTAACTGGATTATTGAAGTTTACATTGTTTGAGATATTTGCATCTAGGTTTAAAAACACCCTGCCAGAAGAAAAATGTGAATTTATAATTTCCCCTGAATCTGCAAAATTTATCTCCGACTTAGAATAACCGGGATAAGTGCTAACGGCATTTGTATAAGAGGCTGTCCCTGCGTTCAATAGGGGGGATGAATTGGGTGGAAAATAAATGCCATTTTCTATGTTGAGATTACCATCACTATTTCTAATTATATAAGGTCCACCCCCTATAAGCTGAGCAGTTATTGTGGTTTTGCTTTCAGTTTCTGCGCTAGAAATTAATACCGCGTTAGTTGTTTTAGGTGCTCCTAGAATTACTAATGCAATATTTAATATAAAAATATTTTTATAAATTAAATACTGTATGTTCCTATGGAAAAGGAGACGTAAAGTTGTAAATAGGATGGTTGTTAAGATTGTGCTCTTTGTTAAAGTGCTCATATTCTTACTTACGGTATTTATAAATGTACTACCTGTTTCTAGGCCTATTAACCGTCAGTATGAATTGAGAACTAGCCGACTAGTTATAATACTATTGCAGATTACTAAGACTGGTTTGCAGATGATGAAATAGGGGTCAGTTCTCACATTATCACTATCGAAAATAGGGTTGTGATGTGAGAACTGACCCTATGTTTTGCACAAGCAAGCGTTCAATGTTAAGAATTTATGCGGTCGCAAGACAGAACACCACGGGTTTACCCGCGGGTATATATAAAGTTATAAATATATTAAAGTATGCCCAAGAACTGACGAAAATAACTCATATTTTTAAATTCTCAAGGGGACCTTTCCATGAATTTTCGAACACTACTATTCACCATCGCGGTGACTATGTTCTGCGCGGTTGTCCAAGCTGATGTGATTCCGGCCACGCCCGATAATTACAAAAGGCTTCTCCGTCAACTTGAACCAGGGGATGTGTTGAAACTTGAGGCCGGTACATACCGTAGACTGACACTTCGAAACATTCACGGAACGCCCGAGGAATGGATCACTATCACCGGGCCTACTCAAGGAGAGCCGGCGGTGATTATAGGAGAAGCGGGCTACAATACGGTTCAACTCTATGGTTCGAGTTATGTTGCCATTAAGAATCTCACCGTCAATGTTAATGGGCTTCCTGTGGATGCAATCAATGCAAAACAGTCTATCTCCCACCATATTCTGATTGAGAATAATATTCTGCGAGGATTTCCCATTAATCAACAGGTAGTAGGTATCAATACGAAGTCGACAGCATTCAACTGGACCATCCGAGGGAACACGATTATAGAGGCGGGAACTGGGATTTATTTGGGTAATTCTAACGGGAATGCTCCGTTTATAGCGGGAAGGGTAGAGAATAATATTGTGGTTAAGCCGCTTGGATACTGCATGCAGATCAAGCACCAAAATTCTTACCAGCCGCCGAAGGAGCTGGAACTAGGACCCCACACTACCCTCATTCGTCACAATGTCTTCATCAAGGATGATCGCAAGAGTCCGGATGGCAATCGGCCAAATCTGCTAGTGGGTGGGTTTCCGGAGGAAGGTCCCGGTTCTGACGATCACTATGAAATCTACGGTAATCTGTTTTATCACAATCCTCGAGAGTCCTTATTTCAAGGGACGGGGCGAATACTCATCCACGATAATACTTTCGCTGGCGCAGGGGAGGAACAAACTGCGATCCTTGTTAGGCCCCATGAGGGCAAGCCGGTCAAGATAGCACATGTTTACGATAATACTATTTATGGTGGCGCTCGAGGGATCCGCTTCGGTGCTGCAGCACAAGAATCGGGAATAGTGATGGGTAACCGCGTCTTCGCGGACAACCCTATCAGTGGCTACATTGAAGTATGGGGAGAGAATGTGGTTGGTACCCTAGAGTCCGCGCCGGATTACGATTACTTGGGTATAGATTCTCTTTAGCTTAGTGCGGATGTCCCATAAGGGAGACGGCGCATCGTATCAACCCTTCTTAAGGACCGCAGGGAAATGAAGGAGGTTGGTAGCCCACTGGTTAGGCGATGAGCTGGTCTCCCTCCTCCGGGGGTAGAGAAGCAAGCAATTTCGTGAGGGCATCAGGGTTCACCGGTTTGACCATATGGTAATTGAACCCAGCCTCCTTGGTGCGGCGGCGGTCATCTTCTTGGCCCCAGCCGGTCATGGCGATAAGGAGCATTTTCTTGCCCCAAGATTGTTGTCGGATGTGCCGACAGGTATCATAGCCGCTCAGCTTCGGCATCTCAATGTCAAGCAGAAGCACTTCGGGCTTGAGTTTTGCCGCCGCCATGATGGCTTCCTCCCCCTCGTAGGCCGTGTACACCTCGTGCCCTATCATTTTCAGCAACATTGCCAAGCTATCGGCGCTGTCCTTGCAGTCATCCACAATCAAGAGGCGACGCTTCGTCACGTATGCTTGTTTTCTTTCTTTGCTCTGTGGTTGTGGTCTCTCAACCGCTGGCTGAACGAGCAATGGCAAGCGCACGATGAACTCGCTTCCCTGGCCCGGCCCCTCACTGCGCGCTTCAACGTTGCCGCCGTGTAACTCAACCAGCCCGCGCACCAGTGACAGCCCGATTCCGAGGCCACCCTGGGAGCGTTCCAATACTCTTTTTTCTTGGGAAAAAATGTCAAAAATGCGCGGTAATACCTCGGTGGCGATGCCAATGCCGTCATCCTTCACCGATATCACTATCTCACTCCCCTGCTGCTCGCTGATAAGTTGAATATGACTGCCCTCTTCCGTGTGCTTGGCAGCATTATTGAGTAGGTTCGAGAAAATTTGGGCCAACCGCACGGGGTCTGCATTGAGGTAAACCGGCTTCGGGGGTAGGACGATGGTGAGTTCATGTCCGCCGCTGTCAATAAGCGGGCGGCTTATTTCAACGGCGTTGTGAATCGCCGTCGCTAGTTCAATCCGCTCTTTGCGGAGTTCCAGCTTGTCATGGGCAATGCGGGACACGTCGAGCAGATCATCCAATAGCCGCGCCATCTGCTGCGCCTGCTGGTCGATTATTTTCCGGGCCCATTGTAGCTCAGGGTCGGGAGAGTCCTTCACTAAGAGAATTTGCACAGCGTTGCGGATCGGGGCCAACGGGTTGCGAAGCTCATGGGCGAGCGTGGCCAGGAATTCGTTCTTGCGACGATCCGCTTCCTGGAGCTCTCGCTCGTAACGCTTCCGGTCACTGATATCCATGCATATGCCGATCATGCGCAGAGGTTTGCCCTGCTCATCTTGGAATAACTTGCCCCGCCCTTCGACCCAGTGCACGCTGCCGTCTGCCCAGACGATGCGGTACTCGATATGGTGCTCTTTGCCTTGCTCCAGTGCTGCCGTGATTGAGTTTATGACCTGCTCCCGGTCATCGGGATGGATGTCCTGCTGGTAGGCGTCGAAGGTGCCCGTGAAGGTGCCCGGCGTGCGCCCATGGAGGGCTTCAAGACTAGCCGACCAGGTGACTGTGTTCGTCGGAATGTGCCATTCCCACGTTCCCATGCGGCCCGCTTCCAGGGCCAACCGGAGCCGCTGCTCATTATCCCGCAGGGCTTCCGCGGCCCGCTTACGTTCGGTAATGTCAAAATTCACGCCGGCCATGCGCGGCACTTGGCCCCTTTCATCGCGAAAACAGCGGCCCAATCCCCCCAGCCATCGCTCACCACGTTGCGGGTGAAGAATGCGGAACTCTTCATCCCAAACATTATCGTCAGGGGTGGTTAGCATCTGTTGAAAACGAGCGGACAGCCGCTCGCGGTCGTCCGGGTGCACCCGCGCCAGCCACGCCTTAAAGCTGATCGTTTCATCGGGCGTGAAGCCATAGAGTTCCCGGTATTGCGGATTCCAACCATCAATCCGATTTTCTGATACTGTCCAGCCCCATATCCCTGCCTGCGAAGCTTGCAAGGCCAGCTCAAGCCGCTGCTGGGACTGGTGCAACGCCTCCTGTGTTTGCAGTAAATCAGTAATGTCGGTGTTGGTGCCAAACCAGCGCGTGATATTGCCGCTCGCGTCGCGAATGGGAAATGCACGGGAGAGAAACCACCGGTACTGGCCATCCTTACCCCGCAAGGGAAAGGTGTCTTCCCAAGGCTCGCCGCTTTCGAAGGCGCGCTTGATTTTCTCCGTCACACGAGCAACATGATTGGGATGATGCACCGCCTGCCAGCCCCAGCCTTGCATCTGTTCGAGCGTGGTGCCGGTGTAATCAAACCAGCGTTGGTTGTACCAGAAAATCCAGCCGTCGGGTTGGGTCATCCACGCCAATTGGGGAATATTCTCACTAAGTGTGCGGAAGCGTTCCTCACTCTCGCGTAGCGCCTTTTCAGCCTGCTTGCGCCCGGTGATATCGCGCGCAATTTTGGATGCGCCGATGATTCGCCCCGTATCGTCTAGGATGGGCGAGATGGTTAGGGAAATGTCAATGCGTCGGCCCTCTTTGGAAACACGCACGGTTTCAAAGTGTTTAATCCGCTGGCCCCGCCGCAATTTCTCTAGAATCAAGCGTTCCTCTTCTTGCCGCTCGGGCGGGATAATCAAGGTGATCGATTGCCCCACCGCCTCGGCAGCAGTGTATCCGAAAAGGCGCTCGGCCCCCCTGTTCCACGAAAGGATGATGCCCTCCAGTGTCTTACTAATGATCGCATCCTCAGATGCGGTAACGATAGCAGCAAGTAACGCCTGAGCTTTCTCCGCCCGCCGCTTCTCCGTGACATCGCGAAAAACTAGCACGCATCCGGCGAGGTGCCCATGCTCATCGCGGATCGGCGCGGCACTGTCGTCAATGGTTCGCTCGGTGCCATCTTTGGCAATGAGGAGAGTATGGTTCGCCAGCCCGACGACGGTGCCTTCTTGGAGTGCCCGCATCGCGGGACTTTCGACCGGTTGGCGAGTCTGTTCGTTGATGATGCGAAATACGGTATTGAGCGGTTGTCCCGCCGCCTCATGCTGCGTCCAGGCGGTCAAGGATTCGGCCACGGTGTTTAGGGAGAGGATGCGGCCTTCCGTATCGGTGGTAATGACCGCATCCCCGATGCTGGTGAGCGTGATCCGCAATAACTCCTGCTGTGCTTGGGTCTGGGCTTGGGTTCGCCGCATCGCCTCCCCAAAGCCGATAATGAACGTGCAGGATACGAGGTAAGCGATCAGCGCGGGGAGGGTTTCATTGTTAAAGCCAAAGCTGACCCGCGGTTCGATAAATAAATAATTGCACGCCAGATAGCCGAGGATGACGGCCAAGAGAGCAGGACGGTAGCCGCCAAACCAGACGGCGGCTGCCACAGCTCCAAATAGGGTAACCAAGACCAGGTGATCACCCAGCCACGGATGGAGAAGCCAGCGGATTCCGACTGCCGCCGCCGTTACGAGAATGGAGAAGAGGTAAGCATACATAGCAGATGACAGCGTTATCCTACTCTTTGCATCCTTGTCGTGGGCGCACGATAACGCCTTTAGCCAGCTAACAAACCTGTAGGAAAGCAACTTAGCTTATAAATGTTGTAAACATTATACTGTTTATTTATAACATAATAGCACCTCAAAATATTGATTTCACGGCGGCTCCTGTGGCATGACCTAGATCAAACATTTATTACCGATTTCTTGAAACTTGTGAACAAAGAAAAACACAGTGAGATAATTCGCCAGCTCTCCGATCGGATCGTCACGGCTCAGGCCCCCATCCGGATTCTGGATGCGATCAAATGGGACGATAGTGTTCAGCAGGCGTTCTTTGCCCACGGCGGCCGTTGCCAGCCGGAAGTGAATGCTGCTTATTACGACCGTAATCCCCTCAAATACGATATTAACGCACTGCGCAAAACCTTTCGGGAAATCGAAGCAGATGTGGTGGCAAAGCTCGGGCAGTCCGAGGCGGCAGGCAATATTATGTGTCGTATGTGCCGTGAATACCGGCGGGTGCTGGATATGCTGGCGGCCCGGGGTACCCCTGCATTTGCCGAAATTGCCCGGGAGTTGTATGGGAGTTCGATTGATGTTTTTCACGTGGGTGGCCCCACGGTAGCGGATTTGGGGATGTTGCTGGACGGATCCCTGCGCAATATCGGTGAGGGGGTATTTCTGGAAAAAAATCCTAAGGACATCCCCACCCGGGCGGCGGTGACGCTGTTACAGCAGTGGCTGGACCGGGTGTTTACGGACCCTGCGGCGCGGGTGCGGGTGATGGAGAGCGACGGGATTGTGGCCGATGCAGCCGCGGGATCGGATTACATCAAACTGCGCGCTAATACCTGCTTCAGTGAGCGGGATCTACGGGCCTTGGAAGCCCATGAGGGCTGGGTGCATGTGGGCACCACCTTGAATGGGAGTCTGCAGCCCACCTGTACCTTTTTGAGCAAGGGCACGCCCGCAGATACCATCACCCAGGAAGGGCTAGCGGTGTTTATCGAAGTGGTGTCCTTCAATTCCCATCCCGCTCGCCTGCGGCGTATCGCGGACCGTATTCGCGCAATTCACCTGGCTGAACAGGGAGCAACCTTTCTGGACATCTTTACCCTGCTCCGTGATGAAGGCCGGTCGGCGGAGGAAGCTTATTCCGCCACGGTGCGAATTTTTCGGGGCAGTACGCCGGAAGAGGGCCCGTTTACCAAAGATTTGGCCTATAGCAAAGGCTTTGTGCTGGTGTATAACTTTTTCCGGTTGGCAGTGCGGCGCGGGCGGTTGGATCGGATTCCGTTACTGTTTTGCGGTAAGCTCGCCATCGAAGACATGGGCACTCTTGCCCAGTTGGCTGAGGCAGGGTTAGTCAAGTCTCCGAAATATCTGCCACCTCCCTTGGTGGATCTGAATGCGCTGACGGCATGGATGGCCTATTCGAATTTTTTGAACCAAATTGATCTGATTCAAATCGACGCGGATTTTGCGCCGATACTGGATTAACCTGAATTTTTCACCACCAATTGATTTCTTTGTGCTCTTAGTGCCTTTGTGGTGATCTCATGAATTATCCAGGTTAACCAAAGAAGTGGGGCTGATCCCCGCCTAGTTCTCTTTCTGTTAGTGATTCCCCTTGGAAAAGGCGGTCAAATTGAAGTCTTTAAGGCGGCGGGCAGTCCTTCCTCCAAGGTCGGATAGTGGAGCCGTATGCCTAGCACCGTTTTCATCCGCCGGTTGTCCAAGCGACGGGATTCATTTAAATATTCCAGCAACTTCGGGGAGAAGGTTCGCTGCGCTTCGGCCAAACTAACACAGGGCGGGCGGGGTAGGTCGGCGATATCAGCCAGGCGGTAGAGGTAATCGGTCATACTGCTAGGCTGCTCGTCGCTGACATTGTAGATCCCGGCCGGTGTGTCGTCTTGACCGGCGCGCAGGGCAAGGGCAGCTAGATCATCGGCATGGATGCGGTTGCTCCAGGGGGCCTGGTCCGGGCAGACCACCGGATCGCCCCGGCGCAAGCGCTCAAGGGGCAGGCGGCCGGGGCCGTAGATACCAGGCACGCGCAGGATGACAAGGGGGAGGGTGTGACGGCGGGCAAAGGCCGTTAGTTGCCGCTCAGCATCAACTCGACGGCGGGAACGATCGTTGCCAGGATGGACCGGAAAAGATTCATCGACCCAGGCCCCTCCGCAGTCGCCATAGACGCCGGAGGTGGAGATATAAACGATACGCCGGGGTGGAACCTTTTCCAAGGCTTCCAGCAGATGAGCGGTTCGGGTATCGGAAGGCCCAGAAAGGGGGGGTGGGGCGAAGTGGAATAGAAGGGTCCTGTTTCGGGGTATAGCATGCAAAGTTTCAGGATGATCCAGATCGCCAGGAATGGCGTGATAGCTTGCTAGGTCGCAAGGGGTTCGGAGCAGCGCTGCCACCTCGCCTCTATCAGCTTGCCACAAAGCAGCGACTCGGCGACCGATATCGCCAAAGCCAACTATGAAGGCGGAAACTTGAGAGGGGATGGAAGTCATCTAAGTAGTGGATCCTGCCATATTGGGAAGTACTTTAATTCTTTGCTATGGGCACGAAAGCGGTGCAGATGAAAGTCGTTCCTGCCCATCAAGAGTGAGGAAAAATAGCATTGAAGATGAAAAGAACAGAAGCGCGGCAATGTTGGTCCTTGTATTCTAGCAGCTTATATTATAACGTTTTTATAACGTTTCCCAATCCCATTCGATGAGTTGCAACATGCGAATCCTATTATTTGCGGCGGCTGCGCTTCTAGCCGTGGGACCCAAAACATATGCTGCAGAAGTAACGTTTTATGAGGACGCTCTCCCCATTCTTCAGAGCCATTGCCAAGGATGCCATCATCCTGGTGAAGGTACGCCCATGTCGCTCCTTAATTATAAGGAAGTTCTTCCTTGGGCAAAGGCCATAAGGGAAGCCGTGTTGCTTAAGAAGATGCCGCCCTGGTATGCCGAGAAAGGCGTGGGTAAAAAGTTTTCCAATGATCGCTCTCTTAGTCAAGAGGAAATCGGAACTCTAGTTGCCTGGGCGGATACGGGAGCTAAGAAAGGAGATCTGGCCGCGGCTCCTCCTCCGGCCAAGTTTGCCGATAGCTGGTCGATCGGCAAGCCCGATCTGATTGTTCGCCCTCCGAAGCCCTACCGGATTCCCTCTAAAGGGGTGATTGAATACACTTATGTCATTGTCCCTTCAGGGTTTACCGAGGATAAATGGGTGTCAAAGGTTGAACTGAAGCCTTCTAAGCGTGAGCATGTTCATCATTTGATCGCCTGGGTGCGCCCTCCTGGTTCCAGTTATTTTGAGGAATATTCAGTTGGGGATTTTTTTGTTCCCAGCGTTAAGATTCGTGAGCGTAGGCGAGAAGGCGAAGGCAAGTTCGAAAGGCGCCAACTCCTTGCGAGTTATGCCCCCGGAGGAATTCCAAATCGGTTGGAAGCGGGTCAGGCAAGGCTAATTCCTGCCGGGTCTGATTTTATCTTTGAGCTCCATTATACGGCTAATGGGACGGCTGGAACTGACAGACCCCAATTAGGCCTCGTTTTTTCAGACGGCCCACCTCGTCAAAGGGTGTTCACGACAGCAGCGCTAAACAGTAAATTTGTCATTCCCCCCAACGCCTCCAACCACCGGGTTGAGGCAAGCCTTACCATGAGTGCCAAAGCGATATTGCTCGACATGATGCCTCATATGCACCTTCGCGGAAAATCATTTGAATATCGCGCGGTCTATCCAAATGGCAAATCTGAATTGCTCTTGCGGGTGCCAAAATACAACTTTAATTGGCAACTCAGCTATGTGCTCGAAGAGCCTTTAACCCTGCCCAAGGGGACTCGCATCGAATGTACAGCGTACTTCGATAACTCTTGGAGCAATCCACATAACCCCGACCCTACCCAGGAGGTTCGCTGGGGCGATCAGAACTGGGAGGAAATGATGATTGGTTTTATTAGCTTGGCTATCGATGCTGATCAGAACCCAGAATCAGTATTTGTTTCAAACAAGCCAGTGAATAAGGGGACTCCAGCAGTTACTGGAGGGAATATCCCCGCAATGTAAAGGCGAAATCCTGCAAGGCCTTGATGCCGGACTCTTCGGCCCGCTTACACCAATCCTGCAGGGCTTGTAATAACGCCTCCTGGCTAGCCCAAGCCTTAGACCAAATTTCTTGCAACTGCTGGCGAAATTGATACACCGTCTCCAATCGATGGTTTTCTTCCAAGAGAGCGTTCAATTCCTGCCGGGCTTTAGCATCCACTAAAGCCTCATGGCGGATCAACCAATTCTGGGCCCGTTGATACAGCTCGTTGCCTGAAAAATGGGCCGCTTCCTCTTTCAGCACCGGCAGCATCACCTTCCGGCCATAGGAAGCCATCAGATGGAAGCGGTGAGCCACCACCGCCCGGGCAGTGTCCAAATCCACCCACTGCTTCTCGGGCTTGATGAGCAGCTTGGGGGCGACCTTTTTCACCCGGGCCAATTTCAATGCCTGAAATACCCGAATGTACATCCACCCTATATCAAACTCATACCACTTGGAGGAGAGCTTGGCCGAACTGCCGTAAGCGTGATGGTTGTTATGCAGCTCCTCACCGCCAATGAGAATGCCCCAGGGGAAAAGATTGGTGGAGGCATCGGCCACTTCATAATTGCGATAGCCCCAGTAATGGCCAAGCCCGTTAATCACCCCCGCTGCAAAGAAGGGAATCCAATGCATCTGAACAGCCCATATCAACAACCCAGGAACTCCAAACAGCCCCAAATCAATTAGTAACATGAGCACAATACCGCGGTTACTGTACCTACTATATAAATTGCGTTCTATCCAATCATCAGGGGTTCCATGACCATATTTTTCCGTTACCTCCGGGTTTCTCGCTGCAACCCGGTAAAGGGAAGCGCCCTGCCATAACACCTTATGAATGCCCATCATTTGCGGGCTATGGGGATCTTCCCCCGTCTCACATTTGGCGTGGTGTTTGCGGTGCACCGCAGCCCACTCCTTGGTGACTATCCCGGTGGTCAACCAGAGCCAAAAACGGAAGAAGTGACTGAGTGCCGGATGAAGATCCAATGCCCGGTGGGCTTGATGGCGATGAAGATAAATGGTAACGCCTACTATCGTGATATGAGTGAACAGCAGGATGACCGCGAGGTAACCCCAAAAAGATAACTCGAAAAGACCCAAAAACATGGAATTAATTCTCCGCTTTGATGTGATACTCGCAATTGGCCCCTTTTTTGGTAGGAAAAGTCAAAAAATAAATTCATTATTATTATTAAAAATAATAGACGAGTTTTTCAGGGGTATGAAGTAGGAGTTCGCCAGTGTTATAAAGCTCAGCCTGGATATTCGCCTTCCCGGCTATGATGACTCCAGGCCTTTTGCGTAAGTCCTGTAGGAATTGGCAGATGATATGGGGCATTTGAGGGATTGGAGTTAAAAAGTGGGTTTGAAGCCCAGGTTTATGCTGGTGGGGTGAGGAAATGTTTATCCCCCTCATCCTCACCTTCTCCGCTAGGGAAGAAGGTGAGGATGGGTACGCTAAAGGGAATTAGCCGATAAACCGACCGACATTGACATTGTTCTGGGCATGCTGGTTTTGAGTATTGGTATTATGGAGATCCGAGAAGCCAAAGTTAGCCACGTTATTGCCTACTGTATTTTCAATGCCTTGGAATTGGGAAATTGCCTGAGTCGGGTTAACCTCTAAGAAGCGATCCCCGATAGGTCCCCAAGAGAGGGAGCGGTAGGCGCGTACTTCGCCGCGGACGGAGGTCATGGCAGCGCGGTCCAGGGTTTTGCTCTCGGCCAGGTCAGCAATAAGGAGTTTGCTCATGGTGTTTTCTCCTTAGTTAACTTAGTTAAGTAGTTTATTAAGCTTTAAATTTAGAACTGAAAGTTTTTTTCGGTGCTTGCCCGATATATTGCATCTCCCGTGCCAAACGAGTGGATAAAGTAGTATGGAGTTTGTAACATTATGATTTGATAATGATTATCTTTTTGAGTTGGGACTGGCTATCAACTTTTTTCTAAAAGCAGGTATTTTTTATGAATGTTTTTGGGGAACAAAATAGGAAAAATGTTGGCTTATAAAAAACTAAATTTCTAATAGCTTCGTATTCGTTGGATTGTCATCCTACTGGCTTTAATCACTTGACTATTGGCTACTAATCCCATGAGCGCTGAAATTTCCTCTGATCTCCATCTTAAGTTGCGTAATCTTGGAGTGGATGATCTCGATCAGCTTGAGGAGCTGATGGAAAAGGTCTATTCCGACATTGGCGGTGCCTGGCCCCGGAAAACCCTCCTGGCTTTGTTTAGAGAATTCCCTGAGGGCCAAATTTGCATCGAGGGTAATGGCCGAGTCATTGCTGTCGCTTTGACTGTGCGCTGTAGTTATGAGCGTTTCAGCCGGGCCCATACCTACCAGGACTTAATTGGGCGGCGAGAGCGCATTCGCCATGATCCAAAAGGGGATGCCCTTTACGGCATGGATGTATTTGTGGATCCTGACCACCGGGGGCTGCGACTTGGTCGTCGACTCTACGATGCCCGTAAAGAGTTATGCCGAAACTTAAATCTGCGTGCGATTTTGGCGGGTGGGCGTATCATCAACTACCATCGCTACGCAGGAAAACTGACCGCTACGGAATATATCGAGGCGGTACGTCGGAAGGAGGTTCACGATCCCATCTTAAGTTTTCAGCTTGCCAATGACTTTGAAGTCAAGCGGTTGATGAAGAACTACTTGCCCGAGGACGAGAAATCCTGCGGTTTTGCTACGTTGCTGGAATGGAATAATATTCTTTATGAGCCCGAGGGATTAGCGGCGGAGGAGATCCGCAAGTCGGTGGTGCGGATCGGGATCGTGCAATGGCAAATGCGGTTGACCGATTCTTTCCAAGCTTGGTTGGATCAGGTGGAGTTTTTCGTAGACTCCATGGCGGACTACCAAGCCGATTTTGTGCTTTTTCCGGAATTCTTCAATGCTCCCCTTATGGGCATGGGGGATCAGAAGGATCAATTTAGTGCCATTCGGTTCCTGGCCCAGTATGCTGCGCCCAGTTTGGAAGCTCTATCCCATTTCGCCGTTACCTATAATATCAATCTCATTGCTGGCAGTCTTCCGGTTCTGGAGGGTGATACGCTTTATAACAATGCCTACTTATGTCGCCGTGATGGCACGGTGGATATGCAGCCCAAGATCCATATCACCCCCCATGAACGCCGTGACTGGGTGATTCAAGGGGGAAATACCCTGCAGGTATTCGATACTGATGCGGGACGCATTGGTATTTTGATTTGCTATGACGTGGAATTTCCAGAGTTGTCACGGCTACTTGCGGAAGAAGGCATGGAAATTCTTTTTGTGCCTTTTTGGACCGATACCAAGAATGGCTTTTTGCGGGTACAGCGATGCGCCCAGGCGCGTGCCATTGAAAATGAATGCTATGTGGCTATCGGCGGCAGTGTTGGCAATTTGCCCCAGGTGGAGAATGTCGATATTCAATATGCCCAGTCGGCGATCTATTCGCCCTCGGATTTTGCTTTTCCACACGATGCCATCATCGCGGAAAGCACTCCTAATACCGAGATGGCGTTGATTGCTGATCTGGATCTCGACAAGTTAATGCAGCTGCGATACGAGGGCTCAGTCACCAATCGCAAGGATCGCCGCCCCGATCTCTACCAATTGCGTTGGGTGGCGGAGAAAACCCGTAAGAAAGTAGGTAACGGCAAGTTAGCATCATAGAAAAGCAAAGCCCCCGGAGGGGGCTAAGCGGTGGGGGAGGTTAGGTAAAAAGGTTGGTATCCAATTGGGCATTTTGGTTCAGCTTAGGGCTGATGTTGGGGGCAAACAAGCCAAAGTTGGCTACATTATTGGCCGCTTTGATATCCAGGGACTGAAACTGATTAATTTGTTGATTCAGATTAATATCAATGGCCACGTTGGCAAAGCTCAAGCCGGAAGGACTGAGGGCTTTACCGCCCCGCAGAGTGGTCATCTGCTGGGAATCCAAGGTCTTGCTTTCGGGTAAATCGGCAATAGTAATCGATGCCATGTTTCTTTCCTCTTACCAATAGGGGCTGAATGTTCCCCCCGGTGGATGCTGGTGAAGTGGTGAAGTAGTCTATTTCCTTCCTTGAGGTTTTCCCCCTCATTCTCGCCTTCTCCCGCCCTGGGAGAAGGAAGGGAAGGGGTATCAAGGGGAATTAGAGGATAAACCCACCTACATTCACATTGTTCTGGGCGCTTTGGTTCTGGGTATTGGTGTTGCGGAGATCCGAGAACCCAAAGTTGGCCACGTTGTTGCCCACCGCATTTTCAATGCCCTGGAACTGTTCAATGGACTGGGCCGGATTGACGGTTAAAAATTGGTCGCCAATAGATCCCCAGGAGAGGGAGCGGTAGGCGCGCACTCCCCCGCGGACGGAGGTCATGGCGGCACGGTCTAGGGTTTTGTTCTCGGCTAGGTCAGTGATGATGAGTTTGCTCATGGTGTTTTCTCCTCGTTAAGTTAAGTTGGTCATTCAATTTTGAATTGGGAACCGAAATTTTCTCGGTGCTCGCCTAACAGATTGCAGGTGCCGTGCCAAGTGGGTACTTGAGGAGAATTAAAATTTCAATCTTTTGATTTTAAAAATCATATTTTTTCTCTCAGGGATTATTGTGCCGTTTCATGGAAAAAAGCGGCCTCTGAAGTTTGTCATGAAGCAACAAAAAAAATAAGGATGTTGGTTTAATTCCGGCACCTGAAGGGAGTTAATGTTGTCAATAGAAAGCCCAGAAAGTTGACAAAATAATTATTAATGTTAATAATTATCATTAGCAATTAAAGATGGTTTGAACCTCTAGCACTTTTAAGCCAGCAAGCCACAGCAGATTGTGGCGTTCTTCTCCACTTGGCACACGGCCTGGTCAGTCTACCGGGCCATTTTTTTGTCCTATTGATGTTGATAATCAAACTCCAACCGCCCAGTCAAAGCAATTCGGTTTCAATTGTGACCTTGTGCTTTGGTACCCTCTGCCAAGTTTCGCTCAACGTGCAGTCAATCTAGGTGGCGGGCAGAGTTAGGCCCCTGGGCCCCATTTATGCTCGGCATGATGCTTCCTCGTTTGCCTCAGTGGCAAAGTTCCCGTGCTCTGCTTGCTGTGAACCACGAATGCACCTCGGGGGAGGATAAGTAGCTAGTAAAAGTTTTGCAGTATTTCTGGAGCGAGCCGGTGGCGTGGAGCCAGGGGACAGGGAAGTCCCCACAAACCCTTTTTTCAGGGAGGAAAAAGGGGTTTGTGGAACACCTTGAGGGGGGCCTAAGCCCCCCCGCTAGTTTTATAAGGGAACTCGGGGCACTGCCGCCAGCAGTTTTTGAGTATAGGGGTGGGTGGGGGCTCGGCAGACGTGGTCTGTGGGGCCCTGTTCAACGATGCGACCATTATGCATGACGGCGATCTCATTGCTGAGATATTCCACCACACCAATGTTATGGGTGATAAACAGCAAGGTGAGATGATGTTCCCGTTGCAGATCTAGCAGTAGCTGGAGGATTTCAGCTTGTACGGATACGTCCAGGGCGCTGGTAATTTCGTCGCAGACCAGGAAGCGGGGTTCCAGCACCAGGGCTCGGGCAATCCCAATACGTTGGCGTTGGCCGCCGGAGAATTCGTGGGGGTAGCGCCACAGATAATCGGCCTCGAGTTGGACCCGCTCAAGCACGGCCCTGGCCCGCTCAAGGCGTTCCTCGCGGGAGTGACCGATGCCGTGAACCGCCATGGGTTCGGTCAGGGTCGCGGCAATGGAAAGGCGCGGGTTGAGCGACGACATGGGATCCTGAAAGATGATTTGCAGCTCTCGCCGGTAGCGGCGCAATTCCCTATGCTTCAATGTCGTCAGATCGGTGCCCGCGTAATGGATTTGGCCACCGCTAGGCTCTACTAGGCGGAGTATGGCTCGGCCCAGGGTAGTTTTGCCGCAGCCCGATTCGCCTACCAACGCTAGGATCTGTCCTGCTGGAATAACCATATCGACCCCGTCCACGGCGCGTACATAGCCAGCCACCTGCCGCAGTACCCCTTTGCGAATGGGGAAGTGCACCTCCAGGTTGCGCAGCTCTAGCAGTGGCGGCTGCTGGATGCCGGTCTTGGGGGGTGGGCCTCCCTTTGCTGCGGTTCGTTGGCGCTTGAGATTTTCGGGCAGGGCAGCCAGGAGCTGGCGGGTATAGGCGTGCTGCGGACGGTGCAGAATCTCGTTTAGGGTGCCGGATTCGACGATTTGCCCTAGCCGCATTACTGCCAACCGGTGGGCCATCTGGGAGACTACCCCGAAGTCGTGGGTGATGAAGAGTATGCTCATGCCCCGTCGCGCCTGCAACTCGCGCATCAAGCGCAGGATTTCGGCCTGAACGGTGACATCTAGGGCCGTGGTCGGCTCATCGGCAATGAGTAGATCCGGTTCGCAGGCCATGGCCATGGCAATCATGATCCGCTGGCGTTGGCCGCCGGAGAGCCGATGGGGGTACTCGTCGACCCGTTGTTCAGGCTCAGGAATTTGTACCTGGGCCAGGGCTGCCACGGTGCGCTCTCGGGCCTCACTCTCATCCATGCCGGGGAAGTGGAGCTGCAGGGTTTCCATGATCTGCTCGCCAACGGTGAATACGGGATTGAGGGAGGTCATGGGTTCCTGGAAAATCATGGCGATGCGGGCACCGCGGATTTCCTGCCGGCGGGCTTCTGGCAGGCGCAACAGGTCCACTTGTTCATGGCGGTGATCTTGGCGCCAGTCAAACAAAATGCGTCCTTGGGGATGGCTGCTGATGTCTCGGGGCAGTAACTGGATCACCGACAGGGCGGTGACCGATTTGCCGCTACCCGACTCGCCTACCAAACAGAAGGTTTCCCCCCCTCCGATGGCAAAGCTTATTCCATCCACTGCCTTGACGGTTTCGCCGCCGGCTTGGAGGTAAGTCTTCAGATTTTCGACTTGGAGTAGCACGGTTCTCAGTCAGTTCTGAAATTCTATCTTAAGGATTTTTTTAGGTAGGGATCGATGGCATCACGGAGGGCTTCACCCACCAGGTTGTAGGCAAACACGGTGAGAAAAATGGCCCCACCGGGGAAGGCCGCCATCCACCAGTTGAAGGTGGAGGATCTCACCGCTTGGTTGAGCATTTGGCCCCAGGAGGGATCATCCACCAGGCCTAGACCCAGAAAGCTCAGCACGGCCTCCGCAAGAATGGCGGAGGCTACGCCGAAGCTGGCGGCCACCAAAATGGGGCCGATACCGTTAGGCAGCATGTGCCGAAAGAGGATGGAATGTAGGGGCAGTCCACAGGCCAGGGCGGCCTGGACAAAGTCCTGCTGCCGTAGGCGCAAGAACTCGGCCCGCACGTAGCGGGCATAACCTGACCAACTGGTGATGCCAATGATCACCATGAGTAGGTACAGGCTACGCTCGAAGAAAGCCACAAAGGTGAGCAACAGGAACAGGGTGGGCACCGCCTCAAAGATTTCCACCAGGCGCATGCCGATGATATCCACCGCCCCGGAAAAATAGCCCATCAAGCCGCCAATGAGGATCCCTAGGGCCAGGGCAATGCCGGTGGCGATAAAGCCAATCCCGAGGGCGATCCGCGAAGCATGGACCATCCGCGCCAGAACATCAGCGCCGTTTTCCTCGGTGCCAAACCAGTGATCCTTTTTAGGGGAAGCCAGGGGCGGTTGTAGCCCGGTCTCGCCCCGATCCCGTTGATAGTCCTTGGGGGAATAGGGGATGGGGGCGTACACCACCCAATCGTATTCTCCAGCCGCTTCCTGCTGCCGGTACTGCTCATAGATAGCCAGGGCTGGCGGCTGTACCCACGCGGCGCTAAGGGTCCCGGCCAGGAGCAACACGCTCCCTAGTCCCCCCAGCCAGGTTCGGAGCGAAGCCCGGCTCAGGGCCAGAAGCAGGCCGGTGAAAAATAGGGCTAACAAAGTGACATCGGCGGGAGTGAGATAACGCACCAGAGGGCTGTCGAGCTGACCGTCTTGGCTAAGCAACAAGGGGTGGCTGTTGGCCAAGAAAGGAGCGAACACGGCCAGAAAGACCAACAACCCAATCCAAGCCAACCCCAGTCGTGCGCCCCATTGGGTCAGCACCTCCCGTGCTACTTGGACAGCATAGCTGCGGCCCCGCCGTGGTGGTGACAATGTGCGGATCATGGTTCAGTCATAACTCACGCGGGGATCAGCGATCGCATAACAAAGGTCGGCGATAAGATAGCCGACCAGAGTCAATAGGCCGCTGATGAGGGTAATCGAGAGTACCAATTCCCGGTCTCGAGTCTGTACCGCTTCCACCGCCAGCTTGCCCATCCCCTCAATGGAAAAGATGGATTCCACGATGACCGAACCGGCCAATAGGCCAGGAAGGAGAGTCGCCGAGACCGTGATCAGGGGCAAGAGGCTATTTCGGAATACGTGCTTCCAAAGGACTACCTTTTCGGCCAAGCCTTTTGCCTGGGCGGTGCGGGCATAGTCAGCCATAAGGTTTTCTAGCACAGCAGTGCGGGTAAGCTTGGAGAGGAAGGCAAAACCACTATAGGTCAGGCAGAGGACAGGCAGCACCAGGTGCCAGAGCCGGTCCAGCAGAAAGCCGCGGACAAACTCCCCGCCTCCCCAGTGGGTGCCCACAGCTAGGCCCAGCCCTGCGCCCAACAACCCCAGCAGACTTACCCGTAAGCCGGTGTAATCTGTATAGCCTAGTCCCCCGACGGCCACGATGAGGAGCAGGCTAAGGAGGACCGTTACCCCCAGATGGGGGCCAGGTAAGTTAGCCCCCATCCAGAGACCTAGACTCAAGCCTAACCCGGCCAGCAAGCCGACTCGGAGTAGACGGGGGACTTTCAGGGCCAATCCTATTCCCATGATAGTGCCTACCGCACCGGTGCCGAACAGGAGGGCCACTTCCTGTAGGGAGCCCCAGTGGGGCAGGAAGGGCATATCCAGGGCTTCGCGAGTGTTGAGGCCAGCAGTGGGAAACCAGTGCCAATATTGATCGCTGGCAAAAAAGCCAATCAACAGGACGCCGGCCAACATAGTGGGGATTGACCATAGTCCTAACATCAGGGCGCTCGAGCTCACATCGAATACCTTGCCCCGCTCGGTGGCGGCGCGCACCCCGACGGCAATCGCCAAAGTATAGATAAGGGGCAGGGAAAGGGCATTGAGCAGCAAGGTGAGGGGGACCCGCTCTTCCAGCAGGTCCAGTACCGGGCGGCCGTAGCGGAAGCTGGTACCTAAATCGGAGCCTTTCCAGAAGGAAAAGCCGCTAATGTGACGTTCCTCATCAAAGGTGAACCCCACCGGAGAGACATTGTTCAGCCACCGCAGATACTGGACGGCCGGTGGCGAGTCCAGGCCGTAAAGTTGATTGTAATAATCTTCCAATGCCTTCTTGGCCTGGGGCTCTAGGTTCTGGCCCTCGATGAGGCTTTGGGCGCTGATGCCACCGGGGGAAGCCGCCATGACAGTAAATACCACTAAAGTGATCCCCAGCAGGGTGGGGATCATCAAGAGCAGGCGGCGGATGACATAAGTAGACATCGCGACGGGTGCCTTGAATTAATAGGTGTATTTCTGCTCAGGTTCCGGGACGTACCACTCCACCGGGGTCACGCCTAAATTCAAGCCCAGGCGAGTGATTTCCAAGTTGCGCATGCGCTGATCCACAAACAATAGTGATTCCCGCCGCATCAGAAAAGTATAGGGCTGGTCTTCATATAAGATGTGCTCACAGGCTTGCCACAGGGGCATGCGCTTGTTTTCATCCACCGTCGCCCGGGCTTCCTCGATCAGAGCATCGAGTTCTGGATTACGGTAAGCAATGAAATTATCGCCGCCTGGGATGGTTTGGCTGCTATGGAACATCTGATAGATATCGATCTCGACCCCACTGGTCCAGCCCAGGGCAATGGCATCGAAGTTCTTTTTGTTAATCCGATCCAACATAACCGACCATTCCGTGGGCTTAGGCTCTAGCAGGATTCCGGCGCGGGCGTATAGATCCTTGAGGAATAGCACCAGGCGCTGGGTGTCATCGGCATCCTGGAAAAACACCAGTTCAAAGCGGAAGGGTTGGTGGTTGGCATCCTCTAAGACTCCATCCCCGTCCCGATCCGCGTAGCCTGCTTGCGCCAACAGTGCCTTGGCTTTGGCCAAATCGAAAGGCCGGGGAGTCAAGGTGGGGTCGTGCTGAGGACTGCGAGGGCTGAAGGGACTGACCGCCGGCTCAGCGTAGCCTAGCATGATTTGCTCGATAATGCTGGCGCGGTCGGTGAGAAAAGTCATGGCTTGACGTACCCGCTTGTCGGCAAAACGGGTGGGTTTACCATCACGTTCCTGATTCCACGCCACGTAACTGTAGCCGGCCGTGGGGCTCATATACTCAAAGTGTTGAGTACGCTCCCCAAGGGCCTGATCTTCCAGCAACCGATGATACTCCAGGGGACGGGCGCCGTAGATATCAATGTCGCCATTGCGGAAGGTGGTCAGGCGGGCGCTGTCATTGGCGATGACCTTCCATAGCAGTTTATCGAAAGAGGGTTGTATCGGCCCCCAGTAACGGGGGTTGCGCTCCAGTTCCACCAGGCCCTGGTCCGGAGTCCAGCCCTTGGGGTCCTGAAGGCGGTAGGGGCCTGATCCCAGCAGCAACCCCTTGGATTGGTTAAAGCTTTCCGGTTGTTGCAGGTAAGGTCCATAAAAATGTTGGGGCAGTATGGTCAGGCCCCCTGCCAGGGCCAGACTGTTAAAATAGGGTTCCTTGAATTTAAATTCCACCTGATAGGGGCCGAGGGCAGTGACCTGCTCAATCTTTTCATAATAAGCTCGCTCCCGCGGCGCGGCAATGGCCGGATTCATGATAAAAGCGAAGGAGAAAGCCACGTCCTCGGCGGTGAGGGGTTCACCATCGGAAAAGGTGATACCTTTCCGTAAGCGGAAACGGAAAGTCAGCCCATCTTCGCTGACTTCCCAATCCCGGGCCAGCAGGCCTTGCCATTCCAGGGTTTCTGGGTTGCGTGTGAGCAATGTTTCCAGCACATAGCCCTGGACCTCGGCGGCATAGGCGTCGGTGGAAACCAGGGGGGTCAAGGTTTTCAGTCCTGTGCCGAAGGCCTGTACGAGCCAGTCGCCAGGGCGATAGTCAGACTGCTGGGTGGCGGTATAGGCGCGACGGAATGCCGGCGGGATATCGGCCGTACCACCGCTTTCGGTAGGGGCGAGAGTGAGGCCGCCGCTGCCGGTGCTACGTATCAAATCGCGCAGCCCGCGCAAATCCTGGGCCTGCTCGGTCAGGGTTCGCTCCATTTCGGCAAGCTTAAGCCATTGCCGATCGACCATGTACATGGCAAGCAGGATAAGAATGAACAGCAGGCTCAAAAACAGAAAAAGAAAAAAATCTTTGACCGTGAATCGTCGTGCCATGAGAGCGTTCTGCAGATGGGTTTCAGGTGACCATGGGACAGTTTGAAGACAGCGCTAGCGCTATCTTTGCCGGGTAGTCATTAGATAATACAGAGTGGTTAAAAATCACAAAAAACTAAGTAATCTTCTTGTCTGTCTGAGCGTGATTGTGACCCATTGCCATAGGGATGGCAAGGGATATGCTCTGATGAAAGCGTGCATAAAAAACCGCCCGCTGTGGTTGCAGCGGGCGGTCTGTTTCTAAATAGCTAAATAAAACTGCTAGTTAGAAGCGTCTTTGACGGTCACCAAAACCTTCGTTGCGGCGAAAACCTTCATTGCGGGGGCGGGCCTGGTTGACTATGATTTGCCGTCCTTGGAGATCAGAGTCATTCATCTCTTTTATGGCTGTTTCGGCATCTTCTTGCCTAACCATTTCAACAAAGCCAAATCCTTTGGAGCGGTTCGAAAACTTGTCTACGATCACCTTAGCTGAGGAAACCTCACCGTAGTTCTCAAATGCTGCTCTTAGGTCTTCGTCCGTTACTTGATAGGAGAGATTTCCAACATAAATATTCACTATAGATATTCCTGAGGTCAAAAACTGTGCCATTTATTGGTAATATCATCAAAATCTTAACTAATGGCACATAAATCAAGACCTGATGGGGGCAAGCAGAGGACTTCCGCTCGCCAAGGCTATCCTTTACACATATAGTAGTCTAAGACAAGAAGGTTGCCAAATAAATTCTATAGGGAAGCAAAAATATTTTCTTATCGGTGATTAAGCTCCAAAGTTTGGAATCAGGCTGAAGCATGGCTGAGGCCATCTTCCGGCATGCAAAAGCATTCCACCCTAGGAGTCCTTATTTACGCCTAGCCGTTCGGCCGGCGGCGTATCGCTGCTAGTGAGCTTGGCTGTTCGGACTTGCGCCTTGAAGGAATAGATTTTTAGCAAGATGTTTGATCCTAAAGAAGAAAGGTAACGGAAATGACTCCCAAAGCGCTTGTCCGCGAATGGATATCCCGATTTAATGCTGCTGATGTCGATGGTCTCGCTAAACTGTACGCCCCGGATGCAGTGAACGACCAGGTGGTCTTCTCAGAGCCACTTCGTGGGTGCGAGGCCATTCGAGAGATGTTCAAAATCGAGTTTGGTCGTGCAGAAATAGCCTGCATCAAGGAGCAGCAACCAGCAGCATTCAATTAATCCTGCAGTTGAGAATATTTAAGGATTCGGCTGCTGAGCATGGCGGGATTGAAGTTTTCTGGTTGGACGAAGAGTTTCGGGATTATTTACTAGAGCGGCAGAAGCTTGATCACTAACCCCATACTCCGCCTGAGTTTGCTTGGGTGGGATTTCTACTGGAGTTAAGGACGATGATTGACCCCAACAAAGATTATTATGGTTGGACTCAAGAAACCGTTGAGAAATTACGCCAGGGAAAATTTAACGAGATCAACATTGACCACCTGATAGAAGAAATAGAAGACATGGGAAAAAGCGAGCGCCGGGAGCTTAAAAACCGCTTAACCGTACTACTAATTCACTTACTCAAGTGGCAATATCAGCCGGAGCGCCGGGGTCGGAATTGGCGTTGGCGTTTAACTATCAAAGATCAGCGGCTCAATGTGGGTGAAGTCATCAATGACAACCCCAGTTTTAAACCGCAACTTTCGCTAATAGGTAAAATCGCCTATCAAAGCGCAGTGATTAACGCGGCACGGGAAACCGGCTTAGATGAAGACATTTTTCCCGCTACATTCGAGCAAACCGGTTGGACGTGGGAGCAGATGTTGAATTCGGAATTTTTGCCGGAATAATTTCACAACCCTTTCAGGGGGGTAGCCCGTTTTTTTCGTCTGGTGCTTACTTTTAGCTTACAAGAACCTGAGTTCTAGATAAGAAAGGGGTGTCTCCCGGACCAGGAATTCGGAAAAATTCCTGGTGTGGAATAAGAGAAAACAACTAGGAGACAGCTGTGATGAGTTTAGAGACTTTGTTTTGCGATGTCGATCCCAATTCAAAAGGATGAGTGGACTTCAGCTCTTGAAAAACAATCCTCTCTGCCCGCTGTTGAACAGGGTTTGGCAAGGAGGCAAGTTCTTTCAAGAAACGCTTGGTGTATTCAACCCTCCACATCACCGGCCTTTAATATTCCCTGGCCGCATCCCCCGAAAGCCGTTCATCGTCTTCCGTTTCATCCATTAGCTTAGTAATCCAAAATTCTCGATGATCTCCTCGATCCGCTGAAACTCATCAAAGGGAATTTGAACAGCCATTTGCCACAGTGGGTCTTTACGGGATGCTGCTCGAACTCGCCTCGGCAGATCTGTAGCCCACCGTGACAGAATCTCTCTCTGGGGCTATGCTAAAAATAAGTAGCTCAGTGGTACTTAAATTCAGCAGCCATGGCCGGAAAGGGCTCCTTTCTTCCTAGCCTGAGGATCGCTTGAGGCACCGATGTTTCGTACCCGAAAAGTCATTTTGGCTTTATCCATCGGCCTCCTTTGCGTCACTCTGAGTGTGGTGTTCCTTTGCTATACTGCCTGGCAGCGGGCAATAGCCGAACCCCTTACTGACAGCCTTTTGGAGCGTTCTTCTGAGATTAAGGAACAGATCCGCCGCTCCCCCTTTCCGGAACCGATCTATCTCGAGTCAACGGAGGAAGACGGTACTGTCCGGGGCGACCTCTACGCTCTCATCGATTACCCCTTTGAGCGCCTCGTGCAAGAGTTGCAAACCGCTTCGGCTTGGTGCGGTATCATTTTCCTGCACCTCAACGTCAAGGCTTGTATTCTGAGCGATGAGGGGGAAACCCCTATCCTTACTCTCTATCTCGGCAAAAAAAGCTACCAGCCTCCAGAAAAGGCCGAGCGCACTGATCTCCAGTTCCGCCTCATCGCCCGCCGGGAAGATCAACTTCTACTGGAGTTGCATGCCGATCGTGGACCCTACCGTAGCCGCGACTATCGGATCCGCATGCAGACGGTGCCGCTCAACGAGCGCCGAAGTTTGCTGTACGTGCATTTCTCCCTTACTTATGGAAGCCTTGCCCGGCTTGCCCTTCGCCTCTATCTTACCCTGGCCGGCCGCCACCGGGTCGGCTTCAGCGTCGAGGGTGTGGATCGCGCGGGCGATCCCGTCTATGTGCGCGGCCTGCGTGGAATCATGGAACGCAACGTGATGCGAGTCTACCTGGGGCTTCGGGCTTACCTGGATACCCTCTCCACTCCCCAAGCTCATCGTCTTGAAGCGCGGTTGCACCGATGGTTCGCCCTTACCGAGCACTATCCTCGCCAGCTGCGGGAACTTGACGAAAACACTTACTTGCAGCAAAAGCAGCAAGAATATAAACAGCAAAAAGCGCTACAGCACCAAAATGCTTCCCGTTAGCCAAACGTTCTTGTTAACGTCAGTTCGACATAAGCCAAGGGTTACTCCCGTTGTGCTGAACCGGATATAAGATGGGCTTGCTTGAGAGTGTGATATCGAAAGTGGAGCGCTGGTGATCTAGATTTAGAAAAAATCTTCTGTGAGGTGGATGATTTTTGCCAAGCATTTAAAACCCAGCGGAATCAGAATCTTATAAACCCAGGCGAAATAAAGCGCCGAAAATGCTCCAGCCTTTCCCTCAGGGAAATAGGGAAATGATGACAATTATTATTGCTTTTTACAGCTCCCATTATCGGATGTTTAAGCATGATTACACCGACTATGTAGTCAAAGACTTGCAGGGAGCGTTTCTCACTCGGGTCAGCAATATCCGCTTTGTGGAGTTGATGGGCTCGGCATTGATTCCCTTGTACAGTGACTTGGTTGGCACAAGGAGAAATTGATTCGCTGGCAAATAATCGTTTGGGTTTACTTATTTACTGTAATCCCGATTCGATAATCACCCACGCGAATCTTGTATTTATATCTGGATAGCCCGTCATTTTCTCAAGATATCCCAATTCGAAAGGGTGGGTGGACTTCAACTCTTGAAAAGTAATCCTCTCTGCCCGCTGTTGAACAGGGTTTGGTAAGGAGGCAAGTTCTTTCAAGAAACGCTTGGTGTATTCAATCCTCCACATCACCGGCCTTTAATGATTCATAATATTCCCTGGCCGCATCCCCCGAGAACCGTTCATCGTTTTCCGTTTCATCCATCAACTTAGCCAATCCAAAATTCTCGAGGACTTCCTCGATCCGCTGAAATTCATCAAAGGGAATTTCAACGGCCACTGGTTTCTGATTTTCGTCTACCAGGATCTGTTTGTGGATTTCGAGCATATTGAAATCTCCGTTAAACTTTATTAGTGAGCAATATAGCTTATATCTGCGCCTATGATTGCCGCCTATGTGATCAGGGGGCGCGATAACTACACCTGCCACCTGGTCAATATTGCCCCAGTGCTAAAAACCTTTTGCCTAGAGCGGTTCAAGCCAATGCCTGGCACGATGAGACATAAAAACTTAGTCATTATTCACCCGCAAATTCGTGCCGGGGCAGACTCTTTTCGGCAAGCGCCGGGCCTATCAAACGTCAGTTCTGGATAATTACACGGGCTTCTCCAGGAGCAGGAGTGGGTGGTTAGTCAGGTTAAGTGAGGGCTTAAGCGGCTGATGGGTGTAGGCGATAAGCCCCGCAACCAAGTTGACCATGAAATTAGCGATACCGCGATGGCGGCTGTGCTCAATTTGAGAGATATTTTTAAGCGGGTCATTGATGGTTTCAATGAGAGAGCGCCTGCGCAGCAAGAGCTTATTTTTGCGGATGGGGGTCATGAGCTGAAGCCCCTTTTCAAAGAGCACTTGGAATAAGTGTGTTGAAATGTAGCCTTTATCGCCAAATCACAAAACAAAGCCTCTAAGCTCATCACGGGTGTCTCCTGGTTGTTTTCTCTCATCATCACCAGGAGTTTCCCAGATCCCTGGTCCAGGAGACACCCCTCTCTTATCCAGAACTCAGGTTATTTTGCCTGCGGCATTTGTGCGACGTTTGAAGGTAGCCATGACTGACCCTCCGATGGTCGGTGATGGTGAGGTCGGTAGGGCACCGTGAATGCCTTTTTTTCTGTGAGTGGGACAAAATTGGGACATTTCAGTTCAGCTTGTCCCATCGGAGGGGGTGTTCTTAAGTTATTGTTCTATTTGGTGGCCAGGGACAGAATCGAACTGCCGACACGGGGATTTTCAGTCCCCTGCTCTACCGACTGAGCTACCTGGCCTTGAAAACTGTCTATAATAACTTGTTTCGGTCGCCATTAAAACGATTTAGCGACCATAAGTCAAGGCGACATTGTAAGCTGGGTCGCGTATACTGATGATGAATTGCTGAGAATTTGAGAATTCCGGTTACGAATGTTTCGCTTACTCTTTTTTCTTATCCTTGCTTTTCCTCTGATTGAGATCTATTTGCTGATCCGTGTTGGCAGTGCCATCGGCCCCGGTTTGACTGTGTTTCTATGTATTCTCACAGCCGTGGTGGGTGCGGCTTTATTGCGCCAGCAAGGCTTTTCCACTTTAAGCCGGGTTCAGACAACCATGGCCCGCGGCGAAGTCCCTGCGTTGGAGATGCTAGAAGGTGCTGTGCTGCTGACTTGCGGGATTTTTCTCCTGACCCCAGGGTTTTTTACCGATACTTTGGGCTTTTTAGGGCTTATTCCAAGCCTTCGCCGGGCCTTCGTGCTCTGGGCTGTAAAGCGTGCCCTGCAACGTGATGAATTCGAAGTGACGGTATATCGCGAGGGACCGGATGACTCAGGTCGCCACCACCGGCCTCGGGTGATTGAAGGCCGCGCCAAACGGGAAGATGAATAAAGCATTCTAGTCTACCGTCGCTAACCTCCTGTAATTCTTAATCCCTTTACGGGTCTCTAAGGGGTTCCCTGTTGACTCGCTTGCTGATATTGCTATTATTAGCACTCACTAGAGGTGAGTGCTAATAATTTTTTGGGCATCGCCCTTGAAACCCAGAGGGGTCATCCCCATAACAGCATTCGTAGATTTCCCTATATCAACATTAAAAGTAACGAGGAGAAGTTGATGAAGATTCGCCCACTTCATGATCGCGTTATCGTTCGTCGCATGGAGGAAGAAAAAACCTCTTCTGGCGGCATTGTGATTCCAGACACAGCGGCTGAAAAGCCTATCCGCGGTGAGGTCATTGCCGTCGGTAATGGCAAGACCCTTGAAAGTGGAGAAGTTCGTGCCCTTGACGTGAAGGTGGGGGATAAGGTGCTTTTTGGCAAATATTCTGGCACCGAAGTCAAGGTCGAAGACGAAGAACTGCTGGTGATGCGTGAAGACGACATCATGGCAGTGCTCGAGGGTTAAGACGCGGCTGACAACGCGACAAGGTCTTGAAGCAATCAACAAATTCAGTAACAGAGGATGGAGATAATATGGCAGCTAAAGACGTAAGGTTTAGCGAAGATGCGCGCCATCGCATGATCCATGGCGTGAACATTTTGGCTGATGCGGTGCGGGTGACTTTGGGTCCCAGAGGACGGAACGTGGTGTTGGAGAAAAGCTTTGGTGCGCCCACCATTACTAAGGACGGGGTCAGTGTCGCCAAAGAGATTGAGCTTAAGGATAAGTTCGAGAACATGGGTGCCCAGATGGTTAAGGAAGTGGCGTCTCAGACTTCGGATGTGGCCGGTGACGGGACGACCACGGCCACCGTATTGGCTCAGGGCATCCTGCGCGAGGGGATGAAGGCGGTAGCCGCCGGCATGAATCCCATGGACCTGAAGCGGGGCATCGATAAAGCCGTCGTTGGCGCTGTTGACGCGCTGAAAAAGCTGTCTAAGCCCTGTGAAGATAGCAAAGCCATTGGTCAGGTGGGGACTATCTCGGCTAATGCAGAAGAGAGCGTGGGTAAGATCATTGCCGAGGCCATGGAGAAAGTCGGCAAGGAAGGCGTGATCACGGTCGAGGAAGGTTCTGGCCTGGAGAATGAACTGGAAGTAGTTGAGGGGATGCAGTTCGATCGGGGTTATCTCTCGCCCTATTTCATTACCGATCAGCAAACCATGGCGGCGGAGCTGGATGATCCCTATATCCTTATCCACGATAAAAAGATCTCCAATATCCGCGATCTGCTACCGGTGCTGGAAAACGTGGCCAAAGCGGGCAAGCCGTTGTTGGTTATTTCTGAGGATGTGGAAGGTGAAGCCCTGGCGACCCTGGTGGTCAATACCATCCGGGGTATCGTCAAGGTTTGCGCGGTCAAGGCGCCGGGTTTTGGGGATCGCCGTAAAGCGATGCTGGAAGATATTGCCGTGCTGACTGGGGGTACCGTGATCTCCGAGGAAGTCGGCCTTTCTCTGGAGAAAGCGACCCTGGATGATTTGGGGCGAGCCAAGAAGATTAGCGTTAACAAGGAAAATACCACCCTTGTGGATGGTGCGGGCAGTGCTGAGGACATCAAGGCCCGGGTGGAGCAAATCCGCGTTCAGATGGAAGAAGCCACCTCGGATTATGATAAGGAGAAGCTCCAGGAGCGAGTGGCCAAGCTCGCCGGTGGGGTAGCAGTCATTAAAGTGGGCGCGGCCACCGAGGTAGAAATGAAAGAGAAAAAGGCGCGGGTTGAAGATGCGTTGCATGCCACCCGTGCTGCGGTGGAAGAGGGGGTCGTTCCCGGGGGTGGAGTGGCCTTAATCCGGGCTTTACAGGGTATTCAGGACCTTAAGGGCGCTAACCATGACCAAGATGTGGGCATTAACATTGCCCGTCGGGCCATGGAAGAGCCGCTGCGTCAGATCGTGACCAATGCCGGTGCAGAAGCTTCTGTCATCGTCAACCACGTGAAAGAAGGAGAAGGTAACTACGGTTACAATGCGGCGACGGGTGAATTTGGCGATATGATTGCCATGGGTATTCTGGACCCGACGAAGGTCTCCCGGACGGCCTTGCAAAATGCGGCTAGTATAGCGGGTCTGATGATCACGACCGAAGCCATGATTGCTGAGTCGCCGAAGGAAGAGGAGCCCGTACCCGCCGGTGGCGGCGGCATGCCGGGTATGGGCGGCATGGGTGATATGGGCATGATGTAAAGCGCCCAGACCCACTCTCTACCATTGAGAAAAAAGCCCCGACCTTAAAGATCGGGGCTTTTTTTTATAGCATTAACCACCAGAGTCGCCCCTCGCTTATCTAGAATTTAGGTTACCTCGCTGGCCATGGGCTCTACTGCGGTGTTATCAAGAGGGGGAGGTGCCACAGATTGGGCAAGATCCTCTAGGATGGGGCAACTCGGCCGTTGGTCGCCATGGCAGCGTTCCATGAGTTGGACCAGGGTGGCGCGCATAGCGGTTAACTCGGCAATTTTGATATCAATATCCGCAACTCGTTGCTTGGCCAATCGTTTGACTTCGGCGCTGGCGCGGTTTTGGTCTTTATAGAGAGACAGCAGATTACGGCATTCCTCAATACTGAAGCCAAGACTGCGGGCGCGCTTGACAAACTGGAGGGTGCGGACAGTCTCCTGGTCATAGCAACGATAGCCATTGCTTGCCCGCTGAGAGGAGACTAGGCCAATGTCTTCATAATAGCGTATCGTCTTAGCCGGCACCCCGGATTGGCTGGAAGCCTTACTGATATTGATCATTGGAGCTACCCTCGTCATTCAAGGTGAGACCGGGCCTTCGTAATCAAACCCAGCGCCCTCCACGGCCTGAGCGACTAAAGCATCGTCCTCGACTCCCGTGACGGTAACCTGTTTATTTTCCAAATCCACTTTAACTGTTGCAGTAGGGGCTATCCCTTTGATTGCCTTTTCCACCGATTGGGCACAGCCCCCGCAGGTCATGCCTTCCACTTTATAAGTTTTTTCCATGGTTACTCTCCTTTCAGTCATCATTTGCTTTAGTAAAGTGGCTTATTTCAGTTGGGTTCCTGGACGCCAGCGTCGCAAAAGTAAGGAATTGGAAACCACACTTACTGAGGACATGGCCATCGCTGCTCCTGCCACCACCGGGTTCAACATTCCCGAGGCCGCTAGTGGAATGGCTACCACATTGTAAATGAAGGCCCAGAAAAGATTCTGGCGAATCTTGTGGTAGGTGGCCTGAGAAATAGACAAGGCTTCCGCCACTAAGGTGGGATCGCCGCGCATGAGGGTGATCCCCGCTGCTTCCATGGCCACATCGGTCCCCGTGCCCATGGCCATCCCCACGTCTGCTGCGGCCAAAGCGGGGGTATCATTGACACCATCGCCAACCATGGCCACGTGACGGCCTTCAGCGCGCAATGCCTGGATCTGCGCCGCCTTATCTTCAGGTAATACTTCGGCGATGACGTGGTCGATACCTACTTTATCAGCCACTGCTTTAGCGGCGCGGGGGTTATCCCCAGTCAGCATCACCGTAGTTAGGCCCTGGGCTCGTAATGCGGCTACCGCTTGGGGAGTGACACTTTTGATGGGATCGGTGACGGCTAACACACCGAGCAGCTGGGGCGCTGAGGTCACCTCTGCCACCCACATCAGGGTATGACCACTTTCCTCCAGTGTTTGGGCCTGGGTTAACAGAGAGGTGAGATCCACCTGATTTTCCCGCATTAATCGAAGGTTGCCCACGAGCAAGGTTTGTCCCTCCACTTGAGTGCTGAGACCCCGTCCGGGAAGACTGCGGAAATTTTGGGGCTGGCTCAAGGGGAGACCCTGAGCCTTAGTCAGTACCGCCTTGGCCAGGGGATGTTCACTGCCCTGTTGGGCGGAAGCCACCAACTGCAGTAATTGCTCACCATTGATTTTGAGCGGAAGTATCTCAGCGACTGCCGGTTGACCTTCCGTGAGTGTTCCTGTTTTGTCAAAGACTACCGTATCGCTGTCCTGAGCCCGTTCCAACGCCACCGCATCACGGATCAAAATGCCATGGCGAGCGGCAGCGCCAGTCCCCACCATCAGGGCAGTAGGAGTTGCTAGGCCCAGGGCACAAGGACAGGCAATGACCAGTACTGAGACGGTTGCCTTAAAGGCGGTATCGGCAGCGCCATCTAATAACCACCAGCCGGCAAAGGTCAGGAAGGCCAACGCCACCACGACCGGAACGAAAATATTCGCCACCTGGTCGACTAGTTTTTGAACCGGGGCTTTGCTGGCTTGGGCGTCTTCCACCAGGCGGATAATGCGCGCTAGGGTTGATTCAGCCCCTACGGTGGTGGCGCGGATACGCAATAACCCCTCCCCGTTCACTGAGCCGCCAGTGACAGTTTCCCCTTCTCCCCGGGTTACCGGCAGGCTCTCACCGGTGATAAGAGATTCATCCAGTTGGCTGCTACCTTCTAGAATAAAGCCGTCAACAGGCGTTCGCTCTCCTGGCCGTACCAGGACGATATCGCCTTCAGCTACCTGCTCGGCGGGAATTTCAACCACCTTCCCTTCCCGCTCTATTCGTGCGGTTGCTGGCCGGAGTGCCATCAGGGCGCGGATGGCTGAGGCTGCGCTCCGTTTCGCCCGCCCTTCCAACCATTTACCCAGCAGGACTAAGGTTACCACCATGGCCGAGGCCTCAAAGTACAGGTGACTGCCGGTGCCGGGCAGGAGGGTATTCCAGGTGCTTAACCCCCAAGCGGCGGAGGTTCCCAGGACGACCAGCACATCCATATTGCCGGCCCCACCCCGCAAGGATTTGTAAGCCCCCACATAAAAGCGGCTGCCGATCCAGAACTGGACTGGCGTGGCCAATAAGAATTGGATTTCGGCAGGTAAACTGACATGGATACCAAAGGGCATGAGCAGCATAGGCAGGGCTAAGGGCAAGGTAAGCAGGGCTGCCAGCAGCAACTGCCTCCCCTCATGCCGTTCCCGGGCGGTGGACTCAGCTTCTTCTTGGGCGCGCCGCTCTGCCAAGCTAGAGAGGGGTTCTGCGGTGAAGCCAGCCCGCTGGGCAGCGGCGATAACAGTCGCGGGACTGAGTACTCCTGCAGGGGCTGTAACCACCGCCCGCTCTGTGGCCAGATTAACGGTTGCCTTGTTGACTCCAGGGAGCCGCGAGAACACCTTTTCAAGCCGAGCTGAGCAGGCTGCACAGGTCATTCCTCCGATGCGAAATTCCATCCCTTCCGTGGGCACTGTAAAGCCCGCTTGAACAATGGCCTGGTAGAATTGCTCCGGGGACGCCTGTTGCGGATCAAAGGCAATGCTGGCTTGTTCCGAGGCCAGGTTTACTTGGGATTTTATCACCCCGGGGACTTTGTTGAGCACCCGCTCTAAGCGGGTTGAGCAGGTGGCGCAGGTCATGCCCTTGATGGGCAAAGCCAATGTTTGGGCCGTCCCGGTAAGGGAGTCCGTGGGGGAGGACTCGTTAACCGAATCTAAATTTGATATTTCTAGCATAGGCTTATACCAATTTTATAAGTTTTAGTATAAACAATCACTTACAGCCTTCATGAATTACGTTCTTTTACTCACTGGACTTATCTATGTTTGTCGTTTCCAGGTAGGCGGGAATTTAATCACTGCCGGAAGAAACTGGATATCTGCCTTTGCGAGGATGATGATGCCGTGCCTTTTGCGTAAATCCTGATTGAATGAGTATTACTATCTACCTTCCAGTCACTGGAAGGTCAAGGGGGAGAAATAGGACAGATATTTTCTTCCTCGTGGCAGCACTTCCTCATGCCGAGACGACGTTTCTACTTAGGGCTTTAGCCTGGATAATTCATGAGATCACCACAAAGGCACTAAGATCACGAAGAAATCAAAAAGTTAAATAGATTAAAATAATTTGCTTCGTTAGCAATGAGCCTATCCATCAATTTCTCCCCACTGACTGAGATTCCCTCACCTTCGTGTCCTTTGTGTCCTTTGTGTCCTTTGTGTCTTGGTGGTGAAAAATTCAGGTTAGGGTGCTGAAAGGAGGCATATTAGACTGGAATTAGGATATGAACCTTACCCCCTGGTATATTTTAACCTAGAAATGGCCGTTGACTGCTTAGAAGCAGAGGATTTGACAAGTAAGCATGGACTGGCAAGCCAATATCCATAAGTTACCCTCCCTTCTCCAAGGACGGGTTAAAAACAGTTTGGCTCGTTTTCAGGAAGCGCTCGGACAGAGGGGGCTGGAAGCGGTCCTCAAAGAGAAAACAATAGCAGCCCTTTGTCCAGTCTGGGCGGCCAGTGAATTTGTGGCAAATACTTGTATTTGTGAGCCTTCTTTGTTGCTGGAATTGCAAGAAAGTGGCGATCTTTTTCGTCCCTACGAACCTAACGACTACGCCAAGACTTTGGAACGGCAACTCGCTGATCTTGCTGACGAAGCAGCGCTGATGGTTGCTTTGCGACGTTTTCGCCGCCGCGAGATGGTTCGTATCATTTGGCGTGATTTGGCGGGTTGGGCTAGCTTTGAGGAAGTACTGGAGGAGCTCTCCCAGCTAGCTGAGGCGTGCCTTGACAGTGCTTTGACTTTTCTCCATCGCTGGCAAAACGATGAGCTAGGCATCCCCCTCGGCTCGGTTTCGGGTCAGCCCCAGTCCTTGGTGGTGCTGGGCATGGGGAAACTGGGAGCTTGGGAACTCAACCTATCTTCGGATATTGATCTTATTTTCGCTTATCCCGAATCGGGAGAGACCCGTGGCGCACGGCGGACCTTGAGCAACGAAGAATATTTCACCCGTCTGGCGCGGCGCTTAATCCGGGTCCTTGAAGAGCATACGGCGGAGGGATTTGTCTTTCGGGTTGACATGCGCCTACGGCCTGATGGGGATTCGGGACCACTGGTGGCGAACTTCGATGCCATGGAAAACTACTATCAGCATCAGGGTCGTGACTGGGAGCGGTATGCCATGATCAAGGCCCGCACGGTGGCCGGTGATCGCCGGGCCGGAGCCCGTTTGATGGCCATGCTGAGGCCTTTCACTTATCGCCGCTATTTGGATTTTGGTGCCATTGAATCTTTACGCAGCATGAAGGCGATGATTGCCCAGGAACTGCGGCGGCAGGGGATTAAAGCGAATATCAAACTGGGACCTGGGGGGATTCGCGAGATCGAATTTATTGGGCAATCCTTTCAGTTGATCCGAGGAGGGCGGGAACCGGTGCTTCAGGAGCGGGGCATCCTCCAGGTGCTGGCCTTATTGGCGGAAAAGGGCCACTTGCCCCTTTATGTCAAAGAAGAACTATGCGCCGCCTATAGGTTTCTGCGGCGGGTAGAGCACCGCCTGCAAGCTTATCGGGATGAACAAACCCATAATTTGCCAACCTCAGCGGAGGGGCGTGCCCGCTTGGCCTTTGCCATGGGCTATGGGGACTGGGAAACGTTTGCTAGTAAGCTCGACGAGCACCGGCGCCGGGTCCAAGGGCATTTTGAGCAGTTATTCGCCGCGCCCCATATGGACACGGCTGGCCAGATGACGCGGGAGAAAAGGCTTGCCGAGGTCTGGTCAGGGAGTGATCCGACAGAGCTCGTCTTAGGCGCTTTAAACGCTGCAGGTTATGATTCCCCGGAAGAGGTGGTACAGATCCTGGCCCATCTACGTCAGTCTTATACGGTGCGCACCCTCAGTGCTCAGGCCCGAGCTCGTTTGGATCAGTTGATGCCCTTGCTACTGGGAGCGGTTGGCCGTACCGAGCAACCAGAGCAGTGCCTGCAGCGGGTGGTGGCCTTGTTGGAGACCGTGGCGCAACGCACCGCTTACTTGGCCTTGTTGGCAGAATATCCCATGGCCTTATCCCAGCTTGTTAAGCTCTGTGCGGCCAGCCCTCTGATTGCACGTCAGCTTACCCGCTATCCCTTATTGCTGGATGAGTTGTTGGATCCCCGTTCCTTGTACCGAGTGCCGGACTATGATTCCTTGGTCAAGGAGATGGAGCGATTAGTGGGGGCTGTTCCCGAGGATGATTTGGAGCAACAGATGGAATTGCTGCGCCACTTTTGCCAGCGCCAGACATTGCGGGTAGCGGCTGCCGATGTGACCGGGGCCCTGCCCCTTATGAAAGTGGGTGATCGCTTAACTCATTTGGCGGAGGTGATCCTAAAAAAGGTCCTGGAGCTTAGCTGGCAGCACTTGACCCATCGCTATGGCCGACCTCACCGCAGTAGCGGAGACCAGCCAGGAGAATACGGCTTTGCTGTCATTGGCTACGGTAAGTTGGGAGGGTATGAGTTAGGCTATGGTTCCGATCTAGACTTGGTTTTCCTCCACGCTGCCCAATCTAGTGATCCCCCCACTGACGGTGAAAAAACCTTGGATCCTATTGTGTTTTATAGCCGTTTGGGTCAGCGCCTAATTCATATCTTGCAGACTCTGACTCCTTCCGGAAAGCTCTACGAAGTCGATACTCGCCTGCGCCCCAGCGGGGCCTCTGGGCTGCTGGTCAGTAGCCTGGAGGCCTATAGTGATTACCAGCGCACTCAAGCTTGGACTTGGGAACATCAAGCCCTGGTTCGGGCCCGCTTTGTGGCAGGTGATGAAAGGCTCGGCGCTGCTTTTGCCGCTATGCGGCGGGAAGTCTTGGGGCGTCAGCGGGATCTGGCAAGGTTACGGGAGGAAGTCCGTGGTATGCGCACCAAGATGCGGAATCAACTGGACCGGAGTCGGCCGGGCTGGTTTGACCTTAAGCAGGGCAGGGGTGGTATCGCCGATATAGAATTTATGGTCCAATATGGTGTACTTGCCTGGGCCCATGCTTACCCACAATTGCTAGAATACCCGGATAATATTCGGATTTTGGAAGGTTGTGCCCAGGCTGGGCTGATGGCGCCAGAAGAAAGTCTGCTGCTAGCAGATGCCTATCGCGCCTATCGGGCAGCGGCTAATCGACTCACCTTACAGGAGCAGAAGGCTCTGGTGGAGGAAGAGCAATTTCGCCAGGAGCGTACCGCCGTCCAGAGGTTGTGGTCTGTGTTGCTAGAGGATGAGGCTGCCCCAATGACTCCTAAATGAATAACGAAGTCAGTGAAGGAGACAAAATGAAATGAGCACTATGGATGACCGCGACGGTGTCATCTGGTTAGACGGCGAACTGGTGCCCTGGCGCGAAGCCCGGGTCCACGTATTAACCCACACCTTACACTATGGAATGGGCGTGTTTGAGGGGGTGCGTGCCTACAAAACTGCTCAAGGCACCGCTATCTTTCGGCTGCAGGAGCATACTGACCGTTTGTTCCGCTCCGCCCATATCCTCAATATGCTCATTCCCTATGACAGGGAAACCTTGAATCAAGTCCAGCGCCTGGTGGTGCGAGAGAACGGTTTAGACACCGCTTACCTCCGTCCCATGTGCTTTTATGGTTCCGAAGGTATGGGGTTGCGAGCTGACAATCTCCGGGTCCATGTGGTAGTCGCAGCCTGGCTCTGGGGAGCCTATCTTGGCGCTGAGAATATGGAAAGGGGAATCCGAGTGAAAACTTCCTCCTATACCCGGCACCATGTAAATATCACTATGTGCAAGGCCAAGGCCAACGGCAATTACATGAATTCCATGTTGGCTTTGCAAGAGGCCCTGGCTGCCGGCTGCGATGAGGCATTGTTGTTGGATTCGGAAGGGTATGTTACCGAAGGCAGTGGGGAAAATATCTTCATTGCCCGCAATGGGGTGCTCTATACCCCGGATCTCACTTCGGCCCTGGAGGGAATCACTCGGGACACCATTTATCAGTTGGCTCGGGAGATTGGGGTGCCTCTACGGGAGAAACGGATCACCCGGGATGAAGTCTATGTGGCGGACGAAGCTTTCTTTACCGGGACGGCGGCGGAGGTTACCCCTATCCGAGAGTTGGATGGCCGTAGGATTGGTAATGGGGCCCGAGGACCTATTACGGAGCGTCTCCAGACTCTGTATTTCGATCAGGTTCATGGTCGTCGAGAAACCCACCCAGAGTGGTTAACCCTGATATCCGATTGAGAGTGTTGATTGATTAAACGAAAGGAGATCTATGGCAGGACATAGTAAATGGGCCAATATTCAGTACCGCAAGGGTGCCCAAGATGCCAAGCGTGGCAAACTCTTTACCAAACTTATTCGCGAGATTACGGTGGCAGCCCGCCTGGAGGGAGGCGATCCGGCAGCAAGCCCCCGCTTGCGCGTTGCCATTGACAAAGCGCTGGCCGCCAATATGCCCAAAGATAATATTGAGCGGGCTATCAAGCGGGGCACCGGCGATATGGAAGGAGTGGCCTATGAAGAGATCCGTTATGAAGGATACGGCCCCCATGGAGTAGCGGTAATGGTAGACTGTATGACCGATAATCGGAACCGTACCGTGGCCGAGGTCCGTCATGTCTTTAGTAAATGGGGCGGAAATTTAGGCACAGATGGGTCGGTCGCCTATTTGTTTAGTAAAAAAGGCATTATTAGCTATCCTCAAGGGAGCGATGAAGAGGCCATTATGGAAGTGGCGATTGAAGCCGGCGTCGAAGATGTGGTGACTAACGAGGATGGTTCAATAGACGTGTTTACCGAGCCGGAGGAGTTTTCGGCTGTCAAGAAGGCCTTAGAGGAGGCTGATCTAAAGCCGGCCCAGGCGGACGTGACACAATATGCTTCCACCATCGTGTCCTTGGAATTAGAAGACGTCAAGAAAATGTTGACTTTTCTGGAGGCCTTGGAAGATCTAGATGATGTCCAGCAGGTCTACAGCAACGCTGACTTTTCCGAGGAGACTCTGGCCCAATTGGGGTAGGGCCTGGCCCTTGCAAAGGGGGGGCGATTAGGTGGGAAAGACGGATGTTACCGCCTGGCGAAATTTTTCTTTTTCAGAGAATGCTCTAGTCTGTTTATGGTGCGAATCCTTGGTATCGATCCTGGCTCTCGTATCACCGGCTATGGGTTGATTGAAACCAATGGCAAGGAGGCGGCCTATATCACCGCTGGCTGTATTCAGGCGGGGAATGGGGAACTGGCGGAACGACTGGGGCGGATATTTAGGGGAATTACCGCAGTCATCGAGGACTACCATCCTGATGAAGTGGCAGTGGAGCAAGTTTTTATGCATCAAAATCCAGGGTCTGCCCTCAAGTTGGGGCATGCTCGGGGTGCGGCTATCTGTGCGGCTGTGAATGTGGTGCTCCCGGTTTTTGAATATACGCCCTCCCAGGTGAAACAAGCGGTGGTGGGCCGGGGTGATGCCGCCAAGTCTCAAATTCAATATATGATACGGTTATTGCTTAAGCTGCCTTCTGAGCCGGCGACGGATGCCGCCGATGCTTTGGCCTGTGCCCTTTGTCATGGTCATGCAGGCCCCCTGTTGGCTGGATTGGCTGGGCAGGTAAGAGGTCGGCGGCGGGGGCGCTATTACCGATGATTGGACGCTTGCGGGGCGTTTTATTGGAAAAACGGGCCCCTTTTTTGCTATTAGACGTTCAGGGCGTGGGTTATGAGCTGGAAGCGCCTATGTCCACTTTTTATGTTCTTCCTGAAATGGGTGCTGAAGTGATTCTATACACTCATTTGGTGGTGCGGGATGATGCCCATTTGCTGTATGCTTTTGCCAGCGAAAAGGAGCGCGGGCTGTTCCGCAATCTTATTCGGGTCAATGGTGTGGGCGCTAAGTTGGGATTGGCCATTCTTTCTGGCATTGAGGTCGAATCCTTCTCCCGCTGCGTTCATGAAGGAGATACGGCGAGTCTGACACGGTTACCGGGCGTGGGTAAGAAAACGGCAGAACGCCTTATCGTGGAGATGCGGGATCGGCTCTTCGAGGGTCCCAGAGAGGGGCTGGTAGGGGGATACTCTCAGGTGGGCTCTGGCCAGGCGCCGGTATCCGATGCGGTCAGTGCCTTGACGGCCCTAGGTTATAAACCCCAAGAAGCCAGCCGAATAGTGCGCCAACTGAATACCGAAGGACTGGCAACCGAAGAGATCATCCGTCAGGCCCTACAGAGGATGCTGAAATCATGACTCTAAGCCGGGGCTTGGTTTCCCCCCAAGGGGCTAGCGATGAAGCAGTCATCGAACCTTCCCTGCGCCCTGCCAAGCTGACCGATTATGTGGGACAACCTCAAGTGCAGGAGCAGATGAAAATTTTTATTCCTGCTGCCCGGGCTCGGGGAGAGGCCCTTGACCATGTGCTCATTTTTGGGCCTCCAGGGCTGGGTAAGACCACCCTTTCCCACATCATTGCCAATGAATTGGGGGTCAATCTGCGCCAAACCTCTGGGCCGGTATTGGAGCGTCCTGGCGACTTGGCCGCCCTGCTGACCAATCTAGAGCCACGAGATGTGCTTTTTATCGATGAAATTCATCGCTTGAGCCCCGTGGTGGAAGAGGTGCTCTATCCGGCCATGGAAGATCGCCAGATCGATATCATGATAGGCGAAGGTCCGGCGGCACGTTCCATTAAATTGGATTTGGTGCCCTTTACTTTGGTGGGGGCCACCACCCGGGCTGGATTGCTGACCTCTCCTTTACGGGATCGCTTTGGTATCGTCCAGCGCCTGGAATTCTATGAGGTCGAACATTTGGTCTTGATTGTAGAACGTACGGCCCGTATTCTTGGCATGGTAATGGAAGCGGAAGGGGCGTTGGAGGTAGCCCGCCGCTCTCGGGGGACACCGCGGATTGCCAATCGCCTGCTGCGGCGGGTGCGGGATTACGCCGAGGTTAAGGGGGACGGCCGGGTCACCCATGAGGTGGCGAAAAAAGCCTTAGATTTGCTAGCTGTGGATAGTAATGGTTTTGATACCATGGACCGTAAGCTGCTGCTAGCGATGATCGAGAAATTTGATGGTGGGCCGGTGGGTGTCGATAGTTTGGCCGCTGCTATTAGTGAAGAGCGGGGCACTATCGAAGATGTGATAGAGCCATTTTTGATCCAACAAGGATTTATTGTGCGCACGCCGCGAGGCCGAATGGCGACCCGTCATACCTACCTTCATTTTGGTTTGAAGCCGACGGCAGAAGCGGTACAGCAAGAAACCCCAGATCTTTTTTTTAATGAATGAGTTTATATGGCCAGTGCGTGTCTACTATGAAGACACGGACAGCGGTGGTGTAATTTATCATGCCAATTATCTCAAGTTCATGGAACGGGCCCGCACCGAGTGGTTGCGTAGTCAGGGCTTTGAGCAGGATGCTTTGCTCAATGAGCAGGGATTGTTATTCGCGGTGCGTTCTTTGCGCTTAGATTACCTGCGGCCAGGGCGTTTTAATGATTGGCTAAAGGTGCATACTCATCTCCTGCAGTGTAGAAAAGCGAGTTTAATTTTTGCCCAGACGGTGCATCGGGGAGAGGAAACGGCGCTCTGTCAGGCTGAGGTCAAGGTGGTTTGCCTAGACGCCCAAACCTTTCGTCCCCATCCTATTCCTAAACTGATACTTGCGGAGATTACTGGTGACTGTTGATCTTTCTCTTTTTGAACTCGTCACAGGAGCCAGCTTTTTAGTGCAGCTAGTGATGCTGATACTGCTGGTGATTTCTGTGATTGCTTGGACCCTTATCTTCCGCAAACGCAGTGAGCTTAAACGGGCCAAGGCGGCGGCTGATGAGTTCGAAGATCGTTTTTGGTCGGGCAAAGAACTCAATGGCCTCTATGCTGAATTGGCAGCACGAGAAACCCCGCTTCGCGGCATGGAGGGTATCTTTCTTTCTGGTTTTAAGGAGTTCGTGCGCTTGCGTAAACAGACCAATGCGGAGCACCGGACTGTGTTGGATGGAACGCAGCGGGCCATGCGGGTCTCCCTGGCGCGGGAAATCGATGATTTGGAGACTGCTTTACCTTTTTTGGCCACTGCGGGTTCTACCAGCCCCTATATTGGCTTGTTTGGTACGGTGTGGGGAATCATGAACTCCTTCCGGGCTTTGGGGAATGCCCACCAAGCCACTTTAGCCATGGTAGCGCCAGGAATTGCCGAGGCCCTCATTGCTACGGCCATGGGGCTATTTGCCGCTATTCCAGCCGTTATCGCTTATAATCGTTATATCCATGAAGTGGAGCGCTTGATTAACCGCTATGATACCTTTTTGGAAGAATTTTCGACTATTCTTCAGCGCCAGCTTCACCTTTCTTAGGTCAGTTCAATGTATGCTTCTCAGCAACGCAAGCGGCGTCGGCCTCTATCAGAAATTAATGTGGTGCCCTATATTGATGTGATGTTGGTGTTATTGGTGATCTTTATGATTACGGCACCCATGTTGACCCAGGGAGTGAAGGTGGATCTGCCCCAGGCAGGCTCTAAACCGGTAGAGCTGCCCCAGGATCAGGACCCTTTACTAGTCAATGTGGATGCCCAAGGGCGCTACTATCTCAATATGGGCAAAGCGTCGCACCAACCGATAACGGCCGATGAGCTTTTAACCAAGGTGGCCACTATCCTGCGCCGTAAACCCCATACTCCGGTTCTCGTGGGGGGGGACCGGGATGTTCCTTATGGCACCGTGGTGCAAGTGATGGTCCTGTTGCAGCAGGCGGGTGCTCCCCATATCGGGTTGATCACAGAAACGCCGTCACGGCAGAAGCCTAGTTGATTTTTGCCCATGGGGAAGTCACGTCAGCCGTTGGCTGCCTTTTTACTGGCTCTTTTGGTCCATGGCCTCTTGTTTGGGGTGATCGTCCTTAGCTTTGGTTGGACCCCTAAACCCGAGCCGGTAGATACTCGTTCCATGGAGATTGTGCAGGCCACGGTTGTGGAGCGGGAGAAGCTTTTGGCGGAGCAACGGCAGGCAGAACAAGCTGCATTAGCCCGCCAGCAAGCCGAAGCGCAAAAGCGGGAAGCGGCCAAGCAACGGGCAATGGCGGAGCAGGCCAGGCAGGAGGCAAAAAAACAGCAGGAATTGGAACAAAAACGGCAGCAGGAGCAAGCGCGGCTCAAACGCTTGGAGGCGGAACGGAAAGCTAAGGAAGAAGAAGCTCGCCGGAAGGCAGAGGCGGAACGGAAGCGCGCTGAGGAGGAAAAACGCCGAGCTGAGGCTGAGAAACGGCGCTTGGAAGAAGAGCAGCGCCGGGCTGAGGCGGCTAAGCGAAAAGCGGAGGAAGAGCGTAAAAAGGCGGAAGCGGCGGCCCGTCGTAAGGCGGAGGAAAAACGCCGCCAGCAGGAACTTCAGGCCCGTATCGAGGCGGAGCAAAATGCGGCTCAAGTTGAAGTTGCCCTCAACCGCTTTGAGGCACAGATACAACAACGGGTGGGGCGCTATTGGACTCGTCCTCCTAGTAGCCGCGATAATCTAGAGGTTGTGCTGCAGGTGGAAATGTTATCCGATGGTGAGGTGCGCAATGTGAAAGTGGTTGAAAGCAGTGGCGATCGGGCCTTCGACCGCTCGGCGGAGGCTGCTGTTTATAAAGCTGCGCCTTTGCCGGTACCACCTGATCGGGCAGCAGCGGCAAAGTTGTTGCCTAGCTTTAACTTTAAATTTACTTCCGGTAGCTAAATGGGCATGAAAGTTTGGTCTAAGATCTTGTGGCTGTGGATACTGCTGGTGCCGACACAAAATATTTCGGCGGTACTCACTATTGAAATCACCGGCGGTACGGAGGCAGCCTTACCTATTGCGATTGTTCCCTTTGGGAGTCAGGGCGGTATCCCGCCTGAAGATGTGGCTGCTGTTGTCGCCGCTGATTTGGCCCGCAGCGGGCGTTTTGCCCCATTGCCAGAAAAGGACCTGCTTTCCCGCCCCCACCGTGCCTCTGAAGTCAAATTCCCTGATTGGCGGCGGCTAGGATCGGAAGGGTTGGTGATCGGTGAGGTCACTCATTTGGGGGCAGATCGTTATGAAGTGCGCTTTCAACTTTTTGATATTTATAAGGCAGAGCAATTAGTGGGACGCCGCTATCAGGTTCCGGCGACGGGATTACGCCATTTAGCCCACCAGATTGCGGATTTGATCTATGAGACCCTGACGGGTGAAAAAGGAGCCTTTACCACCCGCATTGCCTTTGTCACGGTTTCCAAGGCGGTCGATGGCGCTAAAGAATATTCTCTCCAAGTGGCCGATGTGGATGGCCATAATCCCCACACCATCTTGCAATCGAAGGAACCCATTATGTCACCCGTATGGTCTCCCGATGGGGCTAAGCTCGCCTATGTGTCCTTCGAGCGAAAGCGTTCTGAGGTCATTGTTCAGGAATTACGCACCGGCCAGCGGCAGTCAGTTGCCTCATTCCCTGGGATCAACAGTGCCCCCGATTGGTCCCCGGATGGGCGCAAGCTTGCGTTGGTACTGTCCAAGGAGGGTAATCCGGAGATCTATATTTTGGATCTGGCGACCGGCAGGCTGACCCGCCTGACCCACAACGCTAGTATTGATACCGAGCCCACCTGGGCCCCCGATGGGCGGAGTATTGTCTTCACCTCGGATCGAGGAGGGCGACCACAACTCTATCAGGTTTCTGCTTCGGGTGGGCAGGCGCAGCGCTTGACTTTTGACGGGACTTATAATGCCTCCGCCTCTTTTGCGCCGGATGGCCGGCGGTTAGCGCTCGTTCATGGAGATAAGGGACAGTTCCATATTGCCGTATTGGATTTAACGAGTAAAGATTTGCAAGTCTTGACCCAGACTCAGATGGATGAATCTCCAAGCTTTGCCCCTAATGGCCGCATGATCCTTTACGCCACTTCAGGCTCCCAGGGAGGGGCATTGGCCGCCGTGTCTACTGATGGACGGGTTCGTCACCGTTTGGCTCAGAAAGGCGATGAAGTCCGGGAGCCAGCCTGGTCACCTTGAACTAAAAAAATAAAATTTTTAAGGAGTTCTAGCGATGCGTCTAGTCATTCCCTTTTTCCTGCTAGCATCGGTTTATGGGCTAGTAGGATGTGCTGGAGGTCCTGCAACCCAGGGCGAGCCCAGCGACGTGGTAGTGGAGGAACGAGGTATAGGTGTTGACGAGAGCGCCTATCCTGAAGGTGAAGCCTTGGAAGATGAAGGGGCAACCGCCTGGGGCATAGGCGAGGGAGCTGCCTATCAAGGTGATCCCTTGGCCGATCCTGCAAGCCCTTTGGCCAACCGGGTAATTTATTTTGAATTTGATAGCAGTGAGATCCAAGAAGATGACCGGCCTATTGTGGAGGCCCATGGCGATTATCTGGCAAAACATCCCGATGTGAGGTTGACTTTGGAAGGCCATACCGACGAGCGGGGTTCCCGGGAGTACAATTTAGCGTTGGGTGAGCGGCGGGCCAATGCAGTGCGTCGTCTGGTCCTATTGATGGGGGCATCGGAAGACCAAGTCCAAGTGGTCAGCTATGGTGAAGAGCGGCCGGCGGTGGACGGTCATGATGAAGGGGCTTGGCAACTCAATCGTCGGGTCGAAATCATTTATTCAGGAGAGTGATGATGGCGTCGTGCCGGAGCCACTGGCTATTGGCAGGGAGTCTGCTGCTCCAGGTATCGGCTGTGTCTGGGGCTGAAGTGGAAGTGGCCGAGGTGGTTGATATGGCCGAGTTGGAGCAACGCCTCCAGCGCCTAGAACGGATCGTCCAAGGGCAGGGATTGTCTGAGTTGTTGTTGCAGCTAGAACAGCTAGAGGGTGAGGTACGGCGACTTCAGGGGAAAAATGAAGAACTCGGGTATGAGATTGATAATCTCAAGGAACAGCAGCGGGAATTGTATTTGGATTTGGACCGGCGATTACAAAAGCTAAGCACCTCCAAGGAGAGCTTATCCCCCGTTTCCTCTGGAGAAATGACAGAGGCTGGTGCGGTGGAGCCAGTCCCTGATTCTGGAGAGCAGGCCTATCAGGCTGCCTTGAAATTGCTCAAGGAAGGGCGCTATGAAGAGGCGATTGCGGCATTTCGCCAGTTTCCCCAGCAGTATCCAGAAAGTCGTTATCGGCCTAATGCCCAGTACTGGCTGGGAGAGGCCTATTATATGCTGCAGGATTTTAGCGCTGCTGCTGAGGCCCTTCAGGCCCTGGTGGAACAATACCCGGAAAGCGCTAAAGTTCCTGATGCAATGCTCAAACAAGGGCTGGCTTATTACGAATTAGAGCAGTGGGAGCAAGCGAAAGCGCAGCTTCAGGAAGTGATGGCCCGCTATCCTGCTTCGACCGTTAGCCGCTTGGCCGAAGAGCGCCTTGAAAAAATGAAGCGCGAGGGTCATCGTTAATTCTATTGCCATGGTGGAGTTACCGCCTCCCCTGATGCGGTTGCTATGAAGCGTCTACGTATCACTGAAATTTTTCACTCCCTCCAGGGGGAATCCCGCAGCGTGGGTTGGCCGACGGTATTCGTGCGTTTAACCGGCTGCCCCCTCCGCTGCCATTACTGCGATACTGAATATGCCTTTCAGGGCGGGACTTGGATGGATTTAGATGAGATTCTCGCCACTGTCGCCGAATTCAGCGCTCGCCATGTGACAGTGACCGGTGGTGAACCTTTGGCTCAACCGGCCTGCCTGGAACTTTTAACCCGACTCTGTGATACCGGGTATGAGGTCTCTTTAGAGACCAGCGGGGCGTTGGATATCTCCGCCGTTGATCCGCGGGTAGTCAAGGTTATGGATCTAAAGACCCCGGGATCAGGGGAAGAAGCACGGAACTCCGCTACTAATCTTGATTATCTTTCACCCCAGGACCAGGTAAAGTTGGTGCTCTGTGACCGCCATGATTACGAGTGGGCTAAGGCGACCCTTGAGCGTCATCGCCTGGCTGAACGTTGCGAGGTACTATTTTCCCCCAGTTATGAACAGCTGAGCCCCACCGATCTGGCTGAGTGGATACTGGAAGACCGCTTGCCAGTGAGGATGCAAATTCAGTTACATAAATATCTCTGGGGAGAGGAACCTGGACGATGAGCTCCCCTAAAGCGGTGGTTCTAGTCTCTGGAGGTCTGGATTCAGCTACGGTACTGGCTATCGCCCAGGAGCAGAAGTTTGCTTGTTATGCGATGAGCTTTGATTATGGCCAGCGGCACCGGGCCGAACTTCAGGCGGCCGCCGAAATTTCCCGCTTGTTAGGGGCCGTTGAGCACAAACTTGTCACCATTGATCTGGGGGGTATGGGAGGCTCTGCGCTGACGGATCCTAGTATTGCCGTGCCGGAGGCGTCCACAGAGACCATTCCGGTCACCTACGTGCCGGCGCGGAATACGGTATTTTTGGCCTTCGCCCTAGGCTGGGCTGAGGTACTAGGAGCCCAGGATATTTTTATTGGCATTAATGCGGTGGACTACTCCGGTTATCCTGATTGCCGCCCGGCATTTGTTGAAGCTTTTGAGCACCTGGCTAACCTTGCCACCCGCGCAGGCCTGGAAGGGCAGCAGTTTCGTATTCAAGCGCCCCTAATTCATCTTTCCAAGGCTGAGATTATCCGGGAAGGCATTCGCCTAGGTATTGATTATTCCCCCACGGTTTCCTGCTATCAGGCAGATGAAACCGGGCGTGCTTGTGGGGTTTGTGATTCTTGCCGGTTCCGCAAACAGGGTTTTCAGGAAGCCGGCGTGCCTGATCCTACCCGTTATTATTAAAAATGATGGTTTGAGATTCTCGGCAACTCAGGTAAAATTACACGCTTATCCTATCCCGGGGGCCGTTAGCTCAGTTGGTAGAGCACCGGACTTTTAATCCGTGTGTCGAAGGTTCGAATCCTTCACGGCCCACCATTTAAAACAAATAGTTAGGCACTTTTGCTTCCCTTCTCAATCTCTCCTTGTGCCAGATTTGTGCCCTCCGGGTCCATAAGGCGCGGTTGAGAAAGCTTCTCGGCGTACTCTGCAAAATGATGCGCGCCAAGATGACCATAGCGGCGAACCATCTCTGCACTTTCCCAGCCTCCGAGTTCCTGGAGCACATGATACCAATTTCATGTAACTTTGCATTGTATAATGATGAGTATAAACAACCACTTATGATCTTAATAAATTGCATCCTTTTGCTAAATTGGTATTAGTCCTCAGCATAAGACCTCCTAGAGCACCCAAGAAAATGGCCTGCAGCCTATCATCATAGTTCATGCCACATCATTCGCTGGTGGCCAACTCTACCTGGAACACGCCGGCAGCCCCGCCCGGCTCAAGTCCACCTGCGTCAAGCTGCTCATCGTCGACGAGCTGGACGAATTCGCCGCCCTCCTTGAGGGGCGGGTCTCCGCCTTCATCTCCGTTGCCAAAAAGCTCTACATCGGCACGCCCACGATCCTGGGGCTCTTCCGAATTGACGAAAAATACCAAGACAGCGACCAGCGCCGTCCCTACGTGCCGTGCCCCCACTGCGGCCACCAGCAGCCCCTGGAGTGGAAGGGCCTGCAATGGCTCACCGACGAGAGCAAGAAAAAGATCATTAGCGTCGCCTACGTCTGCCGGGACTGCGGCGCCCTCATCGACGAAAGCCACAAGCCCCAAATGCTCGCCCACGCCCGTTGGGTCCCGGAAAATCCCGGCCACTGGCGGCGGGGCTATACGGTTAATTGCCTCTACTATCCCGTGGGCCTCGGCCCCACCTGGAAACAATTAGCCCAAAACGGGCTGGAAGTCCAGGACGATCCCGCCCGGCTTAAAACCTTCGACCGCCTGGCCGAAACCTTGGAAGATCCCATTATCCGCCTGCTCCGTCACAACGCCATCGCCGAACGGGCTCAACCCTACCCCCTGCGCACGGCCCCCGAAGGCGTCCTGGCGGTCACCGCCGGGGTGGACACCCAAGAAATCGTCTGGAAGCGGTCATCATCGGCTGGGGCCGCAAGCTGCGCTTCTGAGTGCTGGACTACGCCGCCTTCTACGGCGATCCGGCAGAAGAAGAGGTCTGGACCGCCCTCACCGATCTCCTCAACCGACCTATCGAACACGACAACGGCGCGCTTCTTCAGGTGCTCGCCACCGCCACCGACCTGGGCGGCCACCGCACCGAAGCGATCAAGTCCTCCGTCCGGGACCGGCGCATCGCCCGCCCCATGGCCATCAAAGGGGCTAGTGCCAACATCGCCCCGGTTCTGGGCAAGCCCACCATGGCCGATGTGGACTGGCGGGGCCGCTATGACAAGCGGGGGGTGATGCTCTACCAGGTGGGCACCGTCGCCGCCAAGCACTGGTTCTATGCCCGCCTGTCCCGGGGCACCGAGAAAGAACCAGAGCAACGGCCTTTGCCACCTCTCCAGCCAACTGCCGCCGGAATTCTTCCCGGGCCTGATCTCAGAGACCTACAATCCGGCCAAAAACCGCTTTGAGCTCAAGCGCAATGTACGTAACGAACCCCTGGATACCTGGGTCTACAGCTTCGCCGCCGCCCATCATCCGGAACTGCGCCTCCACCGGACCACCCACGCCGATTGGGACCGCTACTAGCGGCTCATTCAGGGCTAGCAGCGCCAAAACACCCTCGAGGGCAGGAACCCCACGCCAGCCAAGCCAGCCCATCGACCCAGAAGACCCGCGCCCCGTCCGGTGACTTCTCCCCTAGGGACCTCCGATTGGAACAGCAAACTCTAACTAAAACAGGAACGCCCATGAGAACCGACAACACCCAAGACGCCGCCGCCGTGGAGCTGCGAAACATCCTCACCGCCGCCATCGGCCAGGCCTTCGACTTGAACGAGAACGTCGCCCTGCCCCTGGCCGAGCGGATCGCCGAGAATTTGTTCACCCTGGCGGGGGGCAGCGAGCTGTATGTGCCCAAACTGGACCGGTAACGGCGCAATGCCGCCATTCGGGATGCCTTCAATGGCCGGAATAGGGAAGAGCTATGCGGCTGTTATGGGATATCGAAAAGGCAGTTTTATCGGATTTTGGGGTAGATCGGGGTATGGCCGCAAATCCAACTGGAGGGGCTCCACGCCCACCGGGAGGGATTGCCTTATACTATTGGGGTAAGAAGTAATACCTTGAGATTAAGGAGAGCAGACATGGCACACCAAGAGCTTTCCCCTGAACAGGACTTCCATGCTTGGGCATTGAACGCTGCCCAACGGGCTAGAGCGGGTCTATTAACCCCGCAGGAGCTGGAGCAAGTGGCTGAGGAACTGGAGGATAGGGCAAAAAGTGAAAGGAGGGAGCTTAAAAATAGATTAGCGGTATTGCTGGCGCATTTGCTCAAATGGCAATATCAACCCGATGCGCGTAGCTATAGCTGGGAAGGGACTATCAACGGGCAACGAAGCGACCTTGACGACTTGCTGGAGGATAACCCTAGCCTTAGGCCTGAGCTTCCGGCCTACCTAGAGAAGGCTTACCAAAGAGGTATCCAGAAAGCCGTGGAAGAGACCAACATGAATAAAAGAGCCTTTCCCTCTACATTCTCAGAAACCGGCTGGACCTTGGAGCAAGTGTTAGCTGAGGACTGTTTTCCAGACTGAAGGCAAGTAATTGATTTTTTTTGTATAATTCGGTAGGTGTGTGATGACGGTTATTGTCCAAGAGGTGTACACGGCTTTCAAGGAAGCGGGGGTCAGCGAGGAAAGCGCCCGAAGCGCGGCGGAAGCGCTTACCGGCTATGGCGACAGGTTCCATGATTTGGAGCGGGAGATGGATCGCCGCTTCAATGACACCGACAAGCAAATCATGGAGGTCAAGGGCACTCAGCGGCTGCTCCAGTGGATGCTCGGCTTTAACCTGGCGTTATCGGTTGCCGTGCTGTTTTTGCTGCTCATGACGGGAATTTAATTCTTGGGAAAATATGGCAAGCTTCGACAGAAACTTCTGAGTGGTCATTCGAATGCGGGTATTAACTTCTTCTCAGAATGATGCCAGCTCCTCAGGCGTCTCGGATTCGATGAAAAAAATAAGGGCGATCATCATATCTTCACCAGTGGAAGTGCCAGAGCTGCCCGGTTGTCGGGCCGATGGCTCCACTTATCAAGAAGCCGTTGCCAATGCTGAAACGGTCATCCAGGAGTGGATCGAAACGGCTCAAGCGTTAGGCCGCGCTATTCCTGAGCCGAAATGAAAGCTGATGTATATTAATTCGGCGCTTCGTTGACAACCCTCCCCACTTTCCGCTAGCTCTGAACGACGGAGCTTGAAACTTCTTATCAGGCAGGCGAGTATCCGGTAGAGCGGACAAACTCCCAAGTGGAAAAATCCAATGGTAGACCCCTTGATGCTGCGTATAGCAATCGACTGTTTGGAGGTCCATGTTGACTATCCGACTCCCCAAGGAGATAGAGGAACGCTTGGAGGCGCTGGCCGCTGCTACCGGACGCACCAAAACCTTTTACGCCCGCCAAGCCATTCCTGGAGTACATTGACGATCTGGAAGACGTGTACTTGGCCGAGCGTGAGCTAGAAGAAGTTCGTGCGGATCGCAGCATCCCCGTGCTTCTGGAAGACGTCATGAAGCAATATGGCCTGGCGGATTGAGTTGTCGGGACTAGCGCAAAAAAACCTGCACGGACTGGATAAACAGATAGCGGAACGAATTGAATGATCGGACCGCCAAGCTGGACGGCCCACGTAGTGTCGGCGATCCCCTCAAGGGCGCGAAGCTGGGCGAGTTCTGGAAATACCGTGTCGGTGATTATTGCATTATCGCCGACATTCAGGATAGCGAATTGCTGATTCTGGTGGTGCGGATTGGCAACCGCCGGGAGGTTTACAAGCGGTGAGTTGGCGGTCACCTGCTTTTTGTTTTTACTGCGGAGGCATCTATGAAGTTCACCATCGAGACGGAGCAAGAAGAGGATGGCCGGTGGATAGCCGAAGTCATCGAACTTCCTGGAGTGATGATGTATGGCGAGACTCGTGATACGGCTATCCTCCAAGTGGAAGCGCTGGCGCTCCGAGTGCTCGCCGATCAGATCGAGGCGGGCGAGCATCCGGTGGAGCCGATCCAGATCACGTTTGCCGCTGTATGAGTCAGTGGCCGAGTACACGAGCACGACGCGTCCTGGCTGCCCTGGAGCGCATAGGTTGGGTGGTCAAACGCTTTTCGGGCTCACACCGAACGCTATCCCGGGAAGGATATCCCGATTTCGTCTTCGCCTTTCACGACCGAGAGGAAATTGGCCCCCGAATGTTGGCTCGAATAGCAAAAAAGACGGGGCTAAGACCGGAGGATCTTTGAAGGAGCGCAACCCTCTGCTTGACAACTCCCTTCCTTTCCGACTTCTACTTGCAACCAGGTTGGGGTATAGCGGGGCGGGCACACCTTGGAGCCTGCACAGGTAAAGAGTCTAGCTTTGTTCAGTGCTTCTCTGGGAACTTGATATTGAGGTTGTAAAAGACAAGACTTGATCCCTTTGTTATTTAGTCAGCAATAGGCCAGGCTTGACCCCTTGGTATTTACTGGAAGGCCTTGTTAAATCCAGATTGATAAATCCGCATCAAATCCTACCTTTTTTCGAGAATGCGCATGAGCTATTGCAATGCCCACACTAGTCAGGTCAAGACTTTTGAATGATGATTTTTTCATGTCTTCAAGAAATTTCTCGAACTTGGGGGATATTGACTTCAGATAGTCAGTTGCCTCTTGCTTGTTCATCATCTGGCCATTATTTATCTGGATTAATTTGTTGGTATTTTCATCCGAGATAGCCTGCTGCTCGCAAAGAGTTTTGATTATGTCATCATCCATTCCTCTAGCCTGAACAAGATTGACGTTGTGCGGACATGGGATAATAACGTTCCAAATATTTGGGCTTTCTTCTGCAATATCGCTTAGCTGCTCTCTCTCAAAACCTTTACAAAATACGGCCTTATAGTTTTGCATTAATATTTTCACAATATCCCTAGAGCCTGCCCTTATCCCAGCACATCCAACATACTCTAGATGTCTGTAGTTTGAGTCCATTTCGCCGACGGCATCTGCAAATACTAGTACAGCATCGTTCAAGTGATCAGCAAACATCTGCGGGTTAGCGATGTTGACTCTTTTGGCATATGCGAGATTAAAACAACATGCCAGTATATCAAGCTGCGTGCCATTCAATTTCGGTGCTATTGATAAAGATTCATTTAGTACTATTTGGAGCAGGCTTCTTTCTTCTTCCTTCGAACGATCAACTAATATATCAACCAGAATATCTCCTAGCTCTTTGTCTCCAGAGCGAGCATATTCTTTTTGTACTTGAAACAGAGAATATTGGAAATCAGGGTCTTCAGATGCTTTTAAGCTATCTGGATTCTTCTCTGAAAGCTCTCCCAGAAACTGCTCCGTAATCTCTTTCGCTCGTTGATCGGCGGTTTCTTTGGCCACGCCAGCAAGTTTGTAGAAATTGCCTTCGAACACTTCTAGCGCGATTTCCTTAACATGAGAAATTGACAGGCCTGTATTTACAGTTATGTTCTCCGCTTGCATATTTATAGATTTATCGCCTGACTCTTGTGTCTTCTTACTTATCACCACTATCCTTCTTATTCGAGACGTTAATGCTGCCACCAACTTGAATATTTGTTGAATTGTCGCCGCTTTTTTGTGTCATCTTTGTGTTTGATGATTTTCGAAATGAAACCCACGATATGACTGCAACGCCGATACCACTGAAGATCCATTCTTTATTATTCATTATGTAATCTAGCACTTTATTCTCCATTAGAGGATTTAACGTTGCTTATAAGACACGCGAATACAGTACAGCGGAGTGTGCGTTGGCTTTATGAATTGGTTTAGGCCTGATCATGCCTAGACAACTGTTCATTTACGAATTTGACCGTGCTCTTATATTTGGCTTGCACTTCATCTGGTAATTGCTCGAAAGGTCCGAAGGTACTCTCGAATCCCTGCTAGAACTGTGGGACTGAGATGGGTGGGCTAACCTTGAAGTCACGCGCCACCACTGCAGGCCAGTTCACTATGAAACGATGCTTTACCTCAGCCTTTAATGGAACAGGCCATTCTATAATTACGTTGCTATTGCCGCTCTTCATCGCTAAGTTTTTGGCTTTTTCCTGAAATGACTCGGCAAGTGTGATGCCTAGCCATTGTGCGGATTCTCCAACACAATATGCTTCAATGAGTGCTGGGCCGGCAGCATTGATCGGTCTAGGTTAAAAAAGAACCTATCCCAGGCTAATCCCGCCCTAACCGGCGCATAGCCTTATGGAAAATTTCGGTCACAGCTATAACCATACAGCGTAACTCAGTGTCCGTGTCCCCTTTTGTGAATAAGATGATCGTGTCTGAGAATGTAGTAGATCGAATGGCTTTTGAGGGCATCACTCTTTCATTGGGGTGGAGGAACTCTATTTCATAGTTTCCAATCCGATCTCTTACGGTTACTAAATCAGAAAGCATACTCCAAGCCTTGTCGGCATCCTTTTTCACGATTGCTGGCATTCCCAGAATGTCGATATGGGCAACAAATCTACGATCTTGATTCATGGAATTGGTCTAACATTTCCTCCCTAGCAAAATCTATCAGTAGCCTATCGGCACCCTACCATTATCCTTAACCCTCCAAGGTAATTGACAACCCCCTCCCTTTCCACTAGCTTTAAGAGCGCAACGGCAAAATCCGTTGCCGGGGTTGACAGCCCGAACAAAAGCCCGGCGCAAACGCGCCATCAACATCCGTTGGGTGCGTTTTTTTATGCCCGCAAGATTACCTATGGCGGGCCACTTCGGGAGACCTCTGGGTCTGCCGGACACCGGGTGCTCCGGTCTGTCAACCCGTTGTGGCCCGTCACCCTATTGACAGGGGGTGGCGGTTCCTACCCAAACGCCCGGAGACCGCTATGAATTCTCGTGCTCAAACCGTCAAAACCCTTCCCTTAATCTGCTGGAAAAGCCAACCAGTCATCACCACTGAATTACTGGCGTCGGTGTATGGCGTTGAAGAACACCAAATCCGCCAAAACTTCAAAAATAATACTGACCGCTTTATTGAAGGTGTTCATCATTTTAAGATAACTGGCCAAGATTTAAGGGAATTTTCTTTGCAAGTAGAAAATTTCTATTCACAAATCTCCAGAAAAACACGCGCTCTGATGCTCTGGACCGAACGGGGCACCGTGCGCCATGCCAAAATGCTAGGCACGGATAAAGCCTGGGAAGTGCAAGACCAACTGGAAGCGTTTTACTTCACCCGCAAAGCCGAAGCCACCCAACCCGAACCACCCCGCCTCACCACCAAAGAACAACGCGAACCCCTCATCAAAGCCATGTGCCGTTTGGTCAGCGTCTCCCACGCCAAGGGTAGGCCCCTGACCTATGAAGACGCCCACAGCATCATCAACCTGAAAATGGGCGTGGACAGTGTGGAAGCCCTCACCCTGGAGCAAATCCCCAAGGCCATGACCCTGGTGGGGGAACTCCTGGAACGGGTGGTTCTGGAAGGCGAGTACATTGGCAAGGATGACGCCCCTTACTACGAGCCCGAACCCCGTATCTCTCACGCCCAACGCCAGGAACTCAATCACGCCATTGACCGGGCCTTGGGCAGCGCGGTGTCCCGTGACTGCGGCGAGAGCGGCCAACAATGGGTCCGCAACCGCCTGCGGGTAAAACTCAATCTTCGCCACATCGAGGACATGCGCCCGGACCAGCTGCCCTTGGCGCTGGCGGAACTAGAATGGCTGAGTCAGGACCTGGACGGTTACTTGGCCTACCGCGCCAAGCAACGGGAGATTCTTTGCCGGGAGATCATCGGCGGGGGTACCCCGTGGACTCCTCATTTGGCCAAGGAATGGATGGCGGAGCTGAAACAGGCTGTGCCGCCTCGCCCGGATTGGCTGGTGATGCGCGAGAAACTGCTGGGCCAAGCCGAGGATAACTAGAAGCTCTCCACTCCGGCCTCGCTGCCGATGTGGCGGGGCTAACATAATAGATGCACTTGTGAAATCATTTACCAAATATGAATGAGTAAACACTGACTGGAGGGATGATGACAAATCCTACCCAAGACTATTATGCCTGGACCCAAGAGACTATTGAGAAGTTGCGTCAGGGCAAGTTTAGCGAGGTGAATATGGAGGATCTTATCGAGGAATTAGAAGAGATGGGGGGCAGTGAGCGCAACGAGCTAGAGAACCGTTTGACCGTGCTACTGATGCACTTACTCAAGTGGAAGTACCAGCCGAACTACAGAGGCCGGAGTTGGCAACTAATCCTCAAAGAGCAGCGGCTGAAAATAAAGATCCGCCTCAAAAAAAGCCTGAGCCTAAAGCCGCGATTGTCTGAACTTGGAGAAGATGCTTATTTGGTCGCAGTGGTTGCCGCCGCACGGGAGACAGGCTTGGAAGAGGATGTCTTCCCCGCCACCTTTGAGGAAACGGGCTGGAGTTGGGAGCAGGTGCAGGACATGGAGTATCTTCCAGATTAAAGCGCACTTGCAGCACTGACACTCAGACGGCTCCGCTGTTCACACGGCGGGGTCGGCTACCTCACCCGCACCTCGATATTCCGGCCAAGCGCCCGCGCCGCCGCTTCGATTTGATCCAGGCACGAGGCATGCCTAAGATCGAAGAGTCGATCCACTTGAGGCAGATGCCATCCCAGTCGCCGGGCCAGTTCAGCTTTCCTTTATTTTTTTCCATTCCAGATTGCCGCTGCCTGGATTGTGGAAAACAGCTTCTAAAGCATGCAAATAGAATGGTATTAGGTTCTCGGCAGTGGGAGAAGTGGGGGTTTAAGTAGCGAAAGTCGGATAGAAGGAGGATAGTCCAGTAGAAATATAAATTTACAGCCATTCTCGGCTAAGTAGACCCCGGGGTTTGGGGGGGTCCTCCCCCAGACACGATCTGCCGAGAAATTGTCTTGCTTCAACCACGCCCGGGCGTTGTGAATCCAGCGTGATCTCAAGCACCCGGTGATAATAGGTCCGGGCAGCATTTTGGTCACCGGCCGCGGCTGCGGCGCGAGCTGCGCCCAGCAGCGTGTGGTAACGTCCCGGCCGCATTTCTTCGGAGATCCGGTAAGCCTCAAGCGCCTCCGCCGGACGGCCCAGGTCCATCAGCAGATGGCCCAAGGCCTCGTTCGGTGGCAACAGGGCACCCGGTGTTACAGGATGCTTTTCCACACTGGCTTCCAACTCGGCGGCCGAGCGCATCAGCGCCACGGCATTGTCGAAGGCGTCTTCATGCCATGCAATCCAGCCGGCGAGAATCCGCCGATCAACTTCGATATAGGTTGCAAAACTCTTGTCCCCTGCTTCTTTGGCCTGGTCACGAAGCGCTTCAAGCCGTTCTTCGGCCTGCCGGGCCGTCTTCTGGTTATCCGTATATACACTGCCCAGACCGCGGGCATACCAGGTCAAACCTTCCGCCCACAGCGACTCGTCCCATGGCAGGTACTTTGGGGTCCGGGGTTCAAGACCGGTAGCTTCGTTCCACTGGCGTCGTTCGACAACATAACGTGCCGGCATGGCAGCAGAGTGGAACGCACTGACAAAAGATGCCTGGTGCGGATCCTTGGCTATAGCTTCATTTAAAACCGTCCGGGCCTTGTCGTCCTCGCCCTGCTGGAGGTGGGCATACAGCAGGTAATCCATAGCGTGAAGATAATGGTGCGAAACCGCGCCATTAACCGTGTCTTTCAATGCCGCATCGGCCGAACGCCGATTCCAGTTGATCACCTTGGGCCAGTCGCCTAAACGCACATAAATATGCGAAGGCATATGGAGAGCATGGGGGACTTCCGGGGCGATTTCTCCATAGGCTGCTACCATGTCCAGCGCATTTTTGGCACGGCCTTTGGCGTCGGTGGCATGAATGGTGTAGTGAATCGCGCCGGGGTGAGTAGGTATTTTCTCGTAGATCGCTCGAAGAATGCCTTCGGCTTCCTCATGCAGCGGATCGCGCTCCTCGACCTGCTGCGCTAATGTCAACCGGGACAATGCATAGAGGGCCGCCGTATCCAAATCACCCGGATTAGCGTGGTAGGCCGCTTCCATGCCTTGGATCCATCGGTGGATACGGCCTCGAAAATCCTCGCTTTCGGGATCTTGGAAAAACGCTTTAGTCGCCTTAATGAGATAATATTCCCGCTCGTCGTCGACCAGGGCTTCGGCCTTTTCTATCTTAAGCCAGCCCCGGTGGAGTTCTTCCTGGCTCGGACGCGTGCCCCACAACGGCTGAAACAGGCTAGTGGCGATGCCCCAGTAGGCTATGGCGCAATTGGGGTCGGTTTCGGTAATTTCTTTGAAAGCCTCCCGCGCTTGTACATACATCATGTGATGCAGCAGCCCTAGGGCATGGTCAAAATCATTTTGCACGGCATCGTCGCAGGAGGCCTGGAAATCCACCGTGCCAATGGCCTCCTCGGTATGGATGGCCCCGTCGTTGGGCATGTGGACATCTCTAGCACAGCCTGTAGAAACAATAGCCAAGTCTGCTGCAAGAATCAGAATAACACTCATTCTGCTTGTACGGTTATCTGAAAGCATGTGGGTTCTCTGTCTCCATATCAATACCCAACCGTATCAGCATGGGATAGGTACGTTCGCATCGCTTATAAATAAATTATAGAGAAGGTTAGACAGTTTTATACAGCGATGGTGGTGCCCTCGATCGTAAGCGATCATATTAAGGACAGCCAAATTAAAATGAAATGCATGGTTGGTCCGGGTGAGGTTAATAACAGCCCGCCAGATTTAAAAATAAAATTAAAAATTATAATCTTTCTCAACTCGCCAGACCTTATGCAGCTAGGGGGCAAATCCGTCGGTGGTCATCCACAATTTCAATATCTTCCGGACCCTCATCCGTCCAGCGAAAGCACCCCCGCCATTGCTTGTTGATACGGAGGCTATGTTGTCCGGCTCGGTCGCTATCCAATGCTTCCAGTTAATTGCCCCAGGAGGGGAGGCTAAGTCCCGCAGTTCCCGCACCGCGTTCAGTTGGGCCAGTTTTTGTTCCACCACGGGGCGGATGTTTGCCACTGGCGGGATTTACCCGTTTCAAACGAGCGTTGGCTCTCTTGGCAACGGAAGCTCTTGATCATGGTGAGAAGATATAACGTTAAACGCCAAAGCAAGGTAAGAGTTATGGAGCGGTTCTTATGTCGTTAGGTTCGGCCTGGTGCAAATAGCGATAAACAAGACTTGACCCTTTTTTGCGGTACCATTGGCTGTTGTCGTCGTACCATTGATCCTCGTACCATGGGTCGCCATCGTCATACCATTGCACCCGCTGGATGGCAGTATGAGATTGTCCTGTTAGCGCAAGCTTAAGCGCAGTACGTTCAAAGGCATCCTGAGGAAGATTATTTTCCTGGAGCGGATCGAAAGTGCCAACTAACCGCATATCCTTGTTCTGGTTATTGAATATCAGCGAGATGGATAGCTTGCCTTCCTCTACATTGTGCACAGTGGTTTCGTCGAACTCCTGCGTCAGCGCCGCAAATAATGTGGCGAGTAGGAGATCACTCATCCGTTTAGCGAACTCAATCTGTTCTTGCGAAGGTCGCTTATTATCATCATCGGCGATCGTAATAGATCCGACCCCAGTAATGAGCCCCATAACGAGGAATCCATGGATAACCGGCCTTTTCAGATTCATTGTCTTGCTCCTATCTGAGTTGTTCCTTTACTAAACTCGACTTTCTCCCTCGACAAGCGACAACAATCTATTGATATAAAAAGCCCCATTTGTGCTAAAAAAATTTTTTCCATGTCGTGGTTCGAAACCGACATGTGAAAAAACTCTAGTTACTGCTTAGCTTTTGTTTCATTATTTAGATAATAAAGAAAATCGCGTTAATAATCCGTATTTTCAGCAAAATCTTGGCTCCTGACTTAAGTATAGATAGTAATTAGGATTAGGGTAGTGTTCAAAAATCATGTTTTTTATGCGGCTGAAGACAGATTCTTGGAATAAAATCTTGCTTATTGGCACTTGTGGTTTACGGCCATATTCGGCTCATGATCCACTTTTTTCGGGCAATCCTGTGAGTTTGCGAGATGTTGCTACTATTGCCTTAGAGAGAAACGGATATTGGGTATCATCAACCCTGATTAACCAAAGGATGGATCGTGAATACAGATAAAAAATTCTACTTCAATATAGCCATCGCTGTGGCGGCTCTAGGAGCCATGCCTTTCTTCAAGAAAATCGCCATTGCCGAGGGAATGAGTGCATTTGCATTAGCACTGACTAGCGCAGTGGCTGCTGCTATGGCGGCAGTGGTTTTGAATAGGTATTTCAGTGAGCGACGATTCCCCCTCCCTGGTTTTAGCTGGGCGCTATTTGATCTGGCCCTAATTGGTGTACTGAGTTCGGGCTTAGTGGTGTTGATGAATGCAGGAGCTCTTACAGTTACCACTGCTACTAACCGGGCGGTTTTTCAAGCAATGTACCCCATAGCAACAACGTTGTTTGCCTGGTGGATATTGGATGAACGACTACGCGCCCTGCACTACCTACTCATCGTTATCATGAGCGTGGGAATCCTTCTTGTGAATACTGAGGAAGGTCATGTCTCATTCAATCTCGGATTTTGGTTATTGCTTGCGACACTGCCCATCATGGGTTTTTGCGATGTCTATGCCAAACGCACGATGTCAGCGCTTAATCCAAGTGACATAACAGCGGGTCGGTTCGTTTTTGGATTACTGTTTCTTCTCATGATCTTGCCATTAACAAATTTGGAGGCATTGGGTGCAATCAAGCATGGGTGGTACTGGGCAGTGCTTGGAGGTGCCGCTACATCACTTGGTATTTTTGCGTTTTATCGGGCTATGGCTATCAAGAAAGCGGGATTGGCGGCAGCCATGGTGAGCATATCGCCTGTTGTCACTGTTGTACTCGAGGGGGTGTTTCTAGAACAGCTGTTCGCTGTATGGCAGTTGCTGGGTATTATGCTGGTTGTAATTGGGGCTATGATACTGACCTTAAAACTTTGACTTGAAGTTTAAGGGTCAGTTTAAGGATCAAATATTGTTTATTGCCGCTTAGGGTTTACGACATTCAAACTGCGCAAGATTTAGCACGGCAAAAATCGTCGACATTTCAAAATAAAGACTCTAAGCTAATCAGTCAGGCAGTGAGAAATCCTGGTTTCATTGAAGATCAGGAGACCACAAATTGATGAGTACTCCGGAAGGGACAGGATAGTGATTCACAGTGATTGTCCTCAGTTGTTGGTGGGGCAGAGACAACTATTGCTCACTATCGGGTTTCACCGGCCAGAATATAAAAACGCTTTGACACTGGCCATGTACACCGCCGCAGCGGATGCCCTGGAACAGGCAGACGACACTGATGATGTGCGGGTGGTTCTGATTTATGGCACTGCTGGTTGTTTTACTAGCGGCAATGACTTGAAGGATTTCAGGCAGGCATCGACGATCCATGAGAATCATCCGGTAGTTCGGTTTATGCGTGCCTTGCAGCATTGCCGTAAGCCAGTAGTGGCGTCGGTGCGCGGCCCTGCGGTGGGTATAGGCACCACATTGCTATTCCACTGCGATCTGGTTTACGCCGCCCAGGGTGCGCAACTGCAGCTACCCTTCGTTAATCTTGGCCTCTGTCCCGAATATGCCGCCAGCTATTTGTTGCCGCGTTGGTTGGGGCATGCCAAGGCCGCCGAATTACTGCTGTTGGGAGAGGCGTTCAGCGCAGAGCAGGCTGCGGCGCTAGGGCTCATTAATGCCGTTGTGTCCGAGGAAGCGCTGGATGCCCTGGTGGATAACCAGATAGCACGATTGGCCAGCCAACCCCCTGCCGCCCTGCAGCGTAGCAAAGCGCTGCTGAAACAAAGCCAGCAACCGGGGATCGATATGGCCATGACCGCGGAATTTGCTGCCTTTGCCGAGTGTTTGCAATCCCCTGAGCACAATGAAGCGGTAACTGCCTTTTTCGAAAAGCGCGCGCCGGATTTCTCTCGATGCAAGTAAATATTCCGGTAATCGTGCCCCAGAGCGCAATTCGGCAGGTGCTCTCGCGGCGTTGGTTTGTTTGAAGAGTACAGCCTGGGCGGGGGAAATGCAGGTTGTGCAGAGATTAAAACCCGTTCTAGTTCTATATGAGGTGTCCTTATGCAGCCCTGGTATGATTTTTCCGGGAAAAACGTCTTTGTCGCTGGCGGCACCCGCGGTATTAACCGGGGCATTGCCGAAGCTTTTGCTCACGTCGGAGCCCGGGTGGCTGTAGCCAGCCGCACGCAGGCAAAAGTGGATGATACAGTCGCTGCCCTGCAAGCCATGGGAGCAGAGGCGATGGGGTTTGCTGCTGACGTGCGTGATCCCGAAGCGGTCAATGCCGGCGTTGCGCGGGTGCATCATGCCTGGGGCGATCTGACAGTGGTGATTTCTGGTGCCGCGGGCAACTTTCCCGCGCTGGCAACCGATATGTCTGCCAATGGATTTCGCTCAGTGGTGGAGATCGACTTATTAGGCACCTTTCATGTCATGCAAGCTGTCTATCCGCTGCTGCAAAAGCCGGGCGCCGTGGTAATCAATATCTCCGCTCCGCAGGCGCTGATTCCCATGGCGGCCCAATCCCATGTCTGTGCTGCCAAGGCTGGGGTGGATATGATCACCCGTACCTTGGCGCTGGAATGGGGCGAACAAGGGGTACGCGTCAACGCTGTAGTTCCTGGCCCCACCGATGGCACCGAGGGTATGCGGCGTTTGGCCCCTACGGAATCAGCTCGTCAGGCAGTTATCGACTCAGTTCCGCTCAAGCGCATGGGCACACCTGATGACATCGCCCATGCCTGCCTGTTTCTCGCCTCGGACTGTGCCAGCTATATCACTGGTGCCGTGTTGCCGGTGGATGGCGGCTGGGTGCAGGGAGGTGCAGGTATGATGGGGATGGGTTTTGCAAAAATGTTGAAGAAAAAAAAGATGTGAGAGGAAAGAACCGACGGGGTTGGAGTAAGAGGTTTTTTATCTGCTATACCAAAAATTGGAGATTGACTTTATGGTACCGATAGGTGGGGTCTTATAGCCTTTTTCCCGGCCTAAACGCAAGAGAAAGCGGCTCTTCACCGGCGAGCAGTTTTGTGAGTGGCAGGAATAGGACTTGCGGGCATTTACTCGCCCGTGCCGAGTGCAATGGAGGTGCTATGATGGGGTTCAAGAGGGGAGTACTTATTATTGTCGCATCGGTGTTGCCCGGGTATCTTGGTAGTTCCTGGGCGGTGCTACACTTATTGCTCACTCCCGAACATAAGCCGATGACACAAACTCCGGTGCAATTGGGTTTTCCCAACACCAAATCTGTCTGGGTGGAAACTTCAAAAGACCATATCCGCTTGCGTGGTTGGTTGGTGCCCGCCAACCAGTCTCGAGCGATTATATTGGTACATGGAATCCATTCTAATGCTTGGGACTGTCAGACGCCGGATGTCGTACGCGCTTATCAGGCATCCGGTTTTCAGGTTTTCCTGTTCGATTTAAGGGCCCACGGTGGTTCCGGTGGTGAACATATTGGGTTGGGTCTGCATGAGCGTCACGACATTCAAGCGATAGTTGATTACTTGCAAACCGAGGCGGCTATCCCGCCGGGAAGTATCGGGCTTCATGGCACTTCTTATGGCGCGGTAGTGGCTTTGTTTGCCGCAGCCGACATTGAGGCGATCAAAGCAGTGATTGCTGACAGCGCTTATGCGAATCTCTTTGATGTAGTTGGCGGTGAATTGGAGCGCCAGACAGGCTTGCCTTCAGAATGGGGTGTCATGTTCGCCCCAGGATTTGAACTGATGGGCAGAGTCGTGTATGGCTTTGATATTGATAAGGCTATGCCTTTGCAGGCAGTCCGTAAAATACAACAGCGCCCACTCTTGTTGATACATGGACAAGAGGATGAAATTCTTCCCCCCGACCATGCACGCCGTTTAAACCAAGCCGGTGGACCCAATACCCAACTGTGGTTATTGCCAGGCCGTGGACATACGCAGGGTGTTCGTCTCGTGCCTGATTGCGATAAACCTTCCCCCTTGCGCGAGGAATTCTTACGCAGGACCACAAGTTTTTTTAAACGATACCTTTAAGCCCAATACCAAGGACAAAGGAGTCGATTGTAGCGATGGCGTGGCCGAAGGTCGAACACATCCCCACTCGCTGCTTGATGGGCTTCCCTTCCCAGGAATATCCCATAACCACAAAATAGCGTTCAGTTGATCAGCGGATCTGTCCCCGGATCTCACCCGCCGGATGAGCTAAGGTATGGACATTGACGTAGGCACCGCCGTTGCCCATGGCAGCCTCGACATCCGCTATGTCGTCCCAAGCACAGGCATTACCGGCATCGGGTGTGGTGAGGGTCCCTTCTGCTAAAATGCCGTTGACAGTCACCGGGCCACCACTAAAGAGCGTCACGCCAATGGGACCGTTCACGCCCTGGGGCGCACAATGAATATGCGCTGCAATCACCTCCTCGATGTTGGCAACGATGAGCTTGAAGGTCAGTTTGGTCGCCGCTTGGTTCACTGTGAAAAGGGCTTGCCCCTGGGCCTGCGTATCCACTGGCGGGACTTCTTCATCTCCGCTCAAGTGAGCTGAAAAGCGGGCTGGGATTTGGCCCCGGTCCCGAGCGATCTTGAGCACAACACCCGTGTCGCCGAAAGGCGTGCCGGTCATGTTGGCGAGGACATACAACTCGCCGAAGGCATCCTGGCCAAAGCCGAGCAGCGACAGACCCAGGTTCTCCTGATTAGCCAGCGGGAACTCAAAGATTCGGCGATTCTTTTCAAGAGGGAAAAGCCGGCCACTGCCGCTGGGAGAATCGGAAAAATCACCAAATACAGAGGGGAACTTAAAGATTCGGGGATTCCTTTCCAGGTAGAAAAGTCGGCCACTGCCGCTGGCGGGATCGAACAAGTCCCCGAACACATATCGCCCCCGGAGTGAGGGCAGCTCAATACCACCATACACGAAGCCACCGATGACAGCGGTGCCCTCGTCGTGGTCGTATTCGGCGATCGGGTCGATAAGATCAGCAGGCACATCCTCCGGTTGGCATTCAAAGACAAAGCCAGAATCATTGCCGTTGGGGTCAAAACAGAACGACCCCTCTTTCAAGCGCCAGCCGTAATTGCCGCCGGCAATGCCCACATCAATTTCTTCGATATCATTTTGCCCCACATCCGCAATCCACAGCTCCCCCGTGCGGGAATCGAAGGAAAAGCGGAAGGGATTACGAAAGCCATAGGCGAAAATCTCGTCGAGAAAACCCGGCTGGCCGACAAAGGGATTATCAGCGGGGATACCGTATTGGCCGTTGGCTGAGTTTGCTCCATCGGGATCGATCCGGATCAAGGTGCCGAGAATATTGCTAGGGTCCTGACCGTTGCCTCCAGGCACATGACCTACCCCCTGGTCATCGGCAGCGCCCCCGTCACCGAGCGAAATATAGAGCTTCCCGTCCATTCCAAAGTTCAGGGCACCGGCGTCGTGGTTAAATTGAGGTTCATCAATACGAAGCAATTCCCGAGCCGTGGTGGGATCGACGACCGAATTTGGCTCGCAGGGCTCAGGGATTTGCCATTCAAGTACCACGCTCTGGTGATTGGCTGTCTCCCCTGGGGGTAGGGTGGAGAAATCCGCCGGACCATCCACCGGCTCTGAGGTATAGGTGTAGAGAAGACCGTTATCTGCAAATTCGGGATGGAAGGCCACGCCTAGAAAACCCCGCTCATCAAAGGTACCTGGACCCGCCACGCCGAGAGAGACTAATCGATCGCTAACATCGAGCAACACGCGCTTGTCGCCTGTTGTCACCTGGATCGCCCAGAGAATCCCGTCTTGGTCCGTGACCACGAGACGGTTTTGCAGGTTGGCGCAGCCTGGTACCGCCATTCCCCAATTAGGGGCCGTCAGACCCTCGGCCACCGCTTCGAGTGCGATGGGGACACGGCCTTCTGGGATTGACCTGGGAATGGGATTTTCAAGCGGCTCGTTGCCATGGGCAGGAGCGGAGACGAGGCTTGTCAGCAAAGTTGCAAGCATCGCGCCCCCCCCTAGGTGCATTATCTTATTCATCATCCTGCCTCCTTGTAAGGTCGCGCAAGTTCGGTAAGGCCAGAACTCGCAGCCAGCTTGTCATCACTATGATTAACAGTGTAGTGATGGCGTAGAGGCCTTTCCCAAAAAAATTGTTACTCGAAATCGATGCATTGACATACTTAACTTACCTATTGTGATTGGATGATTTATTACACCTTCTCAAGTTAAGGCTCACCATTTGAAATAAAGTGTCCACGATTATCAGGACACCTCAATCTTAGTTCAGGAGTCTCGCCATGAAATTGTTGCGAAGAGCACCACCCCGATGGATCTACGCGACCCTCCTATTGGGATGGTTCGGGTCCTTTGCCTCATCGGCCAATGATGGGCCGTTGTTTGCCACCTACGAGGAGTACGCTCAGGCCTTCACTGAAGGCGATCCCATCGAGCGCTCCGGCATGGACACCTGGTTTCTGTGGACCGCCGGCAATCAGGCGTTTTGGGGTCGGGGGCTCCCCCTCGCCACGCGCGGCGAGGTGGACTTGCTCCGGCTGCTCGACGCCCGCGTTTTCTCGCGCGAGGAGCGCTTTGAAGTGTTGGGAACGATAAATGATCCCAGTTGTGTGGCCCCCACTCAGTCCGGCGAGCATGGCTTCCTGCTGGACGATTGCAGGGAGCCGCAGACCTCTGAGGAGAAGCAGATCTTCGGTGAGCCCACCGGCATTGTGGGTCTGCGCAAGTTCCCGAACCCGGACTTCGACCCCGACTACTGGGCCGCGGCCGGCGGTGCGGAGAAGTATCTCTCGCAGACCCAGGAGACCTTCGATCAAGATCTGGAGCCACCCTACCTGATCGGCATGTCATGCGCCGTTTGCCACGCGTCCTTCGACCCGCTCAACCCGTCGAGGGACCCGGCCGATCCGAACTGGGAGAACTTGGCGCCAGCCTTTGGCAACCGGTTCCTGAATTAGGCATCGATACTCCTCGCCAAGGCCTCGCGGGACGAATTTCGCTGGCACGTCCGCGAGACCCAGCCGCCAGGGACGTTTGACTTCTCGCGAATCCCCAACGATTTCATCAACAACCCCGCCACTGTCAATACTATTGTTGGTTTATCGGCGCGATTGGAGATCCGGGCTGCTGAGGAGATTAGTGATACGCAGGCCAGGTTCATCTTGAATCACATGATGGAGCCAAGCCAGGAGCAATTGATTATAGAGCCGGGAGAACCGCCCAAAATCTTGACCATTCTGAATCTTATCGACGGGCGTGCCTCGATGGGCCTCCCCCTCAATAGCTTGCGGGGTTACATCAATATGGGGGGGATTGTCCCCTTGCAGTTCCTGCGTAGCCTCCCCAGCGGGGCAAATAATTATCAACAGATACCGATCGGACTGGAAGAGGCGCAGACCAATTCCCATGGACTCTGGCAAGCGATGGAACAGCGCCTGTCGGCCTTGAAGGCATTCTTGACCAGCTTGGAGTCGACGCCCCTCAGTCAAGCCCCCGGCGGCGCGGAATACCTCCGGGATCCCCCGCAACTCGTCGAGCGAGGCAAGATCATCTTTGCCCGCCACTGTGCCCAATGCCACTCCAGTAAACACCCGGACCCGTCTATCACGGATCCCGAGCAGTTGCGTCTGGCGTATGAGGAACTGGTTCTATCGCCCGATTTTCTGGAGGACAACTTCCTCTCCGATGATTGGCGTTATCCCATCACGGAGATCCAGACCAACGCCGCCCGTGCCCTGGTGCCCAACACGACCGAAGGCCATATCTTCGAAGAGTTCTCGTCGGAGAGCTACAAGCAATTACCTTCGGCGGGTACATTGGAAGGGCTCTTTAACCCCCTAAGACCTTGGAACAGGATCAGCTTTGACTTACCCGCTGGTGGGCGCGGTTACTACCGTACCCCCAGCCTGATCTCCATGTGGGCTACGGCCCCCTATTTGCATAACGATTCCCTGGGTAGGCCTAACCAGGACCCCAGCGTTGGTGGTCGCATGGAGGCTTTCTACGAGGGAGTCTGGAAGCTACTGTGGCCCAAGGCGCGACAGGGTATTCGCTCAATCAAACGGACCCAGACAGCTAGCGTGTTGACCGACTCCCTTGGCAACCCCGTGATGGTCCCACGCCCCCAGGGCAACGCCAGCCCACTTATTGTTCCGGCCCGGACACCGGTCAACTTGTTCGCCAACCTGCACCCCCTCGACCTGCGGGAGGTGGTCGCCGCTTATGCGCAAAGCGGTATTCGAGCCGCCTTGTTTAAGGCCCTGGAGTTGAACCGGGGCCCCGACTTCATTGAGGACCGCGGCCACTACTATGGCACGGATCTGTCTAATTGGGACAAGTGGGCCCTAATCACCTTTCTTAAACGGCTATAAGGCCGATGATAATGGGGGGTGGCCGGGAAAAGGAGAGCGCGGCGGGGGGTGCCGCCCCCCGCCTATTGATTTGTTTTATAAAACTACGTCGCTTCATCATCTTAGAAATCGATTTCGATTGGGATCTATCCTTATAGCCCGATTCCAACTCCTATTCCAAAATGAAAGCCTGTTCTACCACCGCCTCCCGCTTCTTGCTCGCGGGGCCATAAATGAATCTGCTCCGGTCGCAAAACCGGATAAGTATATTCCATTTCGCCAATCCTTCCTGTGGTGGTGTGGGTGAGACTGCCCACCACCGTCATCTCTCGCCCCGGTGAATAATCGATCGGCTCCAAGAAAGAGTCGCTTTGGAGAATGAAGCGGCCCAGAGGTTGAGCCTGGGTTTTGGGCTCTAGGTTGGCTGAAAGCGGGTAGGCCAGCACTTCCAGCATGGTCCTTTCCTCCAGATTCTTATGATTAACGATAAGGCCACCCCAGACCACCCTTTGCCCCTGGTAAGCATCAAAGTGGGCGGCCACTTCAGCGGGGGCAAGGTCTTGGGCGGCGCCAGCCGTCTCCAACTTAGGTGCGGTGGCACAGGAACTCAGCCCTAACGCGGCAATCACTAGAAAAAAAAGTCTCACAAGGGGCCTCCTACTGCTTTCTTACCAATAATAAGGCCGCCGCCAAGGGTAAAGCCAGGGATCGTAGAAAAAGGGACTGAAACGATAGTAGGGCCAAGAGTAAAACCATGGGTCGTAGAAGAAGGGATCCGGATAGGCATATTGCACGATCTCTCTAGGCCACAAGTAATCACGATCCACATGGACCACGGGGTAGCGGTAGTTGAACGCGCCAATCTCACCTGTTTCAGCACCGGTTACTTCTCCCAGGACGGTGATAAGGCGCCCGCTGGTGTAAATCGCCGGATCAATAAACTCCCGGAAGACGGCCAGAAAGCGCCCCGGACTCTCATCGATGGCCCTCGGCCTTCCCTCATTGTTGAGAGGTTTGCCGACGATTTCAATAATCGTGCGCGCTTCAAGATTTTTGATTTCCTGGATAACGCCACCCCATCGCACTCTTTGCCCTTGAAAATCATCGATATTGGCGCGCACGGTCTCAATGCTCGGGTTAACAGGCAATTCTTCCTGAATGGCCTTGGGCATTTGGGCGCACGCGGACACTAACATCCCGAGGATGAAAATGGGGTAGCTCTGTTTCTTCATCGGTCCTCTCCCTTTAAATTACTTGGCCCCATTTCAGTCCACGTCGGCCACCCGGCCGCGCACCCGTTTGAGCAGCGTACCTTGCGAAATCACGGCATCCGTATTCTGCACCTGATTGATCAATGCCAGTTGTTCAAGCGAGATATCCGATGCAGAGCGGCTGTGGAATTGTGCCAAGCTCATTGCCTCCGGCAGTCGAACGATTTCAATCACGGGCGGTTTAATGTTCAGTATTGAAGCTTCGGTGATTGGCGCAAAACTCGTGATGAGGTTTTGGAAGAGGCGCTGATATTCTGCAAACAGCTGCGCCGGCGTATACCCCAGCAATTGATAGGTTCGCCCGCCATACTCAAAGAACGCCACATAACCGCCAACCGTCTCTTGCTGGCCTTGCGCTTGAAAGCGCGCAATCAGGGCTGGAAGGCCGTTGATGTCCTCGCGCGCGCCGCGCTCTGTCTGTACGCCCTCTTGCGAAGCGAAGCGCTGCAGCGCCTCGGCCGCGCTGTCGGTACCGGCCAGGGTGAGTTGAAACGCGGCATTTTGCGCACTATTCACGCCCACCACGGCCTGTGCCATATTCTGGCGCTGCCAGCCCTCGGGTACGGCGAGCTGGAATGCAAGCCCCGGGTGGTAGAATGTGTTGCCGCGGAAGAAGCCGTTGCGCGGGTTGGGGCCATAGGGAAGACCATCAATCATGTTCAGAAATTCAGCGCGCCCGACCGTCGCATCAAAGGGGTTTTCCGGCAGTTGGCGTAGCCGTGCCTCAACGGCTTCGACGCGTTCCTCGGGTGCCGGGTGTGTGGCCAGCCAGCTCGGCACCGGACTTTGTCCTGCAAGTTCACCGGCGCGCTGTAGTGAAGCGAATATGTCGGCCATCTCGGCGACGTCGTAGCCCTCCGCCCGGGCGTAGCGAAAACCGAGTGTATCGGCCTGACGTTCCGCATCGCGGCCATATTTCAGAAATAGCAGATTCAAGCCCAGCCCGGCGATGTCTCCCAACAGTTGGATCTCGGGCATAATGATAGCGCCAAGACCAAGCCCCAGCTGAGCCAGTTGCGCGCGACTAAGTTGCGTCACCGAATGGCGCGCTGTGACATGGCCGATCTCATGGCCGAGCACCGCCACCAGTTCGGCCTCACTATCCATCAATGTCAGCATGCCGCGTGTCACAAAAATAAAGCCGCCGGGCAAGGCAAACGCATTGGGCGTGGGATCGTCGACCACGGCAAACGCCCAGGGCAAATGGGGCCGCTCGGAGTCCGCGGCCAACTGCTGGCCAAGCCGGTCGACATAGGCCTGTAGTTCATCATCTTCCACCAGGGCCATGGTCTGCCGGATCTGCTCCGCGCCTTGTCGGCCGAGTTGGATCTCCTGCGCCTCGGAGATCAGCACCAACTGGCGCTCGCCCGTGACGGGGTTCACGGCGCAGGCGGTGGCAACACAAAGACAGAGCACGAGCGCGCCCACCTGCCGCAGCAAGTATTTCGTTTCCATACAACACTCATACTAGTTTCCTGGCAATCCGCTAGGACCGACAGGAGGTTGCTTTCTCTTACTATAAAGTGTAGATAACCGTTGCGGAATGCTCTAATTTCGCGCCAGTGAATTGCCCCTTTCACCCGCGCCCATAGCGCCTCCTGCATCCTCTCCGGGGGGACAACGCCCCCTGCCCGAACGCCTTCTCTAGACCGCCTGGAGGGCAAAGCCCATTGAAGTTCTTATACCAATTTAACAAAAGAATGCAATTTATTAAGGTTGTAAGTGTTTGTTTAAATTAGACCTATACAGTGCAAAATTACATCAAATTGGTATTATCCTCTTCTCTATTTTTATTTTTAATATCTCCGCTTAAGGCAGGGTCTGCAAAAGGCTGCAACGGAGAGGAGAAAGGCATCATAAAGCAATTTAAGCTGCTACGCGCCTTGGGGGTCATGCTGCTTGTCGCCGGCTGTGCGACGATGGCCGATCTGGAGCCGACAGCTGATCTGCAGCCGGCTCCGGCGGCGAATGAGATGGCACGCCTAGAGGAGGCTGCCGTCGACCGGGTAAAGGGGGTCTGCATCATCGCCCAGGCTCATCAATGGCCCGGTCCGCAACCCATCCGAAACGAAGTAACACCCGTGCGAGTGGTCATCGACCACCACAGCAAGATGCCGCTGCGCCTGAGCTACAACGAGTTCGCCCTGGTCGCCGCCGACGGCATGCGTTACGCCGCCCTGCCACTATACCAAATCGAGGGATCAGTGCTGGAGTTTGTACTTGTCGACGACTACACTCCGATTGCCAACCCGGACTTCATCTACGACAGCTTTACGGTCGCTCCGCTCTACGGCCCTATCTATCCTACCCTGACAACCTATCCCAGTGTGTTCGCGTACGACCCTTTCTACTATGATAGCTACAGCACCTATTGGGTCGCCATCCCCTTGCCGACCGCAGAGATGTTTGAACGGGCACTGCCCGAGGGTGTACTAGAGGCCGGGGGTCACCTGGAAGGCTATCTTTATTTCGAGCGCGTACCGGACGAGCAGTCGCGCGTGACATTCCGGGCTGATCTGGTTAACGCGAAAAATAATCATTTTTTCGGCGAGGTGCGGATTCCATTCCTTGTGCAGTAATGTCTCCGCAGAAATGATTTAATTCTTCAGCTCCAATGGATTGAAATTCGTTTCATGGTCGTAAACGTCGGCCCCCTCAGTACGCTTCAAGTAATTGACCACTAGATAAGTGAGGGGAGTTGCTATTATCTCGTAGGCGGATTTCACGACCCATAAATTACACCGCGCGGGGACTGCCGACTTTAGGCGGCAGAGGAAGCGCGGCCCTACGTTTGGTTGTTGCTAGTATATGTCTGCCGGGCGCATAATTAACGGCATGTCTCGTTACGCCAAGAATTCTGGGGCGGTTTTCGCTCTCAAATATCACTTGGTCTGGTGCCCCAAATACCGTCGCAGCGTGTTGGTTGATGGCATCGCTAAACGTCTTGATCAGTTGATACGCGAAGTCGCAAACGAATTTGAAATGACAGTGCATGCGATGGAGATCATGCCGGACCACGTACACCTGTTCGTCGAATCCGACCCTCGCTGGTGCGTTGCCGAGATAGTCAATCGCTTTAAGGGTCGAAGCAGTCGTATCTTGCGTTCCGAATTTCCAGTTTTGCGTAGCCGTTTGCCGACCCTCTGGAGTCGCAGTTACTACGCTGGCACGGTGGGCCACGTGTCCGAAGAGACCGTTCGCCGCTACATTGAAAACCAAACGGGAAAGTAGTTGATTAAAGCATTCAAATACCGACTGTATCCGAACACCGCCCAGGTGCGTGAGCTTGAGATCATGCTTGAAACGCACCGACGCCTGTATAACGAGTGTCTTGCTCAACGAAAAGAGCGCTACGAAACAGCTCAAGAAAGCGTGAAGTACACGCAGCAATCGGCTTGGTTTAAATCCGCCCGCGGCGCGAACGACTGGTACGCTAGGCTCAATTTCTCCTCTGCCCAGGCAACGATGCGGCGCCTCGACAAGGCGTTTCAGGCATTCTTTCAGCGCATTAAGACAGGCGATAAACCCGGTTATCCGCGCTTCAAGGCGCGTGGTCGCTTCGATAGCTGGACATACCCGGCGCACGGCGACGGCGCGCGGTTGCTCGATGGCAAACTGCGCCTTCAGCACATTGGCGTGGTTAGGGTACGCCAACATCGCCCTGCGCAAGGCACGATCAAAACCGTACAGATCAAGATTGAAGCCGGAAAGTGGTTCGTCATAGCCAGTTGCGAAATCGGTGATGCGCCACCGCCTCGGACTGAAGATACGGCTGTCGGTATTGATGTTGGATTGGAGCATTTCCTGTCCACCGATCAAGGCGAGCACGTCGATAATCCGCGCTACCAAAAAGAAGCATGGCGCCGGCTGCGCGTTGTTGGCCGCGTTGTTTCGCGTAAGAAAAAAGGCAGCCGAAACCGAGGTAAAGCGGTTTCCAAGCTGCGCTCGATACACGCCCGAGTGTCCAACAAAAGACGGGACCACCACCACAAGGTGGCCCGCGATTTCGTGAGTCGATACGCTTTCATCGCGGCGGAAAGCCTGACCGTAAAAAACATGGTCAGGAACCGCCGGTTGAGTCGGTCGATTTCGGATGCTGGCTGGAGCCAGTTTCTGAACATACTCCGTGCCAAGGCTGAAAGCGCCGGGTCGGTGTTTGTCGAAGTTCCTCCGCAAGGCACATCGCAAGCGTGCTCCGGCTGCGGAGCAGTCGTGCAAAAGGCGCTCTACGTGCGCCAGCACAGATGCCCCGAATGCGGTTTGTCTCTGCAAAGAGATGTCAACGCGGCCAGAAATATCTTGGCGCGTGGCCAGGCTCGGATGGAGCCTGTGTGGCTTAACGTGGCGCATTAGCGCGAGCGTGCCGCAAGAAGCCGTCTGTTTTAGCTGACGGTTCATCACTGAATTAAAATGGCCAGCACCAGACCTTTCAGCGGTATGGTGCCCAAAAAAGCCACGGTGATGAACACGGCCGAGTCCAGCCCCTGACCCACAAGTGTGGAGCCGATGGTGCGGGTCCATAGCCAGCGTCCTTGGGTGGCGAGTTTCATCTTGGCAAGCACGTAGGCATTGGTGAACTCGCCCACCAAATAGGCCAGGAAGGAAGCCAACAACAGGCGAGGGGCATAGCCCAGGATGCGCTCAAAGGCTTCCTGTCCCTCCCAGAATGTAGCGGGAGGCAGTGCCATGGCCAAGGTGATGGCGCCCACGGCCAAGAGGTTACAGAAAAAGCCCAGCCATATCACCTGGCGGGCGCGGCGGTAACCGTAGACCTCAGTCAGCACATCGCCGATGATATAGCTCAAGGGAAAGATGATCACCCCGGCTGGCATAACCCAGCCCCCAATATCGATTAGCTTGACGGCAATAATGTTGGCGATGAGCAAGGAGGTGATGAAGCCTGCTAGGATCACCAGGAAGGCAGGAGAATAGCTGTTTTTGCTCCTTGCTGGGTTGATTGTCTGAGGATCCATGATGTACCTCCCTCTGCAATTTTTTATTATGCCTCATCGGTACATCTTTAGTCATCAGATACTTAGATAAGGATCCCTGTATGTCTGTTTTATCACCAAAGCATGTCAACTAAAGAGGAAGCATGCTTCGCGCTGCTTCGGCGGATTACTGGCTGAAAGGAAGAACTTTAAGATGGCTGGGAAATACAGGGTTTTGCTAGTTTTTTACTCCAATAGGAGCGAGAGCCGCTTATCGGTCGGTGGAATTTTCACCGCCTAATAGGGTGTCTGTCATCGCTCTCGAAAGAAGCGCCAGTTTGATAGATTGCTGGTTTCTCCTTGCCCTCGGCGTAAAGGAATCCGCGCAGCCCCCGCTCCATACGTGATAAGGCGTGATCGACCAGGATGTATTTGCCGGGTATCTCCAGTTCAAGCTCCACAATAGCGGCGCCACCGGGGGCGACGGGTACTGTCTGAATTCCCTCGACCGGTCTATTCCTAAGCCCGCCCCATTCATGGACGCGGTCAAATATCTCCCCAATGATATGGAAAGAGGAGGTGAGGTTTGGTCCGCCCACGCCGAAGAAAATGCGTATTGTCTCACCCACTTTAGCGTGCAGCGGGTAGTCCTGGGTAAGCGCCCCGGTGGCACCGTTGAAGACAAAATATTCGGGGGATTCATCCAGGAGTTTCTCAACGCTGAACTCCTGGCGTCCTTTCTTGCCGAAGGAGGCCTGGGTGTAGATTTCCCCCTGCATCACGTAATACTCGCGATCGACGGGCGGTAGCCCGCCTTCAGGTTCGACGAGAATCATGCCATACATTCCATTGGCAATGTGATGGGCCACCATCGGAGTGGCGCAGTGATAAACATAGAGCCCTGGGATAAGCGCCTTAAAGGTGATGGATTTCTCCTCGCCTGGGGGGACTTGAAGATAAGCCGCACCTCCCCCAGGTCCGGTCACTGCGTGGAGATCGACTGAGTGAATGATGTCGCTGTCAATGTCATTGGCGAACTTGAGTTTGACGGTATCGCCAACCCGGACACGGAGGAGGGGACCGGGTACCGTGCCATTGAAGGTCCAGTAGTGATAAGTCGTGCCTTCCGCAAGCTCTCCTTCCAATTCTACCGCCTCAAGGCCGAGCTCAAGCTTTTTGGACTCTCGGTCTCCCACGGGTTGAGGCACATCATTGGGATTGCGCACAATATCCCGAGCCTTTGCCAATTCTTCCCGGGGTGTTTCACGTACGAGGAGGCGCCCTTCCATTCCGGCCTCCCGATGCCCGGGAAGGGTGCAGTAATAAGTGAATTCACCCGCGCTGGTGGCTCGGAGAGCCAGAGTCGTACTACTGCCTGAAGTGGTCACCTGCTCAGAGCGGGCGTTAAATTCAGGGAAAAAAATATCATGGGTCGTGCCTTCACCATTGACCAGGTTGATCTGGACTACCTCTCCTTTATGTACCTCTAGAGTAGGGTTCACCTCCCCTTCAATGTCGGCGCCGACACCGATGAAAACGAGACGCCCCTCGGCAATCCCAGTTTTCAAGGTCAAGGTAAGATCGGGGGTGTAGGCCGCTACACTCTCTGTGCTGTTTACTTGCTGTAGTTTGGTTCCTTCGGGGGAGACAGGAGCGTGTCGTGGGAAGGCGTTTACCGCCTGCTTAAGGTAAGCAATGACATTCTCGCGGTCCTCTTCATTGCGTAGACCCGCAAAGTGCATCTGGTTCCCAGGTAGATAGTGTTGCGGGCTGGCTAAGAATTTATTGAGAGTGTCTTCCGTCCAGATAATATCGGCCTCTTCCAGTGCTTGGGAATAACTGAACTCCTTAAGACTACCCGCCTGACGCCCAAGGAGATTAGCGAGTGGGGGGCCAACTTGGTGTTGGGCAGGTTCAAGCCTGTGACAAGCCTGACACTTGCGGAATACTTCGCGGCCGGCTTGAGGATCACCTTTAGCGAAGATCGGGTGACTTATAAGGACAATGGCCGCACTAGTGAGCATGAGAGCGATAAGACTCCTGGCACGCATATCTACTCCTGTTTACCTTTTAACCAAGCGAGCCGCAAAGTCACTTCTGTCTTTTTTGATTTTGCGCGGACTGGCATATTCTGCGCGCTTGTTTTTTATTTTTTTATAAAGTGAACTTGTCCCTTTCTTCAGCTTGTCTTCAGTTTCAGAGATTATCTAACAACACTAAATAAGATTTCCAGTTTAAGCAAATTGCCTAACAAAACGGGCTGCCGATTGACTGAGAGGGTTAAGATACAAGGGAGAATTCAAATCTTCTTTTTTTAATTGGACGGATTCTGCTAAATCATCCTCAAAATCACTTCTAACTTGCGAGGCCAGTTTGGAATTATCAATTAAGAGATCAATTTCATCATTATATATGAATGATCTATTATCAAAATTGGAGGTTCCAATAACGGACCATCGATCATCAATCATCAATCATCATTGTTTTCGCATGAATCATGGTCGGGGTATACTCATAAATTTCAACACCTGAATCGATTAACTCAGAGTAGTGGCTCCGTGCAGCCCAGCGTATAAATGGGTGGTCCGCATGTTTCCCTGCTGTGACTACTTTAATCATTACTCCAGACTCAGAAGCTTTTTTTATCTCAGATGTCATCGGATCTCCTGGCAAAAAATAGGGATTTGTTACGAAAATGCATTTACGTGCATTTTGAATTAATCTTCGAAAAATAAAACCTGAATTTTGTGTTGACTGACCAGAATTTCCACTTTTGATAATGATTGCTTCGTTATCTTGAGATAAGGAAGAATTAGAATAGGGATTGCTTTTACTGTGAGCAGAAAATAGATGATGATGCGTTGCTTCCCACCAATGATCTTCAAAAGCATTTTTCAGCACAGGAACTAGATGGCCTCTTACTTCTAGCATCGTATCTCTCCATCGTGGCAGGTGACGATTACCAGTAAGCCAACGATCAGAAATGCCTGCCCCTCCCATAAATCCTATTTGATCATCAACTATAATTAAATTGCGATGATTCCTATTATTAAACCAAAGGGGAGTTCTCCAACTGAGAGGACGATACCATTTAAAATCCCCTCCTGCTTCTTCAATTAATCGAAATGTTTTTCTTGGAGTACGATGACTACCAATTCGGTCAGTTAATAGTTTAACGCTTATTCCTTGCTGAAGACGTTCTCTGATTTGCAGTAAAATCCAGTCTGCTACCTGTCCAGGTTCGAAGATATAATTTTCTATTTCAATGTGTCTTCGTGCTTGGGAAATCACTTCGGCAATTCTTGGATAGAAGATCTCACCATTTTTTAAGACCTTAAATTTGTTGCGAAATAAAGGACTCATTCTCGACTGATTCTCTATTAACTCGTTACTCTCTTACAGATTAGACTTAGTACTCATTTCTGGAAACTTGCTCTTTTGCTTGCTATCCGTCCCGAGTGTTAGCAGGGGTCCAGCCCCTGGGCAGGGAGCATGCTTCAAACACTATAAAACTCTATTTTTGTGTCCATCGCTTTTATGATTGACACCTCATCATACCTTGACTACATTTTTATTTATTGGAGAAGTGTATTCATGCCTTCTATTCCCCTATGACCAATTCTTTCCCGTATTAACATATTGTAGTTCTAGCACCTTAAACCTTTTCCAAACAATAACGTTCATGCCAGAAGTGCCTGGGGTAATGGAATAGAGGTTAGTTTATTTTCTTATATATGTATATGAGAGAAGAGGCGGATATCTCTTAAGAACAGCAGAATCCACATATAAGGGTGACATTTATGTTAAAAAAAGTACTTATTATATTGGCGAGTATCCCTGCGATTCTGCTGTTGGTGATCATCATAGCTGTACTCGTCATTGATGAAGATACGGTAAAGGGGTGGACTTCTAGCTACATCGAGCAGCAGTACGGTCGTGACCTTAAGGTGGCAGGAGATCTTGAGCTGGATTTGTTATCTCTGCAACCTAGTATCACAGTAGAAGGAGTAAAGCTAGAAAATGCAAACTGGGCTGATAGGGACTGGATGGCAGATATCGGCAAAGTTTTTGTCCAGTTTAAACTTCTGCCATTGATATTAGGAAATATAAAAATTCTAGATGCAGAAATTACGGATGGCCAAATTTTTTTGGTTGAGCAACAAGCCAAGGCTAATTGGGACGTTTTTTTAGAAAAAGAGCGAGAGCCAGGTTATTTCTCGGTGGAACAACTTGAGAATTTTAAATTAAATAATGTCATAGTGAATTACCAAGATAGGGTAGAAGACGAAACCCATCAATTGCTTGCAGAAAGTATTCATTTGCAGGAGTTTTTTTCCCCCCAAAGGCAGGGTTCTTTTCATGGACAACTTGATTCCATGCCGGTTAGTTTTCAAATTGAGCAAAAGCTAGTTGAAGCAGAAAATGTAGATAGGCTGCTTACATTAACTGGGCGTATCGGTACGGCGGAAATTTATTTCACGGGTGATATTTCTGATAACTTTAATTGGGTAAAGGGTCGAATTCGTGTAAAGGGTCCCGGTGAATCATTGACACGGATTATTAACCTAGCTGGATTAAATATCAAGACTCTTCATTCCTATGATGGTTTTGCCACGGTTGATGCAAATATAGAACGAACGACAATAGATCTGACTAACATCAATCTTAAGTATGGTCAGAGTCAAATGACGGGCATGATAAAGGCGAATTTAAATGGGGATCGAACCCATATTAGAGGAGATTTAGTTTTTCCCGTACTAGTTAGTGCTGATCTTAAACCTTATATTAAAGCGAAGGAAAAAGAAGTTGAAAAGGAAAAACTCTTTGATGATGATCCCATCGGGTCTCTAATTCCAGGTGGGCTTGAACTTTATCTGCATACCAAAATTGAGAAATTCATTGGTGGTGATTGGGCCAGGACCATTCAGGGAGGCGAGGGTCATCTCGCGATAAAGGGAGAGCGGCTAGCGCTCTATCCCGTGAGAGTAAGGATGTTGGGAGGAGATCTTGCCATTGAGGGGTTGATTGATCAATCGGATAAGTTAACAGAAGCTAACCTGAAAATAAAAGTTGATGACTTTGAACTTAATAAAATTTCTGGGGCGTTAGCCAACCTTGATAACGATAATGAACTAAATGTTGATGAAGTTATTGGAGGAAATTTTGATATGGTGGCAAGTCTGCACTTTAGCGGCAATTCACCACAAGGAATGGCTTCGAGTCTCACCGGGGATTTAAATGCTGTTATGGAGGATGGCTATATGGGTAGCTTGCTGGTAGAAGCCTTGCAGCTTGATGTGACTGAGGCTTTTGCCTCCTGGCTAGCGGATAACCCAAAAACAGAGATAAACTGCATGGTGGCACTGTTTAACATTAACTCTGGACGAATGACAACCCAGGCAGTCGTTATTAATACTGATGATTCCAACATCATTGGTAGTGGGGTTGTTAACCTTGATAATGAATCAGTGGATTATACTTTGGTTGCAAGGGCAAAAGATTTCTCTATAACAGGAGCGCCAATTAATATGGAAATAGAGGGCGATCTTATAAATCCTAAGCTTGACATTGGTGGTGATGAAGATTCACTACTTGAGGTTGCTGCCGATGCTGTTATTACCCCCATTGTTGAGGGATTTAAAGAGATTTTTGGCGAGAATGATGGAAGTGAAAAGCTCACCCGTTGTGCAAGATTTAGAGATGAAATTGCCCGTATCCAACGACAAGCGGAATAATATAGGGTTTTAAAAGGGGCGTTTATTCTTCTTATTTTCCCACCTACAAGGCTGGCTACGGCTTTCACGCCTGGGTGCAACGAAGAGCCTAAGTCTCGGGATATTATTTTTTCCTTTCCAGTGCAGGCCCATGTTGGTTAGTCAGATTGGTTGCTGTGTTGATAAGTGAGACGTGGGAAAAGGCTTGGGGAAAATTTCCAAGCAGCGCTTTCTGTTCGGGATCGTATTGCTCGGAGAGTAGCCCCACATCATTGCGGATAGCGAGGAGTTTCTCGAAAAGCTCAATCCCCCGCTGCTTTTGCCCTTGGAGGATATAGTTATCAGCCAGCCAGAAGCTACAGGCCAAGAATGCCCCTTCGCCCTGTGGTAGTCCGTCAATGCCTTCCTTGGAAGAGTAGCGGTAGACAAAGCCATTGCGGACGAGCTGCGATTCGATGGCTTTAACCGTCCCTTGAACTCGGGGATCATCGGCAGGCAAGAAACCAAGGGTTGGGATCATAAGCAGGCTGGCGTCGAGTTCCTTGCTACCATAGGACTGGACAAAAGCATTAAGTCCAGAATCGAAGCCTTGGCTGCAAATCTCCTCATGAATCTTTTGGCGAGTATTTTTCCAACGCATTAGTGAACCATCAAGGCCAAAGTCCTCGACTGCTTTAATAGCCCGGTCAAAGGCTACCCAGGCCATAATTTTCGAGTGCACGAAATCACGCCTGGCGCTGCGCACTTCCCAGATGCCTTCATCAGGATCATCCCAGTGGGATTCTAAATAGTCCATCAACGCCTTTTGCACTTTCCAGCCGGCTTCATGAGGCTCGATACCCGCACGCCTTGCCAAGTGAAAAGCATCCATGATCTCACCATAAACATCGAGCTGTTTTTGCTGATAAGCGGCATTACCAATACGGATGGGCCGCGATCCAGCATAGCCTGGCAGCCAAGGAATCTCAGTCTCGCTCAAGCGCCGCTCGCCTGCTAGGCCATACATAATCTGCATCTGCTCGGGTTCGCCCGCCACTGCTCTCAAAAGCCATTCACGCCAAGCATAAGCCTCCTGTCGGTATCCGGCATTCATGAGGGCATAAAGGGTCATAGTCGCATCGCGCAGCCAGCAAAACCGATAATCCCAATTGCGAACGCCTCCTGGATGCTCAGGAAGGGAGGTCGTTGGTGCCGCCACCATACCCCCTGTCGGTTCATAAATAAGCGCGCGCAGCGTCAAAAGCGAACGCTCGACGGCTCCACGCCACGGTCCGCGGTAATTCGAACGGGTGATCCAATCACGCCACCAGCACTGCGTATCGCTAAGTGCCGCGAGCGGGTCTACTGGCAGAGAGGGCTTGCAATGGGATTCCGACCACAAGAGGCAATAGTGGTGCCATTGCCCTTCGCGGATTACAAACTGTTGCCGCATCTTGGGATAAGGTTTGGCCAGCGGCAGGGACGACGTTAATTGGACCGTGGACGGGCCTGCGACCGCGATCAGCCTGCCATTTTCAATTTGCGTCCAGGGGATCAGGTCACCATAATCAAAGCGAATGAAGAGCTCCACGGTCATAACGACCTCACCACTCACCCCTTTGACGAGACGCATGAGCTGCGGTACGGCGCCTTCCATCACCATGAAGTCGGTGAGGCAAACGGTACCGCTAGCGGTGTGATATTCAGTCTCAAGAATCATCGTACCGTCACGATAGCGTCTGCGAGTCATCCGGACGTTCCCTTCCGGATAAATCTGCCAGTGGCCATGTTCGCGATCTCCAAGCAGTGCGGCAAAGCAGGCCTCCGAATCAAACCTTGGCAAGCAAAGCCAATCGATTGAGCCTTGCTGCGATATTAAAGCAGCTGTCCGGCAATCACTGATGAGTGCATAGTCTTTGATAGCTTTGCTCATATTTAGCCTTTCATGAGATAGTAGGAGGAAGGTGGATCAGGGTGCCTGATATATTAATCATGGGGGTTTAATCTATGAGGTCAAGATAACGTAGGGGGTGGATTGACTATACTCTAAGAAAAAATAACGCTAGATCCTTGTCGGAGAAAGCTATGCCCGATGCTGCGAGTTCTATCACTTCTCAAAATGCGCCCACGAGTGTCGAGGGGATTGTCGTTTCCATTCAAGATACTTTGGAGAGAATTTGGGTAGATTTTGTGGATCATAGCCCTTTTCTGGCCATGGGCATATTGGTTCTGCTGTTTACCTGGGGAGTGGCCGCACTCGCCACTCGGCTGGTGAGCGCTTCCTTACGCCGTTCCAGAATGCGGGGATCATTGCGTGAATTGCTGGTTCGGCTCCTTAGCATCGGGATTTGGATTGTTGGCATTTTGCTCGCCGCCATGGTGACGTTCCCCGGTATTACGCCAGCACGGACCTTAGGCGCCATGGGTATTGTGTCCATCGCCGTGGGGTTTGCTTTTAAGGATATCTTTGAGAACTTTTTCGCTGGGATTTTGTTGCTTTGGCGTTTTCCCTTCGAGAATGGCGATTTTATTGAGTGTGAGGGAATTAGCGGGCAGGTGGAAAATATTTCCGTGCGGCAGACGTTGATTCGCCAGGTCTCCGGCGAGCTGGTAGTCGCGCCTAATTCTTTTCTATTCCTTAATCCTGTCAAGGTGCTCACTAATTTACCCCGGCGACGAGTAACGATTATCACAGGGGTGGCATATGGAGAGAATGTCACCGAGGCCGTCGAAGTAATTAAGCAAGCGTTGGGAAGGTGTGCGACAGTCCATAAAGCCCCCTCCCCTCAGATTTTTCCCCAGGGCTTTGGCGCCAGCAGTATTGACATTGAGGTGGCCTGGTGGACCGATCCTACGCCGGTGGATATTCGCCGTTCGCGGGGCGAGGTGGTCACGGCTATCAAGGGGGCTTTGGATGAGGCGGGGATCGAGATTCCGTTCCCTTATCGTACCTTGACTTTTAAGCATCCCCTGGAAGCTAAGCTGTTGAAGGAGAGTGGGGGGGATAGGGGCTAATATATTGGAGTTTCGCCCTGACGAGCTTCGGTTCGGTCCCTCCTCACCTGGCTAGTCTGAGAATTCGCGCCTCAATGCGGTCCTCAGGCGGTGGCTAGGCTACGGCCCTTGGGGTCTCTACCGCTCCACGCGCTTTATTGGTTCCGGTGCTCTCCGCCGTACCCAAACTCAAAACATTTTTGGCCGCGTTAATGTCCCTATCGTGGAAAGTTTCAAGAGTTAAGTGTTAAAAGAAAAAGGGTCTAAGTTTTTGTTTTACTTAATCCTTAACCCTTACCTCTAATGGATTGCTTTGGCGTTAGTGGCTTATGGTCAGCTTGGATCAAACTGGGAAAAGGGAGGCGGAGAAAAGTGAAATTCCTTCCCGCCATCCCTTATTATACTTAATTATACTAAACAGGCCTCTCCCTCTCTAATTAGGCCAGAATTCAGGGCAGGACTTCCTGAATGACTTCATCACGGTCGGTTTCCACGGAACCTTTGGCGATGGTTGCGGGATATGCCGCTTTGTCGCCGTAATAAGCGACGGTTTCTTCCTCATCCCAGACAATATTCTCCACATTGATCGCCAGGCCGGCAAAGGCACCTTTGGTATCGGACCAGAGGAGAATATCGCCTTTGCCGTAGGACTCCTGAGTGCGTGCGGAATAGTCGATGATGGTGAGTCCGGCATCGGCATTTAGGGAGAAGTTGTTATTGGTCATAAAACTCTCTATGGCTTTCTCGGTCATCAGGAGCATGGCAATCTGCCCCGCTTCAACGCCGGCCTCAAGCCCTGCGCTGATGCCGCCGAGATTGTAGAATATTGGGCCGCTCCATCGGCCGTTGCGATGCACGAGCAGTATTCCTTCACCGCCGGAACCGCCCACGCCCAGAGCGGCCCGCCCGTAGTTGGGCACGATAAAAATGCCTTTTGCCGCTGCCATCTGCCGCACTAATTGAGGGTTAGATTTTATTTGCTGCACGACTTTGGCTGCTTCATTTACTGTATTCTGAGACTCTTCCAGTTGTTCAGTCCCCCCCTGGGCAGCCTGCGCAGGGTTCGCTGGAGAAACTACTGACATTATTGCGAAAAAGCCAGCGGCTGCCAGTGCTGTGATCCTATCATTCATGCCATCTTCTCCTTACTCTTAGTGAATGTGATGGGTACACGGCTCGCTCAGCTGAAATAGAGCGTGGCCGTCGCATTACTTTCCCATTCGAGAGGAGCCCAGGCAGAGCGCGCGTCTACTAAATATGTTGCATATGGGCAAGCGCCAATTTTGACTATATCGACTAGATCAGCTTAGTTAGTGCAACGTCTCGCCATGGTGCTACCTCCATTATTCCTAAATGGTCATCTAGCAAGGCATATGCCAGGTGGACCTATTCAAAGCCCATCTCCTTAGCATAGACGGTCGGAGAGCAAATGCAGTAGGGCTTATCAGGAGTATCTAGGGTGACCGCTCCGGCGTGCTTGTCGCAATGGCTGCAAACGAAATTGTAATATTTACATTTCCACCTGAGAAGAAGCTTAATTTATCGTAGTAATCGCGGACTGTCTGTTGGTTTTCGGAGACTTCCGTAACACGGGCAGCACCGTAAGTTCCTCAGGAGTGATTAGGATCGTAGGAAATATAGGGTCAGTCTTGCTGAATGCCTCCAGGAACTACACTACCAAAAGGCACAATGAAAGGCTTGACCCCTTTGCTAGACCCCTTTGCTACTTAGATGTTAGATGTTTCTTAATTGTTTGAGCAATTTGTTGTATTCAGAATGCGAACCAATCCAAAACCATACCATTTCGCCATTCTGTTGTATCCCTACTGTGCGATAGTTTTTGGTGATCCGTACCGAGAATATAGGCCGCGTTGAGTGTATTCGCTTGAAATGCAGACCCGGATGATAAGGATCATTCTGAAATAGCTTGTATGCCTCTTTCGCTTGCTTCCTAATTGGCTGCGGCAATTCAGCGTAACACTTCCAGAAACGCTCAGTTGTCCTGGATTTCACAGTTTGTCGATATCCAAAGGCTTTGTTTTGCCTTGCTTATGCGCTTCAAGCGCTTCATCAGCAAGTTGGTCAAGAATATCTTCAGACTCGGCAAATGTTTCATCCCATTTCTTGTCAGCCTCAAGCTCTTCAAGCATCCACTTCGCGAGGGAATTTTGCTCGATCTCTGGAAGCTTTGAAGCTTCTTCAAAAGCTTTTTTAAGCAGTTTAGTCACGACTCACCTCAGTTAATTCCACGCTAATGTTCAAGCTCACCCACGCTGAGCGAAGTAGAGGGAATTCAAGAGCGTTGCTCTTGGGCGTCAGGTTATGTTTTAAGACCTTTCCTCTATAAAAGTATCTTTTAGGCAAACACCGCCCTAGCGTCAAACACTGGTCCGTCTACGCAGACCCGTTTCATGGCGGGTCCTTGGGAGGTTTGAACTTTTACCACGCAGCCGGCGCAGCCGCCTACAGCGCAGGCCATGAATTCTTCCAGGGAGACCTGGCAGGGAAGGTCGAATTCCCGGGCGAGTTTCGCTGTGGCCTCTAGCATGGGGTGGGGACCACAGGCGTAAATGGCGACTTCTTGGCGTTGGACGGAGTCTAGGGTTTGCAGCCAGTGGCGGGCTAAGTCGGTGATAAAGCCTTCGAAGCAACCCGGATAGCCCTGAAGGCTGGTAAGCCGACTGGGGATTTTCCAATCTTCTAACAGGGGCATGGCGCCGATGGCCCCCTCCGGCAGACCTGGGATCAGATATTGGGAGGGCCGTGGTCGAAAGGGGAAAGGGACTTCTGAACCCATTAGCACCAGGGGTTTGAACTGTTTGTCCCGGCGCAAAGTATCGGCCAAAAACACCATGGGGGGAATACCTACGCCGCCGCCGAGAAGTAGGGGTCGTGGATAGGCAGGGTCCACTTGGAAGGGCTGGCCGATGGGACCCAGGATACTGATTTTCTCACCAGGCTTTCGCTGGGCCAGTAACTGCGTACCGTGGCCTATCGCCTTGTAGAGAAATTCCATCCAGCGGTGCCGGTCATCGACCCGCATGATGGAGAGGGGCCGCCGCATGGGAAGGCTAGGATCGCACTGGAGATGGGCGAAGCTCCCAGGGGCCGCGCGGGGGGCAATGCTGGGGGCGGTGACTCTCAGCACATATTGATCACCCGGGTGGGGATCATGGGCCAAGACTTCGCACTCTTCTATTAGAATGGTGCCCCGGTGGGATTTTGGTTTCATGGGTCTTGGGTTTCAGCAGCAAAAACCACCCGGCCTTCCAGCAGAGTGTAAGTGACCCGCCCTTGAAATTCCCATCCTTCAAAGGGGGTATTTTTCCCCTGACTGACCATTTCTTCAGGCTTGAGAACCCAATGGTCGTGGGGATTAAAAATGCAGATATCGGCCCGCTGTCCAGGGGCTAAATGACCACCCTCAACACCTAATACTTGAGCGGGTTGGTAGGTGAGATAAGCAATGACTTCTGGAAAAGTCAAAATATCGTCTTGGGTGAGGCGCAAAGAAAGGGGAAGGAGGGTTTCCAGTCCCGAGATTCCTGGTTCAGTAATAGGAAAAGCGCCCAGTTTGGCATCGATCTCGTGGGGCTGGTGATCAGAGCAAATGGCACTGAAGGTGCCATCCCGCAGGCCCTCGTGGAGAGCATCCCGGTCCCGTAGGGAACGCAAGGGGGGAATGACGTGGCACTGGCTGTTGAATTCCCCAATGTCGTGTTCGGTAAGATGGAGGTGATAGGCCGTCACATCGGCGGTAATGGGGAGTCCTTCGGCCCGGGCTTCCCGCACCATTCGAACTGCCCGGCTGCTAGAGAGATGGCAGAAATGGGCCTGAACGCCGGTTTGCTCAATGAGCAATAGATCCCGGGCCAGGGCAACAGTTTCTGCGGTTTCGGGAATGCCTGTCAGGCCTAGACGGGCGCTGACGATTCCTTCGTGGCAACAGCCATCAATGCCAAGCCAAGGATCCCGGGGATGGAGAAAGATAGTGATCCCTAAGGTGGCGGCATATTCCATGGCCCGGCGCATCACCTGACTGTTGGCGATGGGAACTAAGGCATTGCTCACCCCCACGCAACCCGCTTCCCGGAGGATAGCCATTTCCGCCAATTGTAAGCCTTCTAATCCTTGGGTGAGGGCGCCGAGTGGCAGAATTCGGGTTCGCTGATGCTGCGCTGCCCGGTGGGCAATCAGGTCGGCCACGGCAGGGGTGTCGATGACGGAAATGGTATCTGGCGGACAACAGAGGGTGGTGATGCCCCCTTTGGCGGCAGCCAGGGTTTCCGTAGCAATGGTTCCCTTCCGCTCCTGTCCCGGTTCCCGTAATCGGGCCCGCAAATCAATCAGCCCAGGGCACACAATCTGGTCCTGGGCGTTGATTTCCTGCTCGGCCCTAAAATCTTCTGGGGCGTTACCAATGGCCACTACCCGGCCATCGGCCAGATAGAGGTCCTGGACGGCATCCACCTCGTTGTAGGGGTCAATGAGATGCCCATTTTTAATGACCAAGCGCATTAACGGGCCTCCTTGGCTTCAGGGACCGGTATCTGCATGGCCATGGCCATCACCGCCATGCGAATAGCGAGGCCATGGCTGACTTGTTCCAAGATGACCGAATGGGGTCCGTCGGCAACGGCCGATTCGATTTCTATGCCCCGATTAATGGGGCCCGGATGCATCACAATAGCATCGGGCCGAGCCAGGGCGAGTTTTTCTTCGGTTAAACCGTAGAGGCGAAAGTATTCTCGTTCGCTGGGAAGGAGCGCGCCTTGCATGCGTTCCCGCTGGAGCCGTAGCATTATCACCACATCCACATCTTTAAGACCTTCCCCCATATTATGGAAGACGTGAACTCCCAAGGAGTCCACGCTGCGTGGCAGCAGGGTCCGGGGGGCAATCACGCGGATTTCGCCTGTTCCCAGGGTTGACAGGGCATGGATCTCGGAGCGGGCCACCCGGGAGTGGAGGATATCCCCCACAATCGCTATCCGGAGATTGGGAAATGAACCCTTATGCCGGCGGATCGTGAGCATGTCTAACATGGCCTGGGAGGGATGAGCGTGGCAACCATCTCCGGCGTTGATAACACTGACATGGGAGGGAACGTGGCGTGCGATGAAGTGGGCGGCGCCACTGTCGGAATGGCGGACCACGAACATGTCGCAGTGCATCGCTTCCAAGCTGCGGAGGGTATCCAGTAGGCTTTCCCCTTTCTTGGTGGAGGAGGTGCGCACATTGAGATTCATGACGTCTGCCGAAAGGCGTTTGGCTGCCAGTTCAAAAGTGCTTAAGGTTCGGGTGCTGCTCTCAAAAAAGAGATTGACAATGGTTTTTCCCCGCAGCAGGGGAACCTTTTTCACCTGTTGGGCGCCAATGGCAGAAAAGGACTCGGCGGTATCTAGAATACGAGTGAGCAACTCCCGCTTCAGCCCCTGGATACTGAGAAAATGGCGTAATTGGCCTTCGCTGTCCAGTTGAATATTATTCATTCGTTAGACTCAACACACTGGATGCTGAATTGCAAAGGTTCTGGGCCGGTCAGTTTGACTTGCTCGTTAAGAGCTAGATCCAAATGGTGGCCAAGCACATCTGCTTGTATCGGCAGTTCCCGGCCAGCGCGTTCTACGAGGACGGCTAAAGTAACACTGGCGGGGCGACCGTAGTCAAAAATCTCATTTAACGCCGCTCGTACCGTCCGCCCCGTGTAAAGCACGTCATCTACTAGGATAATGTGCCGATCGGCGACAGAAAAGGGCAGTTGGGAAGGTTGCACTTGGGGGTGCATGCCGATGCGGGTGAAATCATCCCGGTAGTAGGCAATGTTAAGTACCCCTAAGGGGTCAGAAACAAGATTATCTAAATGGGCCAATAAACGCTCTGCCACCCACACCCCTCCCGTGTGGATACCAATCATGGCCGGCTTGTCCCGTTGTTGTTCGGCCATCCGTTGGCTTAGATCGGTCGCTAGCTTACGGCATAAAGCCTCCACATCTAACGAAAGGGACTGCGGAAGATTCATAAGGACCTCGCACCGGAAATCCGCAATTTTAGTGACGGATTGTTTACTGCTCTCTTAGCCAAGTTTGCAAGATACACTGGGCAGCTACCTGATCAAGCTTCGGGTGACGGCCAAGGAAAGGGGTCTTAAGATTTAACCGCTCTCGGGCTTCAATGGTGGATAAACGCTCATCGATCCATTCTACGGCCAAACCATACCGACCGTGCAAGCGATTCCCAAAGCGGCGAGCCGCTTGCGTCAAGAATTGCTCGGATTGATCCATATTAAGAGGTAATCCGACGATCAGCAAGTCAGGACGCCATTGCTCGATAAGCTGAGTGACTTGGTCCCAATGGGGTTTTCCATCACGGGCTTTCAGGGTAGTCAAGGGAGTGGCACTGTGGGTCACTTCCTGGCCTACCGCAACTCCTATTTGACGCATGCCAAAGTCAAAGCCAAGAACCACTCGGGGCTTTTGGGGAGGGGGGGTGACAGCAGTCCCCTTCATGCGTGTCCAATCTCTCCGGAGAGGCGGGAGAGGTCGACTCCGGCTAAGGCCGCAGCCGCTTCCCAGCGCTGTGGGTAAGGGGTGTCAAAAACAATCGTGCTGTTGGCGGGGGTGCTTAGCCAAGCATTTTCTGCCAGCTCCTGCTCTAACTGATTAGGTCCCCAACCCGCATGGCCCAAAGCAATCAAGGTCTGTTGGGGGCCTTGCCCTTGGGCAATGGCGTCAAGAATGTCGCGGGAGGTGGTGATGCCCACCTCATCGCTGACCGTTAGCGTTGCCTCCCATTGGCCAATAGGGCGGTGCAGCACGAATCCTCGGTCCTGTTGGACAGGCCCCCCCAGAAGTACAGGGCTTGCCCCCACCTCTTGAGGGCAGTTTTTAACTTTCATGTGCTGCAACACTTGCTCCAGGGTGATATTTAAAGGGCGATTAATAATGAGGCCTATGGCGCCATCCCGGTTATGCTCGCAGATATAGGTGACCGTGCGAGCAAAATTGGTGTCCTCCAGGGTAGGCATGGCTATCAAAAAATGATTACGGAGATAGCGCATCGTCTTCATGGTAAGTTCATTATACCAAGCAGCATTATTCTTGCGATCTCAGTTGGAGCTAAAACCTTTCCCGCTATGGAATTGCCAAGTGCGGGTAATAGACAGTATATCGTGACCCTGAAGTAAGTTCTCGGGTACTTTGGCAAAAGGGGCGGCCAAGCGCACGATGCGGATGGCCGCTTCGTCCAAAATCTGATAGCCAGAAGAGCGGCGTACCAAAATATTGGCGACGCTGCCGTCTACATTAAGATCGACCACGAGGATGAGGCTTCCGGAAAGTCCCTGCCGCTTGGCCTCTTCTGGATAATTCATTTTTCCGACGCGCTCTATTTTCTTGCGCCAAGCATCTAAATAAGCGGTCGCCGCATATTGTTTAGTATTGGAATCAATGTGCCGCTTACGGGGCTGATTGGCATAACGCTGGATTTCCTTGGCCAGTTGCCCTTCTAGGGCGGCGATTAGCTCTCGGGCTGAGGGCCGAGGCTTGGGAGAGTCGTCCACTTCCACGGTGTCGAGTGCCTCAGGTTGGGGTATCTGGTGAGGGTTGTTCACAGAGTGGGAGGCGTGTTTTTGAGTCAGCACGGGGGGCGTGGTGACGGGCTCGGGAGGAGGATGTTTTTTCTCAGTCTGGGATCCTCCTGAGGGTGGAGCTGCCAAGCCGGAGGGTGTCTGGGAAGGCTTTGAAGCAGAGGGCGGGGGCGTAGGTCGTGGGGGTTTTTCCTCTCTCTGGCCTCCACCAAGCCGATTGGCTTGGGCCAGCAAATCCGGTTTCTCCGGGGCTTGTTCTTGTTTGATGGGGACAAGCACAATCTCCAAGGGAGGGGGGGGGGCTGGGGGTGGTGGAGGGAGAATATTCAATTGGCCTATACCCAGGATCACAGTCCCATGGAGAAGAGCCGAGAGGAGCAGCGCCAAGCTCAACCGGTAATTCCTGGTGGGGTTAATGAAAGCTGTGAAGGACATGGCTTCCTTTAAATCCTTGCTTGTGGTTCTAGCCGGCTGGCCAAGCAATCCATTAGTTGGGCGCTGATGTTGAGACCATAAAGGGCATCCAATTCCCGGATGCAAGTGGGGCTGGTGACATTAATCTCAGTGAGATAATCGCCAATTACATCGAGGCCTACGAAGATGAGTCCCCGTGCCTTCAGGGTGGGACCCACCTGTTCACAGATCCAATAGTCTCGTGCGCTAAGGGGAATCCCCTCACCTCGACCTCCGGCGGCAAGGTTACCGCGAGTTTCCCCTGGCGCTGGGATGCGGGCGAGGGCATAGGGGATGGGTTGGCCATCCACCATTAAAATTCGTTTGTCGCCCAAACGGATTTCCGGTAGGTAGCGCTGAGCCATCACCTGGCGTTGGCCCTGGTGGGTCAGGGTCTCGATAATAACCGCTAGGTTAGGATCTTCCTGACGAACCCGGAAAATAGAGGCCCCTCCCATGGTATCTAAGGGTTTGAGGATAATATCCTGTTGCTCAGCCAGAAAGTCTCGTAGTAGCGCTGCTTTGCGGGTGACCAGGGTAGGAGGGCAGCATTGGGGAAACCAGGCCGTATAGAGTTTCTCATTCGCATCACGTAGGCTACTAGGTTTGTTTACTACCAGCACCCCGGCCTGCTCTGCCCGCTCAAGCAGATAGGTGGTGTAGACATATTCCATGTCAAAGGGGGGATCTTTGCGCATCAGGATAACATCTAATTCGGTCAGTGATACGGAGTGGGGTTGACCGAGCTGATACCAGTCAGCAGGATCGTCTTTGACCCTCAGATCTCGGAGCAGGGCATAGGCATGACCGTCCTTGAGATAGAGTTCGCTTTGTTCCATGTAGGTTAAGGTCCAGCCCCTAGACTGGGCCTCTAATAGCATTGCAAAGGTACTGTCTTTTTTGATATTGAGGGTGGCAATAGGGTCCATTACCACACCGAGTCGAATGGTCACCACTCATACCCCAAGTTGTTAGTCACTTAGACACTAGCTTTACCATAAAGCCATTTTAGGTCGAGACTCCTTATAAAATAATAAGCATGGTATACCCATTATCCGTTAATATGAGCATCCCCAGGAGCCTATTTAAACCCCCTTTTCAACTTGCTTAAGTATCCCATACCTGGCGACGATGCCCTAGGCATTTGGAATACCGATTTGGATTCTAAATCGATCAATTTTGAGAATCTAAAAATAAAGGCGGTGATGTTTCAGCGGATCTTATTCGGCTTTTTACTCCTTTTCTTGGGGATCGGATCTGCTTGGTCTCAAGCCCGTCTTGAAGTAGAGGTGCAGGGTGTGGAAGGGAAAGCCCTGGAAAATGTGATGGCTTATCTTAGTATTGTCCACCACCAAGAGGACCCCCAACTGACCGAGGAGCAAATCCACCGCCTTCATGACAAAGTGGTGGATGAGGTCCAGACTGCCCTAGAAGTTTATGGTTATTACCGGCCCCAGATCCAGGCGGATTTGCAACAATATCCCGGGCAATGGCTGGCCCGTTACTGGATTGATCCGGGTCCCCGGATGAGCGTGGAGGAGGTAAATTTAAACCTTACCGGTGAGGGGAGGGATGACCCTGCTTTTCAAGCGTTACAAGAGGATTTTCCCGTTAAAAAGAAAAACCCTCTGAATCACGCCGATTATGAACAGGGGAAGGCCGCTTTGCAGCAATTAGCTGCTGAACGCGGTTATTTTCAGGCGGAGTTTACCCAGCAGAAGTTGCAGGTGAACCTTGAAGCCTATGTGGCCACCGTGGTCTTGCATTTTAGCACCGGCCCTCGCTATCGCTTTGGTCCGGTGACTTTTTCCGAGACCGTCGTCCGGCCTCAACTCTTAGCCCGCTATGTGCCTTTTGAGGAAGGGGAGCTTTATGAAAGTTCAGACCTGATTGAACTTCATACGGCTTTAGTGGACAGCAATTATTTTGCTGAGGTGGAAGTGGAACCTCAGCCCCAGCAAGCGGTGGATAAGAAAGTCCCCATAGAAGTTCGCTTACAGGCCGTGAAACGCCATCGCTACTCGGCGGGAGTCGGTTTTGGGACAGACACGGGGCCGCGAATTAATTTGGGCTGGGAAAATCGGTATGTTAACCGCCGCGGCCATCGCTTTGGTTTCGCCCTGAGAGCTTCAGGGATTCGCCAGGCTTTTGATACCAGCTATGTGATTCCTATCCGAGACCCCCGTACGGACCAATTGGCAATTGCGTCGAGCTTTGGCCGCGAATCGACCCGCACCAGTGATAGCCGCATCGCCCAATTGGGAGTTCGTCGGGTTACGGCGCGGGGCGATTGGCGGGAAACCCTGTCTTTGAATTATCGTTGGGAGGATTTTGAGATTGATGGGGAGTCGGGGACAGCCAAGCTGTTAATACCAGGGGTCATTTGGTTTCGGAGCCAGGCCGACGATCCTATCTATCCCCGCCGTGGCCACCGTATCAGTTTAGAACTGCGGGGAGCGGCGCAGGAGTTGCTTTCAAATAATACCTTTTCCCAGTTTACCCTGCGGGGGAAAATGGTCCGCAGTCCGGGGTCCCGCAGTCGGGTGCTGGTGCGGGGAGCGCTGGGAATGAGCTTGGTGTCAGACTTTTCAGAACTTCCCCCCTCGGTACGGTATTTTGCCGGTGGTGATCAGAGCGTGCGCGGCTATGCCTTCAATACCCTAGGGGCTAAAGACGACGAGGATCGGGTGGTGGGGGGAAGAAATCTTTTTGTAGGTAGCTTAGAGTATGAATATCGTTTGCTCGATAAATGGGCGGTGGCCACCTTTTATGATGCGGGAAATGCTTTTAATGATTTCTCCCTGGATTTACAGCAGGGAGCGGGAGTGGGTATCCGCTGGATTTCCCCGGTAGGGCCCATCCGGGTGGATCTCGCCTGGGCCCTTTCCAAACCTGGTACCCCTTTTCGCTTACATGTCTACTTAGGTCCTGATTTGTGAAGTTTCTGCGGTGGGTGGGCGCCCTTATCCTCTTGGTTCTGGTCCTGCTTATAGGCAGTATCGCCTACGTGGCCCAGACCGAGACGGGAACCCAGTGGCTATTGACCCAAGTAGGGCGTATGGTGCCAGGAGAGCTGCAGACCACCCAGGTGGAGGGGCGTTTGGGAGAGGCCCTTACCCTCACTGGGCTGCGCTACCGAACCCCGGATTTTACTCTGGACATTGAGTATCTTCACTTTGCCTGGCGACCGGCAGCCTTGCTGGAGGCGACCTTTTGGGTTGAGCAGCTGCACCTTCGGGAAGTCAGTTGGCGTCAGGAGCGCCCATCAGCGCCTAGTGCTTCGGAAGCGCCAATGACGCTTCCTGAGATACAACTCCCCTTAAAAGTGAAGGCAGAAAGCGTTCGGCTCCAGAAGCTTTCCTTACATCCATTAGGGGCGTCTCCGGTAGTGATTGACACTATGGTCCTGAGGGGGAATTTCGATAGCCAGCTCCTAGAGGTGGCCGAGCTGGGAATCTCCGCCCCCCACGGGCAACTGGCGGTGAGTGGAAAAATCGCTTTTCAGGGGGCTTATCCCCTGGATTTTGCCATGGGATGGAAAGTCCCGACTCCTGAACTAGGGGAAGTGGTTGGCCGTGGTAAGGTGGAGGGGGATCTGCGCCAATTGACTCTTCGCCAAGAAGTTCAAACTCCTTTTTCCCTCCAATTCCGGGGCAGATTATTTGAATTATTGGAACAGCCACACTGGGTCGCGGTCGTTGAGATTCCCGAAACCGAGTTGGAAGAGTTATCTTCCCAGTGGCCCCCCCTACGTTTGGGGTTAAATCTTAAAGGAGCTGGCGGCCTCAACCAGTTTAAGGTACGGGGTTCTTACCAGATCCAGGAAGCCCGATTAGGCAAGCTGAGTGGCAAGCTCTCAGGGGAACAGCGGGCGATGGGACATTGGGTCTTAAATCAACTGAGCCTGCAGCAAATTGAGGGCCCTGCCCATTTATCCTTTCGGGGGGAGGTGATGATGGCAGAGGGCCAGCCCCAACTGAGTCTGGAGGGGCAGTGGCAGGATCTAGCTTGGCCCCTGACGGGCACGGCCCAGTTCTCCAGCGATTGGGGACAATTGGCTTTAGTGGGCTCTCCCGCAGCCTACCAATTGCAGGTGAGCAGTGCCCTTGCGGGCCAGAACATCCCCACTAGCGAGTGGCATTTGGCCGGCCGAGGGGATACCACTCAGTTTGGACTGAAAAAATTACAGGGGCAGTTGTTGCAGGGGAGCGTGCGGGGCTCGGGAAGTTTTCATTGGTCTCCCGCTCTGACCTGGCAGTTGCAATTGGAGGGGAAATCTCTCAACCCCGCGGAACAATGGCCTGCATGGCCAGGGGAACTGGCCTTTAGCACCGATACCCGTGGTACTCTTGAGGATAGCGCCCGGGCCCTCATGATCGATCTCCAAACTCTTTCCGGATCCTTGCGGGGCTATCCGGTGGCGGCCCAAGGGCAAGTCCAACTGCAAGAGACGACTTGGCGCATTGCCGATTTGAGAGTCCGCTCGGGGGATTCCCAATTTTCAATGGCGGGAACGATCAACGAGCGGGTGGCATTGGACTGGCGGTTTGCTTCCCCAGATCTTTCCCAATTGCTGCCTACCGCCCAGGGGGATTTGAAGGCCAAGGGTCATCTTCGGGGCCCACTCCAGCAACCCGCACTGACCCTTCGCCTCCAGGGAGAAAAATTGGCCTATCAAGACCTTCAGCTGGCATCGGTCGCGGCTGATGTAAATGTGGATTTACAGGGAAAGCGGTCCTCACAGCTATGGGTCGAGGCAACCGATTTTACTTTGGGAACACAGGCGCTCCGTTCCCTGGCACTCCAAGGAAGGGGCACACCGGCGCAACATGAGCTGCGCCTGGAGGTGGTAGCCCCGGAGCGTTCCCTGGCCCTTGAGGCCCAGGGTTCCTGGAAGGAAATGGCGTGGCAAGGGCAACTTTCCAAGGCCTTGTATACGGACTCTCAAACGGGCCACTGGGAGACAGCGGCTCCCGCCTCCCTCACCCTGAGCCCCAGCCAGGTTGACCTTGCTCCCTGGTGCTGGCAGCAACAGCGTGCTCAGCTTTGCCTAGGAGGGCATTGGCAGCAGGGAGGCGTTTGGCAAGCTAGGCTTCGTATGGCGGACTTTTCTTTAGCGGTATTGGCGCCTCTTTTGCCGGAAAAAACCACGTTAGAAGGGACCATTGCCGGTGAGGCTAGAGTGCAAGGAGAGGCCCATCAATTAGCTCAAGCCCAGCTGCAACTCAACGCTTCCGCGGGCCAGTTGGCCCAAGTGACGCCAGAGGGACAGATCCTGCGTTTTGCCCATGAGGGGGGACAAGTTAAGCTTCGCCTGGAAGAGGAAGGCGGGGCAGGAAGTTTCCAGTTGCTTTTGGCAGAACCCAGTGCCGCGTTGGTTCAGGCTTCCCTGCGTTTGCCTCCCGCCCCTTGGGATCTAACGGCCCTAGGCCAACTGCCCTTGGCAGGTCAGATTTCAGCCGCTTTCGATGACCTCGCTTTTGTCGCGCTGTTGCTGCCGGAATTGGAGGCAGTTCAGGGACAATTGCGGGTAGATCTGGATTTGGGGGGGCGGGTGGCTGCCCCCCAGCTTCGTGGGCAAGTGGTGCTGCAAGAAGGGAGTGCCCAAGTGGTTCCTCTGGGCTTGGCATTGACGGGAATCCGGCTGCGGGTAGAGGCCAGTGGGCAGGACAGGGTAACGTTTGCAGGGGAGGTCCATTCCGGTGAGGGGCAACTGGCTTTCAATGGCCAGGTTCGCCTGGATCCGGCAGCAGGTTGGCCCGCCAGGGTGACGGTGGCAGGGGAGCGCTTTGAAGCCATGCGAACCGCTGAAATCCGAGTATTGATTTCGCCCCAGTTGGAGATAAGGGTGGCGGCAGAGGGTATTCGGGTGGAAGGGGAAGTTGCGGTCCCTGAGGCGACCTTAGAAATTACGGATATCAAGCGAAGGGGAGGAGTGCCGGTCTCTAAGGATGTGGTGATGGTCTCCCAGGAAAAGGAAGCTGAAGCCAAGGCTCTCCCCATCTATGCCCGGGTTAGAATTACCTTGGGGGATAACGTCTCGGTGCAGGCCTTTGGCTTTAAAGGGCAGGTAGCAGGCAATCTATTAGTGACCGAGACTCCGGGGAAAGTTACCACGGGAAATGGTGAATTGCGGGTGGTGGAGGGCCAGTATAAGGCCTATGGACAGCAACTGGATATTCAGCAGGGGCGGGTGATTTTTGCTGGGCCTATAAATAATCCTCGGCTAAATGTGAAAGCGGTGCGCCAGATCGGTGACGTGATTGCTGGAGTTCGGATTCAGGGTTTGGCGAATGCCCCGGTGCTGACTTTATTTTCCGAGCCGACCATGAATGAGGATAATATTTTGGCCTATCTACTTCTGGGACGGCCCTTGGCCACCGCTTCCGGTGATGAAGGCAGTTTATTGGCCAAAGCTGCGACTTCTCTTGGCCTGTCTGGCGGCAATCTTTTAGCCAAACGAATTGGGGAAACCTTTGGCTTGGAGGAAGTAGGGATTGAAGCCAAAGGGGAGACCCAGAGCCAGGCATTGGTGCTAGGTAAACACCTTTCACCGCGTCTTTATATTGGTTATGGAATCGGGATATTTGAACGCTTTAGTGCTTTTCAGATGCGCTATACCTTGAGCGAGCACTGGAGCTTACAAGCCGAGACTGGCCTTGAAAGCGGTGTCGATCTGTTTTACAACTTGGAGCGCTAGGAAGGGGAGAGCTATCATGCTCTTGCAAGAATGACGGGTTATCTTCCTAAGCATTGGAATGTCCCTGCGCAGTATACTTTAGACCTTGGAAAAAGGAGAGGAAATCTTTTGATCAGCAAGCCCCGCCATGTTGCAGCAACCATGCCTGCAACTTTTCAGGAACTCATCTTGCGGCTGCAACAATATTGGGCTGAGCAGGGGTGTGTGCTTCTCCAGCCCTACGACATGGAGGTGGGCGCAGGGACCTTTCACCCCGGCACTTTTCTGCGCGCCATCGGCCCTGAGCCCTGGAGTGCCGCCTATGTCCAGCCTTCGCGCCGGCCCACGGATGGGCGTTATGGGAATAATCCTAACCGGCTCCAGCATTATTACCAATACCAAGTGGTGCTCAAACCGGCGCCTCTAGAAATCCAAGAACTTTATTTAGGATCCCTGCAGATGTTGGGGATATCCCCCCTGGTGCATGATATCCGCTTTGTGGAAGACAACTGGGAATCCCCTACCCTGGGTGCCTGGGGACTGGGTTGGGAGGTGTGGCTGAATGGTATGGAAATTACCCAATTTACCTATTTTCAGCAGGTGGGAGGATTGGAATGCCGACCCGTCACCGGCGAAATTACCTATGGCCTAGAGCGGATTGCCATGTATTTACAGGGTGTTAGTAGCGTCTTCGATTTAATTTGGACGGATGGTCCTTTAGGGCGCATTACTTATGGAGATGTCTTTCACCAGAATGAGGTGGAGATGTCCACCTACAATTTTGAGCAAGCCGACACGGAAAGTTTATTTGCTTGGTTCACCAGTTGCGAGGCTGAAAGCAAGCGCTTGATTGCAGCCGGCTTGCCCTTGCCTGCCTATGAAATGGTCTTGAAAGCTTCCCATACCTTTAATCTTCTGGATGCCCGTCATGCCATTTCGGTCACGGAGCGCCAGCGTTATATTTTGCGAGTCCGGGCCCTGGCGCGGGCGGTAGCCGAGGCTTACCTGGCGCGGCGGGAAGCTTTGGGATTTCCCATGTTGGCGGGAGTCAGCAAGGAGGCGGCCTGTGCTTGAAACCCGGGATCTGTTGATCGAAATTGGTACCGAAGAACTGCCCCCTAAAGCCCTGCGTAAATTGTCCGAGAGCTTAACCCAAGAACTCGGCCAAAGGTTGCAGGCGGCAGGGTTAGCCTATGGGAGTCTGACAGGCTATGGCGCGCCGCGACGCTTGGCGGTGTGGGTGCAGGAGTTAACTGTTTCCCAACCCGATCGGGTGCTGGAGCGTCGCGGGCCGGCACTGACAGCGGCTTTTGATGAAGAGGGCAGAGCGACTGCTGCGGCCCAGGGTTTTGCCCGCAGTTGTGGTGTGCCGGTGGATGAGCTAGAGAGCCTAGAGAGCGAGAAGGGGGCTTGGTTGGTGTATCGGCAGCGGCAGCAGGGGGCGCCCACCCGGGAATTGCTGCCGGATATTCTGGCTCAGTCCCTCCAGGCCTTGCCCATTCCCAAGCGCATGCGCTGGAATAACCTCCCGGTAGAGTTTATCCGCCCCGTCCATTGGTTAGTGCTCCTTTTTGGGGATGAAACTATTCCTGCGGAGCTGTTGGGGGTTCAAGCTAACCGGGAGACTCGGGGTCATCGTTTTCATCATCCCGCACCCCTCTATCTGGCGGAACCTGCCGCCTACGGGCCGCTGTTGGAGACCGAAGGCAAGGTGCTTGCTGACTTTTTTGTCCGCCGTGAGGCCATCTATGCCCAGGTGGTGGAGGCGGCCAAGCAATTAGACGGGGATGCCCTGGTGGAGGAAGCTTTGCTGGATGAAGTCACCGGTTTGGTTGAATGGCCGGTGGCCCTGGCGGGCCGATTTGAGCCGGACTTTCTCCAGTTGCCGGAAGAGGTTCTCATCGCCACGATGCAAGACCATCAGAAGTATTTTCCGGTGCGGGATGGTCAAGGGCGTTTGATGCCCTATTTTATTACCGTGTGCAATATCGAAAGCGAACAGCCAGAGGCGGTGGTGGAAGGCAATGAGCGAGTGATTCGGCCCCGTCTTGCTGATGCGGCTTTTTTCTATGCCACTGATCGCAAGGAGTCCCTCGCCAGCCGCTGCGGGAAACTTAAAAAAATCACTTTCCAGGAGAAGCTAGGTAGCGTTTTTGAAAGGACTGAGCGGCTGGCACAACTTGCCCGGAGCATTGCTATCAGTATGGGTGGTAATGGGGATTGGGCGGAGCGTGCTGGGCTGTTGTCGAAGTGCGATCTGGTCACCGAGATGGTCACCGAATTCCCGGAACTACAAGGAATCATGGGCCGTTATTATGCTCTCCGGGATAATGAATCGGGGGAAGTGGCGGAGGCGCTTCGGGAGCAATATTTGCCCCGCTTTGCAGGTGATAGGCTGCCAGGGACCCCCACGGGTCAGGCGCTCAGTTTGGCGGATCGCTTGGACACCTTGGTGGGATTATTTGGTATTGGGGAACCGCCAAGTGGTGATAAGGACCCCTATGGTCTACGCCGGGCTGCTTTGGGCGTATTGCGTATTATTATCGAAGCTGAGCTTGGGCTGGATCTTCGTCTTTTACTGGAGAGGGGCTGTCAGGCCTATGGGGGTCGTCTGACGGAAAGCAATACCGCAGCTCAAGTTCATGATTACTTGCTAGAGCGCCTTCGGGGTTACTATTTGGAAGCCGGTTTCCGGCCCGATGAAATCGAAGCAGTTTTGGTTTTAAAGCCGGGACAGCCCTGGGATTTTGATCGCCGCCTCAAGGGAGTCGCCTCTTTTCGTGAACTTCCCGAGGCGGAATCCTTATCGGCCGCTAATAAGCGGATCCGCAACATTCTCCGCAAGAGCGAGGAGAAGATTCCGCCCCAGGTGGAACCTGAACTGCTGCAAGATCCCGCAGAGCGAGCCCTGGCCACCCAAATGTACGATCTGGAACAGGAAGTGTCGCCTTTGTTGGAGAGGCAGGATTACCAGGCTGCATTAAGGGCCTTGGCAAGTTTACGGGGGGCGGTAGACCGATTTTTTGACGAAGTGATGGTCATGGTCGAAGACCCCACCCTGCGGGCTAACCGTTTAGCCTTGTTGGATCGCTTACAAACTTTATTCCTCCGGGTGGCGGATATCTCCCGATTGCAGAACTAAAGCGGACTAGGAAGAAGGAGAATAGCCATGCGCCTAGTTATTTTGGACCGGGATGGGGTCATTAACGAAGATTCTGATGCCTATATCAAATGCCCAGCTGAATGGATACCGCTTCCCCGCAGTTTAGAAGCCATCGCCCGGCTCAATCAGGCAGGGTATCGAATTGTGGTCGCTACCAACCAATCGGGGGTAGGGCGAGGGCTTTTGGATGTGCCCACGCTCAATCGGATCCATAGCAAAATGCACCACCTGTTAGCACAAATGGGGGGAGGAGTAGAAGCTATTTTGTTTTGCCCCCATACCCCCGACGATAATTGCAACTGCCGTAAACCTCGTCCAGGTTTGTTCCAGGAACTTGCCAGGCGTCTGCGTATTCAGTTAGAAGGCGTGCCGGCAATTGGGGATTCTTTGCGGGATCTGCAAGCGGCCCAAGCCGCTGGGGCCAAACCTTTGTTAGTGCGTACCGGTAAAGGCGAGATGACGGCGAAAAGTCCTAATTTACCCCCCGGGGTGGAGGTTTATGATGATCTATCTTCAGTGGTTGATGCGTTGTTAAAACATGGATAGCCAAGTTCCGAAATCCGGCCGGTCCCTGAACGAGGCCTCTGGTCAATCATTCCCAGCCCAGCAGCAGTCAAGGTCCAGTGGATTGGTCTGGCGTTCCCTTATTTTTAGCTTAGGGCAGGTACTCTCTACGCTTGTTTTTGGTTTGGTGGGGTTATGCTTGTCCTTCCTACCCTTTTCCTACCGTTACCGTTTTCTCATCCAATGGGGCCGCCTCAATTTTTGGTGGCTTAAGAAAACCTGTGGTGTTAGCTTTCGAGTCCGAGGTGTAGAGCACATTCCCTCGGGTCCGGCGGTAGTACTATGCAAGCATCAGTCGTCCTGGGAGACGATTGCCCTACAGCAGATTTTCCCGCCCCAGATTTGGGTGCTGAAACGGGAGCTGTTATGGGTTCCCTTCTTTGGCTGGGGGTTGGCCTTACTTGAGCCTATTGCCATTGACCGTAAGGCAGGGCGTAAGGCTCTGGAGCAAATTATACAACAAGGTCGCCAGCGTCTTGCCGCGGGCCGTTGGGTGGTGGTGTTTCCGGAAGGTACCCGGATGCCACCCGGAACGATGGGTCGTTTTGGCATTGGGGGGGCGGCCTTGGCCCAAGCCACAGGCTATCCGGTGGTGCCGGTGGCTCATAACGCAGGACGCTATTGGCCCCGCGGTGGGTTTATCAAATATCCTGGGGTGATCGATGTCGTTATTGGGCCTCCCATTGATACTCAAGGCAAGACGGCGACTCAAGTAAATCAAGAAGCATACGATTGGATAAAACAAGCCATGGAGGAAATCGACCCTCCTGAGGCCGATGAATGTCCTGAAGCATCCAACTTAGATGCTTTAAATTTAGTTGTGCCGATTGAAAAGTACCGGAAACTTAATGCTAACACCCAAAGATATAGTGCGGTTGCTAATCGTTGATGCCTCCTTTGAAAATGCCGAAATGGTTACCAACCTGCTGCGCAATATGGGCTTTGCAGTGCGGGCCTCGCGAGTGGAGGAAGAGGAGGAAATCCGGGAGGCATTGGAGGGGCAAGCCTGGGATTTAATCGTTTGTGCCGCTACACTCCCCCAGTTGAGGGTGGCACAGATGTTACAGATGCTGGCCCAGTCCGAAAAGGATATCCCGCTGATTGTCGTGGTCGACGAGAAAACTGATCCGGATGATATCGACGAGATGTATGCTGATGGTGTCCGGGATGTGGTACTCAAAAGCCGTCTTCTCCGCCTTCAATATGTGGTCAAACGGGAGCTGCGGGACTTGGAAAGTCGCCGGGCGCGACGTCGCAGTGAGATGGTGTTAGGAGAAAGTGAGCGTCGGGCCCGGGCGCTATTAGAAAGTTCCCGGGACGCTGTCGGTTATGTCCACGAAGGTATGCACCTCTACGCTAATCGGGCTTACCTGGAACTCTTTGGCTGCCATGATCTTGATGAAATTGAGGGGATGCCTCTGCTGGATATGGTGGCGCCCGAGGAACATAGCCGTTTTAAGACCTTTCTCAGAGAATATGGGGCTAGCGAGGGGGGAAAGGCCCAGCTTCCCTTAAAGGGGCGTAAGTTGGATGGTAGCACCTTTAGGGCCACTTTAGAGTTCACCCCTGCAAGCATTGAAGGTGAACCTTGCACCCAAATTGTTATCCGGGATGAGGCTTATAATCCTGCTGCGGAAGAAAAGATTAAACAGGCCCAACAGCGGGATGTGTTAACCGGTCTCTTTGGCCGGTCCCATTGTTTTGAGTTGATGGAAGAAGCGGTATCTGCGGCCAGGGTAGGAGAAAAGGAGAGCAGTTTGCTCTATATTGCTTTGGATCAGTTTAACCGGGTCAGAATACGGGTAGGTATTGGGGCTAGCGACCTGGTTATCACGGATGTGGCCCGGACTTTACAGCAGTATTGTGATGAAAAGGGGGTTCTAGCCCGTTTTGGAGATGAGATTTTTATTCTCCTAGTCGCTCAAGCGAGTGATGAGCAAGTGGACACATTGGCTGAGCAGTTGCGCCAAGCCGTAGATCAGCATTTGGTGGAGATTGGTGAGCGGAGCATCAATGTGACGTGCAGTATTGGGCTCTGTCGGATGGGGGAGAATACGCCAGGAGTACAGCAGGTACTGGAGCGGGCCCATAAGGCTTGTGTCAAAGCTCAGGAAGCGGGAGGCAACCGGGTTGAGCGTTATAGCCCAGTGGCTGCGGATCTTACCGATCAGGAAAAAATCAAGCAGTGGGAGATCCGATTCCGGGAAGCGATGGACAAGGATGGTTTTCGCCTGCTCTATCAACCTGTAGTGAGTCTCCATGGCAAGACCGAAGAAGTCTTTGAAGCCTTGTTGCGGATGACTGATAAGGCGGGGGGATATATTTCACCGGAAGAATTTTTAGGGCCCGCAGCTCAACTTAAGCTGATGGGCGAGATCGATCGTTGGGTGATTGCCAAGGCCAGTAGCGTATTACGGGATCGACACCAAGCGGGCCAGCCCACCCGCTTTTTTATCAAATTGTCGGACTTTTCGATCCATGATAAAAATCTATTGCCTTGGCTTGAGAGGCATTTACAAGAGAATCAGTTAGATGCCAGTTCGCTCATTTTTGAGATTAGCGAGAATTCTGCCCTTAACTATTTAAAACGGATGCAACAACTCATTGGGGGAATTCGGGCTTTAGGATGCCGCTTTGCCCTAGAACATTTTGGCACCGGGCTGGATATGTCCAATTGCTTAAAGCATCTCGATGTGGATTACCTCAAAATTAATGGTGCTTTCATAGAAAATTTACTCCAAGAAGAAGAAAACCAAACAGTTGTCAAGACCATTATTGATATGGCTAAAGAAGCAGGTAAACCGACTATTGCTGAATTTGTCTCCGATGCCAATACTTTGGCGCTGCTTTGGCAGTTTGGCGTGGATTATGCCCAGGGCCATTACATTCAGGAGCCTAATGAATTGCTAAGTTATGAATTTTCTGGGGATATCCAATAGCGCGATTTTGCCGCCACCTCTTCACCCTCCCTCCAAGGCAACAAGTAGCGCGTGCGCTGTGCGCACGAAGAGGCGGCTCATTTTTGGAGTTTCGCCATGACTGATATCAATTTTGTTCCTACAAAACTTCATCTTCGCTTTTAAGATAGTAGCCATACGAGATAGGAGTCCCACGCTTTACCTCCTTGAACAATAGTTCGGACAGTTTTTATACCTTGTTGCTGTAGGCAGGGGCCTGCTGGTATCGGAAAATGGTGTCTACGACAACGCCATTTTTTGACGATAACCAAAGGCCCCTACATTGATAATAGAAACCCTTTTAGCTCAAATGTCCAGTCTCTCCACGGCGCAACGTAAGTTTATGAAGGTGTTATTAACGACGTGGATGTGTCTGCGTGGCAAAGCCACCTTTCGTAATTTAAGCCGTTATAGCCAACTCAATGAGAAGACGTACGCCCGGTGGTTCCGGCGACCGTTTGATTTTGTCGAGTTCAATCGTCTGTGTTTAGCCGATCTTTTGGCGCAGCGTACCCGGCTTATTGCCGTGATGGATTGCAGCTTTAGTGAAAAAAGTGGTCGGCACACCTATGGTTTGGATAAGTTCTACAACAGCACGCACGATAGGGCCCAGAAGGGTCTGGAAATCTCTACGCTGGCCTTCGTGGATGTGGAATATGCTACCGCCTACAGCTTCTCCACCCGCCAGACGCCTCCCCCTGAGCATCCGGATGAAACACGAGTGGATGGGTACTTGCAGCATCTCAGAGAAGACCGGCACGCGTTGCCCGACACCATCGATTACCTGGTCACCGACGGCTATTACAGCAAAAAGAAGTTTACTGATGGGGTCGTGGACATCGGTCTTCATCAGATCGGCAAGCTTCGCCACGACGCCAACCTACGCTATCTCTACCAGGGTCCACAAAAACCCCGGGGCCGTCGCAGGCAGTACGACGGCAAGGTGCAATTTGACGACTTGAGCCGCCTTAAGTGGGTCCGGGAAATGGAGGGGGTCTATATTTACACCACAGTCGTCCACAGTGTCGGGCTCAAACGCACGATCCGCATCACCTATTTGCTCAAGCCAGATGGGCACAGGTTGCAGACCGCTCTGCTATTTTCGACCGATACCGAACTCTCTGCGGAGCAGATGTATCGGTACTACAAAGCCCGTTTTCAAATCGAATTTCTATTTCGTGACGCTAAGCAATTTACCGGCTTGTCCGACTGCCAGGCGCGAAGCAAAGAAGCCCTTCATTTTCACTTCAATGCCGCCATGACCGTGTTGAATCTGCTTAAACTTGAAGACCGTCAGCAAGCTTCAAACTCACAGGGGCACGTCATTTCTATCATGAGCTGGAAAATCCGTAAATTCAACGCGCATCTGCTCCAACGATTTTCTGAAAAGTTAGGTTTAGACTTCAGTTTGATAAAATCCCATCCCGCCTATGAAACCCTGCAAAACTATGGGGCTACGGCAGCTTAAAACTGTCTGGAGTATTGCTTGAAAGAAGTGAGAAGAAATTGGGGTGTCGCCGCGTTGTTTCTAGCAATCAAAATAATAGACCAAAAGAGTGGCCTTTTAGGGGGTTGGGTGCAATTGATGAAGAAGCTGCTCCGCCAGGCTCTCCATATTCAAAGGCTGGGAAGTTTCAATGGGAAGGGTGATGTTTTGCTCCGCTTCAGTTAGGGGTTCCTGAGTCGTTTGCTGGTGTTCCAGGACAGCGAGATCGGCATCGGAGGCATCCCTGTCCTGACGCTGGCGTTCCCGTATCCGCTGCTGTAGCTGCTGGGGATCGCAGCGAAAATCTAGGATGGCAAAGGGCACGCTTAGTGTTTGGGCTAAGTCCTGAAAGGCTTGGCGTTGTACTTGCTTGAGAAAGGCCGCATCCACAAGGACAGGGTACCCCGCTGTTAGCACAGTTTGGGCAAGTTGCTGGAGGTGCTGGTAAGTTTGGCGACTGGATTGTGCAGAATAAATTCCGGTAGCTACCCCTTCACCGAGACGGTCTCGGGATTTCAAACCATGGAGGCGTTTGCGTTCAATATCCGAGCGCAAGCGGATGGCGCCGAGGCGATCGAGGAGGGGCTGACTCAAGGTGGTTTTACCGCTCCCGGAGAGACCATGGGTAATGATTAAAAAGGTTTGGGCCGGTTGAATATAGCCTAAGGCCAGTTTGAGGTAACTGCGGTAGTCTTCCTTGACGGCTTGGGCCTCGGGGGGCGAGGGGGCTTGTCCCAGGCGGATAGCGGTGACCTTGGCCCGGACGAGAGCACGATAAACTTGATAGTAATTCAGTACCGCCAGTCCAGGATAATCGCCGCTGTGTTCTAGGTAGCGGTTAAGGCAATGATGGGCCAGATCCGGGCGGCCCCGATCCTCCAGGTCCATGACCAGGAAGGCAAGCTCACTCATGATATCAATCCAACGTAGGTTCTCATTAAATTCAATACAGTCAAAAATGACGAACTGGCTATTCCTTAAGGCGATATTGCCTAGATGCAAATCGCCGTGACATTCTCGCACAGAACCTGCCTTTTTACGGTCGATAAATTCTGGTTGCAGTTGCTGCCATTTTTCCTCCGTCCATTGCCGAAGGCGAGCCAGCCATTCTTGATCCTCCTTCTCTTCTGCAAGAAAGGTATTCACCTGTTCAAAGTTTTCTAAGGCCGGTTGCAGCACCGCCTCGGGGGTACCATAAGGGCTGTCTTGGGGGGCAATGGCAATGCTTTGGTGAAAGGTCGCGACTTTATTGGCTAAGCTCCCGATGAGTTCTGGAGACAATTCGCCCCGCTGCAAGCAGTAGTCTAGGCGGGCTTGCTGGGGAAATTGGACCATTTTGACTGCGTATTCTATGGGGGCGTCGGCACCGCCAAGACAGGGATGGGCGGGACTGCCGCTGATAGGAACCACCTCCAGGTAGATTTCGGGGGCAAGCCGCCGGTTGAGCCGTAATTCCTCATGACAATAGTGGCGGCGCTTGTCTAGGGTGGAAAAATCGAGGAAACCTAAATTAAGGGGTTTTTTGATTTTATAGACATAGGGTCCAGTCAGCACCAGCCAGGAAATGTGGGTTTCAATCAGGGTAAGGTTTTCAACGGCATGATTGTAAACTTTAGGCTGTTGGAGGGCTTTAATCAGGGTGCCCACCGGTTCAGTCATATTCCCCCTCCCTTAAGGTGATTGCAGGTTTTGGTTCGTCTTATAATTCTAAATTAGCTCAATTCATTATGATTTGCTTAATGGCTTTAATTCGCTGCTGCTGGAGTTCTCGGGCAATCGCCTCACCTTGGAGGCCCGCTGCCACCAGAGGCCGTGCGGTTACTGCCGCCGCCGCGCGAAAGGCGGATCGGAGCCGGTCAGCCTGAGGGTAGGGCCGGCTTTCTAATCCAGCCCGTCCCCGGGCATCCGCTTCACAGGCCAGCAAGAACTGCTCGAAACGGGAAGGCCGACGGAAAACATCGACTCTATTGAGCAGTTTGAGGAGGGTCCCGGGGCGTAACTCCTGAGCCCGATGGACTTGGTCATGGTAGCGGGCCACATGGACGGCAAGCTCCTGATAAGCTTTGGGAACTCGCAAGCGTTGGCAGAGGGTCTGGACCAAAGCGGCTCCCCGCTCCCCATGGCCGCGATGGTGGGGCCATTCAGAGGGGGGGGTTTCCCCCTTGCCCAGGTCATGGGTTAAGGCGGCGAAGCGGACTTGGGTATCCTGGCTTAGGCGGGCGGCTATGTCTAGGACCTTCAAAGTATGGATGCCGGTGTCGATTTCGGGGTGGTAGCGCTTAGGTTGGGGAACACCAAATAGGCGCTCAATCTCAGGAAAGATCCGGGCCAAGGCACCGCAGGCCCTTAGGGTTTCAAAGAATCGCCGGGGATAGGACTCGGCGAGGGCTTGCTCTAATTCCTTCCACACCCGTTCGGGCACTAAGTGATCCACCTCGCCGGCGGCCACCATTGCTTGCATGAGGGCCATGGTTTCAGGAGCCACCTCAAAATCAAAGCGGGCAGCAAAGCGGGCCACCCGCAGGATACGGACGGGATCTTCAACAAAAGCGGGGGAGACGTGCCGCAAGATTCCCTGTTCCAGATCCTGCTGTCCTCCAAAGGGATCGAAAAGCACACCCTCAGGAGATTCGGCAATGGCATTGATGGTGAGATCCCGACGCTGTAAGTCTTCTTCCAAGGTAACGTCGGGGGCGGCGTAAACCTCAAAGCCTTTGTAGCCTGGCCCGGTCTTGCGTTCAGTCCGGGCCAGGGCATATTCCTCCTGAGTTTGAGGATGAAGAAACACAGGAAAATCCTTTCCGACGGGGCGGTAGCCTTGGGCGAGCAGGCTGGCCGGGGTGGCTCCCACGACCACATAGTCCCGCTCCTTAACCGGGCGTCCTAGAAGCTTGTCCCGGACAGCACCACCGACGAGATAGATTTCCACGAGTATTACTAGCTCAAACCAGTTTCTTCAGGGCGATGGGCATGTTGCCGCAATTCAAGATAATGGCTCCTTTGATTATGTTGGCCGAGATATGTAGGGACCACTGCATCAATGGTGGTAGGTTCGATCCCCAGCTCGCTCAGCCCATTTTGATGGCAGATGCTAGGTGCCTGCAAGGAGTCATAATTGTCCTTGGAAAAAGGTTTTCCAGGCAGGTATTCAAAAATGTCCGCCTGCAGACGGCTCAGTTTATCGGAAAGTCCGATGATTCTGCGCCTGAGGCCTAGGACCTTGGCCGTATATTCGACTACTTGCTTCAGCGTGTAGATCTTGGGGCCACACAATTCATAGCTCTGACCAAAGCTGTCCTTATCCGGGAGGGTGCGGACAAAGGCTTGGGCTACCTCCCCCACATAGACCGGAGTAAGGCGGGCATCCGGACAGGCCAAAGGGAAGACAAAAGGCGACAGCTTGAGTAAGGCACCAAAACGGTTAAAAAAATTGTCGCCGGGGCCAAAGATGATAGAGGGTCGGAAGATGGTGACCTGAAGTCCCTGTTCCGCTAAGGCCAGCACCCGGGCTTCCCCTTCCCCCTTGCTACGCAGATAATGACTGGCGCCCTGGTTGGCATCGGCGTTAAGTGCACTCATGTGGAGCAATCGCTGAATGCCGGTATCAAGACAAGCTTGGGCCACTTTCGCTGCCAGATCCGCATGAACTCGACGGAAGCCGCTGCCATCACGTCCTTTTTCATTAAGAATGCCCACCAAATTAATCACGCTATGGCAGCCGCTCAACTGGGCTGCGAGCTGGGCCGGATCGTGAACATCGGCTTCCTTGAGTTGTAAAGCGGGCAAGACAAGTAAATCCCGGTGCCGTTGCCGGTGCCGGGTTAGCACCCGCACCCTATAGCCATGGTCCACCAAGTGGGCAGCTAGCCATCGACCAACAAAACCTGTACCTCCCAGGATGCAGACGGTCTGTTCGTTCATTAGCGTCGTTATTCTCCGTTATCTCAACTTCAAAATTAAATACAGGTATCCGTTTTTAGAATTATAAACGCATCCCCTTTTAGTCAGGTAAAAGTATGCCCTCCTATACTTAAATTTAATGGCTTATTTTGTCTTACAAGGAGACGTTATTATGGCTTTTGAATCTGTCAATCCGGCCACGGGCCAATCTCTCAAAACCTTTAGCGCCTGGGACAAGGGGACCATTGAGGAGGCCCTCCAGCAGGTACAGGAAAGTCGTTTTGTTTGGGCAACCCGCCCCCTTTCGGAGCGCTGCCGCTTATTAGGGGTGGTCGCCCGGCAGCTCCGGGAGCGCAAAGAAGACTTGGCTCGGGTGATTACCCTTGAAATGGGTAAGCTTGTCACTGAGGCCCGGGCGGAGATTGAGAAATGCGCCTGGGTCTGTGAATATTATGCCGAGCAGGCTCCCCGATTTCTCGCCGATGAGGTGGTTGAAAGCGATGCCGGCCGTAGCTATGTGGCCTTACAGCCGCTAGGTACCGTATTAGCGATTATGCCTTGGAATTTTCCTTTTTGGCAGGTATTTCGCTTTTGCGCCCCTGCCCTGGTGGCCGGGAATACGGCTTTATTAAAGCATGCCTCCAACGTTCCCCAGTGTGCCCTTGCCATTGAGCAGACTTTGCTAGAGGCCGGTTTTCCCCACGGGGTGTTTCGCACCTTGTTGGTCACTTCGGCTCAAGCGGCAGAGGTGATTGCCGATCCTCGAGTCCAGGGGGTGACCCTTACGGGGAGTGAGGCTGCTGGGCGTAAGGTGGCTGAATGCGCCGGTCAGCACTTGAAGAAAACGGTGCTAGAGCTAGGAGGCGCAGATCCTTTTATTGTGTTGGCGGATGCCGATTTGGAGCAAACGGTGCCGGTGGCCGTGCAGTCCCGTTTTGTCAATGGAGGACAAAGCTGCATTGCCGCTAAACGCTTTATTGTGATGGAAAAAGTGGCGGATGAATTTGTCGCTCGCTTTCAGACTAGTTTGGAAGCTCTGCGGCCAGGTGATCCCTTGGATGAGCAGACCACCCTGGCACCGCTGGCCCGGTTGGATTTGCGTGAGGAGCTCCACCGACAGGTGAAGGCGAGTATTGAACAGGGGGCAGTGGCGGTCACCGGATGCCACCCTTTGGCCGGACCGGGGGCCTACTATGCTCCTTCTATTCTAGACCGAGTACAACCAGGAATGCCGGCCTTCGAGGAGGAACTTTTTGGGCCTGTGGCCGCCATTATCCGGGTTGCGGACGAGGTGGAAGCGGTCGCCCTGGCCAATGCCTCCCGTTATGGTCTTGGGGGGAGTGTTTGGAGCCGGGATGTGCCACGGGCTGAGGCGCTAGCCTTGCAACTCCAATGCGGGGCGGCCTTTGTCAATGGTTTGGTGAAAAGCGATCCCCGTTTGCCTTTTGGCGGGGTTAAGTGCTCCGGCTATGGGCGGGAACTGTCTTGGCACGGGATGCGGGAGTTTGTTAATCAGAAGACCGTATGGATCAAGTAACGGCAAAATCTATCTTAACAAACTCTTTGCGTGGGGTTTTTAGAAAGGAATCACGCTCATCCCTCAAGTTTGCCACCATCTGTCCGATGGTAAACATTGAGATTAAAAACAATTGCCACCGTCTTTCTCTCTTACAAAGATAAGGATGCAAGTTTATGGCCCCACGTACCGCCTTAGTCGTTGATGACTCCAGGGTTGCCCGGATCGCAATCTCTAAATTACTTAAGGAACGCAATTTTAATGTAGATGACGTTGCTTCCGGTGAAGAGGCTTTGGAGTATTTGGAACACCACCGGCCTGATATTGTTTTTATGGACGTCATGATGCCTGGTATGGGGGGACTGGAAGCGACCCGCGCCATTTTGTCGCAGGAAGCGACCCGCTCATTGCCTGTGGTGATGTGTACAGGGAAGGAAACCGCAGCCGATCAAAATTTCGCCCTGGAAGTCGGTGCTAGGGATGTCTTGGCCAAGCCAGCGGGAGAAGAAAATCTAGATCGTGTCCTGCAGGCGCTGGTGACCGATTCTTCAGCCGCGACGGCTACTGGAGAGGTGGATGCTTTTGTTCATGAAAGGATGCCCACTGCGACCCAAGGGGTTGATGCCAGGGGAGGGACAGAGACCCTTGCTACCCAAGAGCTTATTGAGCAAGCAGTCGCTGAGGCCCGTCGGGCGAGCCAAGAGCTAACAGAAGGCATTGCCCGGGAGGTGGCGGAGCGCGTAAGCCGGCAACTGGTTGAAAAACTTGTTCCTGAATTAGCCGAACGAGTCGCGAGAGAGACGGCCCAATCAGTGTCCCAGGAAGTTGCTAACAAGGCGCTGGTCGCCGTCCAGGAACAAGCGGAACAAAAAGCACAGGCGACGGCCGAAGCGGTTGCCCTAAAAGCCGGTCAGGAAGTGATGGGTAAGGCTGAAGAAGCGGTTAAAGCCATGGCCCGTTCTGCCAGTGCCCAGGCTGTAGCGGCATTTTTGGAGCAGCAACAAGCCCAATTCCGGGAGACATTGCAAAAGGCTGCCGAGCAAACGGTAGCGGCAGCCGCAGAAAGGCATGTGGCTTCGAGCTTCTCCCGTTATGTGCAAGAACAGGGCCGGGCTTTGATCCGGCAGATCATGGAGGAGACAGCACAGGAAGAAGCCGTATCAAAGGAGGCGTCTCAGCAAAACCGCTCGGGTTTGTGGAAGTGGCGTTGGGGGAGGTCCTAAGTTAAAGAGCTTGGCGGATGCTGTTTCTAGGATAATTGCATGGGGAGGAGGGGGGAAGCTAGCAGGCCGTAAGGGCTGCTATTTTTCATGCCCGGATTGGTAAGGGGAAAACCAATTCGGGCATTTTTTATAGGGGATAAGGCAAAAAAAAAAGGCTCCTGTTGGAGCCTTTTAATAGGTCTTGAGCCTCTCTCTACTTATTATTTTTATAAAACAGTTATCTTCATTAGGCGCTACTAGAGTCCGGATCTTCTTTGGAGAGACAAAAGAAAGGAAACTTCAGCCGAAAAGAAAAGGCTTTAAGAATGTGACTACTCATGTCTTCCCCTGCAGGTCTTGAGGGAGCATGAGCAAACTTTTAGTTATCAGGGTAAGATATCCCATTACCGGATCGTCCTGAGCTAACCTAGCTGACACTATAATCCATTGCGTCAAGGATTGCAAACCCTGAATCACATTTGACCCATTTTTAATAGATAAGTTTAATTATGGTGCCCAATATTTCTATTGCCTCGGTGATTGAACTTGCCGCAGACCGCTTAGCTTCTACGGGCAGCGGGCGCTTAGAGGCCGAGCTGTTGTTAAGTTTTCTCCTTGAAGTAGAGCGAAGTTCCCTCCACGCCTGGCCTGAGCGGGAGTTAACGTCGGTTCAATGGAGCCGCTTTGAGCAACTATTGCAGCGCCGAGCCAAGGGGGAACCCTTAGCTTATATCCGTGGCCGGCAAGAATTTTGGTCCTTTGACCTGCGGGTCACTGAAGCGACTTTGATTCCCCGCCCGGAAACGGAGCAACTAGTGGAAGAGTCCCTAAAACGGATGGCTTCAGAACAACCCCTTAAAATCGCCGATTTGGGAACGGGCAGCGGAGCTATAGCGCTGGCCATTGGGAGCGAACGGCCCCGGGCCCAGGTGATTGGGACCGACATTTCAGCCGCCGCCCTTGCCGTAGCGAGGGAGAATGGGAGGTGCCTAGGGCTTGAAAATGTCACTTTTCGGCGAGGGGATTGGTTTACTCCCTTGGGGGGGGAGCGTTTCCACCTCCTGGTTAGTAATCCACCCTATATCGCGGAGGGGGATCCCCATCTGACCCAAGGGGGGCTAGAGTTTGAGCCTGACACGGCTTTGATTGCGGGAGACAAGGGTTTAGGGGCGATACGCCATATTGCCACAGGGGCTCGGGAACACCTGGTTGAGGGGGGGTGGTTATTGCTGGAACATGGCTATGATCAGGGACCGTCCCTTTTAGAATTGCTTACAACGCTAGGTTACCGGCAGGTGGTGGATTTTTGCGATTTGGCTGGGGTGCCCCGGGTGGTGGTCGGGCAATGGCGGCCTTGCTAAGATTAAGGGAAGTGCAGCCCTCTTCGGTGGTCTTGCCTCGGATAAATTGATAGGTTCCCAAAGATGTCTATGACCCCCGCCCCTCTCAAGGGAGAAGCCCCGTCTCCCCAATCTCTTGGAATTCCCCGAATACGCATTGCGGTGAGCAGTTGCCTCCTGGGGGAGAAGGTCCGTTTTGACGGGGGCCATAAGCGAGATACTTATGTGACTGAAGCCCTGACAGCCTATTTTGACTTTGTTCCCGTTTGTCCGGAAGTGGCCATCGGGATGAGCGTCCCCCGGGAGCCAATTCATATTGTGAAAACCGAGCAGGGGCTACGGGTGAGGGGTACACGGCATAGGGATCTGGATGTCACCGACAAGCTGCGCCAGTTTGGAGAAGCCATGGCCGAAGAACTGGGGGATATAGAACTGGGGGATATCGATGGCTATATCTTGAAGAAAGACTCCCCAAGCTGCGGGATGGAGCGGGTGCGGGTTCATGGCACTGGGGGCGCCCCTTCCCGGACAGGGGTGGGGATGTATGCCCAGGCTTTTATGGCGCGGCGACCCTGGCTGCCGGTAGAGGAAGAGGGGCGTTTAAATGATCCAGTATTGCGGGAGAACTTTTTTGAGCGGGTTTTTGTCCATTACCGCTGGCGGCAGATGCAGGCGGAGGGAATGACGCCTGCTACTTTGGTGGAGTTCCACAGTCGGCATAAATTTGCGGTCATGGCCCATAGCCAAGCGGCCTACCGGCGTTTGGGACGCTTGGTGGCAAAGGCGGGCAGCGAGCCCATTGAAACATTGGCGACAGCCTATGAGGCGGAATTGATGAGCGCCCTGAAAAAATGCGCCACCCGAAGGGGACATGCCAATGTGCTGATGCACCTGCTAGGATTTTTACGCACCCAGCTAGATAAAGAAGACCGGGCGGAACTCCTAGAGTCCATTGAAAATTACCGCCTGGGTCTGGTGCCCTTAGTTGTTCCCATCACTTTGCTCAAGCATCATTTCCGGCGCCACCCCAATCCCTATGTGAACAAGCAATATTATCTTAATCCCCACCCCCCCGAATTGATGCTGCGGAATTTAATCTAAATTCCTCAATTTCCCCAACTCGCTTAAATTATTTTCCCTTTGTGCTCTTTTTGTCTTGGTGAAAATTCGGGTAGAGCGTTTCCCTTATTAGCAGAGATACGGTTAGGTTAGATTGAGAAATTCAGGTCCTGCTACGTCGATATTCGTGTCTCAATTATTCGGGAAATGCTATAGAGATTTCCGCGCTGTTTCTAAGTAGTTACCTTGGAGGGGATGACGGGCAAACCGTTGCTATAGGTTCCCTGCGCAGGATGATTAAAGTTTGCTAGCGAGAAGACGACGTTGATGGGAGTCTGGCTGTTGTTTGGAAAATCAGTTGCTGATCCCCAATCGATAGATAGGTATAATTGGTTGATTTTTAAATCAATATCACGTTATCAAGGCAGATTTACCTGAATGGGCCATTATCATGGCAAAAACGTCTGAATTATTGGGCAATATCAACTCCCCCAGTAGGCAATGAAAGTGGAGAGCAAAGAGAAATTCGATTAGTTATGGGTTATGAGCCTTCCCCTTCTACATTTGCCGTTGATACTGCGGTAGAGAAACCAATACCTTCCTTTACGCATCCTCGGCTCCCTGGCTACCGTGAGCTTGACTATGCGATTGCGCGTTCATCTTGCGCAAGGTGCGAGGGGGAAGGCTCACTTGTCTAAACTACAATTTCATCTAAATAAACCCCTGGAAGAAGCGGCTGCGCAAATAGTTGGTGCGCAAACAGCTGATGATATCGCAGAAGTACTAGAAGTCCCGAAAGGCCAATTGCTTCACATTCTTTACTCATATCCTGATGAAAAGAAATACATTTCGTTTGACATAAAAAAAAAGAATGGAGGATATAGAAATATAAAAGCGGCTAAAGGCGGGTTAAGAGTGCTTCAAAGTAAGCTGGCCCCGCTACTTGCTTCCCATTACAGACTAAAAAATCCTGTACATGGTTTCGTAAAAGAAAGAAATATCGTTTCTAATGCAACGCAGCACAAGCGAAAACGTTACGTGTTTAATGTTGATCTAAGTGACTTCTATGGAACTATAAATTTTGGAAGGGTTAGGGGGTTATTTAGGGCAAAGCCGTTTGAAATGGGCGAAAAAGCAGCTTCGGTTGTGGCTCAGATATGTATATTTAAGAATAGCTTGCCGCAGGGGGCGGCAACCTCGCCAATAATATCTAATTTCATTGCATCGGAGCTTGATCGTAAACTTTCAAGATTGGCCAGGAGATACAAGCTAACGTACACCCGATATGCTGATGATATTACATTTTCTTCTAACAATAGAAATTTCCCAGAGGGAATTGCGTTTTACGATGGAAATAATCCAATAACGAACGATTGTTTTGTTGGACAGGTGCTAGAAGAAACCGTTTCTGGCTGTGGGTTTTCAATTAACCATGAAAAAACACGGCTACAAATCCGCGGCGTTAGACAAGATGTAACGGGTTTGACGGTTAATGAATTTCCGAATGTACGACGTTCATATATCCGCAACATTCGAGCTTTGCTTCACGCTTGGCGGAAATTTGGTCCAGATGGTGTGGAGGTAATATACAGAAGAAAATATGCAAAAAATAAGTCGCGCCTTGTAGATACCGAAAGACATTATTTCAAGGAAGCCCTATATGGCATGTTAGCCTTTCTGAGAATGGTTCGAGGCGAAGATGAGTTGTATCTAAAATTGTGTTTGCAAACTGCCGAGCTAGACAAAGCCCCACCGGAGCTTATCAAGAGAATGAAGGAACAATATAAGATGTACGATGTGTTTATATCTCACGCGAGCGAAGATAAGATAGATATCGTGAGGCCAATATATGACGCATGTAAGTCTTTGGGAATATCGGCTTTTCTAGATGAAGAAGAAATAGATTGGGGTGACTCGCTAACAGAAGTACTTAATCATGCGTTAGGAAAAAGTAAACTGTTTCTGGCGGTGTTATCCAACAATTCAGTTGGCAAAAAATGGCCTAGAAAAGAAATAAATGCGGCCTTAGCGCGTCAAATGGATGGCAAGCAAAAGTTTCTTCCACTCGTCGTCGGTTCGCCAGATATGGATATTTTTGGATTAACCAATGATCTTTTGTATGTAAACTGGAAAAATAATCCAGACGAGATTGCGGAGAAATTGAAATTTATACTTAGTAAATATGCCTAACGATGACGTATATTTAGCATAGTTAGGTCAGCTCTTGTGAATGAAAATAGGGGGAGGCCTTTCCGAAAAACGAGCTCAGGTCTTGTATAATGCCTTTTTGTCTGGTTCATGTTAATCTTCTATTTACAGATCGGTTTTCATGATTTTTCTATTAGGCTAATTATCAAGATTTCAGGAATGCACGGCGCGAGACCTAACTCCATGGGTGGGGTGCAGAAATGCATGATACCAGGCCTGACCCCGTAACTCCTGGCCAACTCCCCGATTACATTCTCTCCAGTTGTTATTGATAAAGGCTAGATGAAAGAAAAATACTCGGGAAAAGAGATTATTAAAGCTGGTGAGATGTTTCTCTCCGATAACATATTCGATGACATAGATAAGTTCAACAAAGCTATGGATGTACTTTCCTACTGGCGTTTTCAGCACGAATATCCACTAGAGAAAGCACTTTCCATATTAAAAGAAGAAGCTGGCAACCGTGACAAAGCTGCAATTTTTGCAAAGCGGTTAAAACGTTATGTCTCTATCGTCGCAAAACTGCGACGTTTTCCGAAGATGAAGTTGAAGAATATGCAGGATATTGGCGGGTGCAGGGCCATTGTTTCTAATACAAAGAAGCTTTATCAAATAGTTCGGGAGTTGAGAAGACGTCCAGAGTTTAGAAATCAATTAGGAAAAATTCGATATAAGGACTACATAAAAAAACCCAAAGACGATGGATATAGAGGTTACCACTTAATAGGTAGCTTTGAAGATCAAAGGGGTGATCACAAACTAATAGAGATTCAACTAAGGACGACGATACAACATGATTGGGCAACAGCCCTGGAAATAGTCGATCTGTTCACGGGGCAGGCACTAAAGTCAAGCCAGGGTGAGCAAGACTGGAAGGATTTTTTCAAGCTAGTTTCTGAGCATTTTGCATTAATGGATGAAATTCATTTATTTAACACTAAAAAATATGAAGAACAACTAAATGCTTATAAATCAAAAATAGAAAAAAAAACAAAATTCGCAGAAACACGCTTTGAAATCCAGGCCTATGAATCATCCTTAGATGTCGTAAAAAATCTCGAAGCTTTTGCTCATTCACTTAAAGCTGCAGACGAGCACATTTCTCAAAGAAAAGTTGAAGGATACGTGTTGCTCAAAGTAGATACCCGGAAGGCGGAAGTGTCCTCAACGTTATTTGATGATACGGAGAACGAAGAGGCGGAGAAAATGTACCTAGAGTATGAAAAGGAAACAGCAGAAAATAAGGATATAGTTGTTGCATTAGTATCTACAACTGCGGTAGGAGGTATTAAAGAGGCTTATCCGAACTATTTTGCAGATTCCACTGATTTTTTAAAATATCTCATGCTTATAATTAAATCTTCGATAAGGCCCAACTTATTTCGTCGAATTTTGAATGAATCAGGGTTATGAGTGTAACAAGTTAATCAACTTCGCGCCTAATCAAAGTGGGGTCTACCATCGAAAACAGGGTCAGGCCTTTCTCTATGCTATTTACCAATTCGCGATAATATTTGATTTGTGGTCCGCTTTTTGTGTAAGAAAATCAACGTATACTTTTTGCCTTCACTATTCGTCTATCCGGCTGATTACTAAAAGATCGCAGATGCGTATTAGGCAACACCTGATCCCATTGGATGCATAACCATGCCTGGTGGTCACCAACACCAACTAATGGTCCTTGATGACAAGGTTTACCCGCCGGTCGGTCGGTGCATCTACGGCGGCCGAACAGATGGGCTGACCAAGTAAATTATTCGCGCCGCAAAGCCCCGTCATCCTTAAGCGCGACTCATCGTCCACGTTATGCAGCTCAACCTACCCACTTCTTGACATGCGTCACGTGACAGAATACGCTTCCTTGTATGATCAAGACCTTCGCAGATAAGCGCACCCAAGAGCTTTTTTGCAAAGGAGTTTCAAAGAAATTCCCTGCAGATGCTGCTCCAAGGGCAGCCCGTAAACTTGAATATGTTCATTTGGCGGAACAACTGGGCGATTTGAAAGTTCCGCCTGGTAATCGGCTTCACACGCTTTCTGGCGATCGGAAGGGGCAGCATGCCATATCAATCAATGCTCAATGGCGTATCTGCTTTCGTTTTGAAAACGGTGACGCATACGATGTTGAAGTGTGCGGCTATCATTGAAATGAGGTGACAACTATGGCTATTCCCAACACTACTGGTATGCAACGCAAACCGACTCATCCGGGGGAAATGCTGCGGGAAGATTTTATTCCAGACTATGGGTTGACTGTAGCGGGTTTGGCCGAAGCGCTCGGTGTATCACGCCAGTCCGTCAATGAACTACTACGTGAACGGCGGGCTGTCAGTCCGGAAATGGCCCTACGGCTTGGTCGTCTGTTTGGTAACTCTCCAGAGTTTTGGTTGAATGCGCAGCGCGCAATCGATCTGTGGGCGGCAGCTAAGTCAGTTAAAGACGAGATTGCCCGAATCAAGCCATTGGACGCTGCATAATGGGCAAGGGGCCAGGCCTTTCCTATTGCTATTTACCGATGCACAATAATATTTGATTTATGGTCTATTTTTGGTGTAAGAAAATCAACGCACATTTTGTGTTTTCTTTATTTGCATATCTGGTCTATTACTAAGATCGCAGATACGTATTAAGCAACACCTGATCCCATTGGATGCTAATTAAGACCTGACCCTATTGGTACAGCCAGAAAAGGAGATTACTGTAATCACTCTATGGTCTCTGAAGCTCTGAAAACCGGTTGGAACATGCGGCGATACTGACTCGGGGAAAGGCCGGTTAATCGTTTGAACAGCCTCCGGAAGAAAGAGGGGTCTTCGTAACCGACTTCCACACTGATTTCGTCTACAGGCATTGATCCAGATTCGAGTAGGCGCTTTGCCTCTTCCACGCGCAAGTTCTGTAAGTATTCGATAAGCGTAGAGCCGGTAGCTGCCTTGAAGCGCCGCTTCAGGGTGCGTTCGGGGATTTTGGATAACTCGATCACCTGCCTGATGGCGTCTGTTTCTCGGAAATGGTGGCTAAGCCATTGCTCGCAGGTCCGCACCACAGAATCGGCATGGGGATTTCTGCGCACCAGAGTGGCATAGGGTAATTGGCCTTCCCCGTGCCATTTCAGAAGATACACTTTGGCAATACGCAGTGCTTCTCCCGGACTGCAATGGCGCGAGATGATGTGGATGGCAAGATCGTGCCAAGAAGTGGTGCCGCCGGCAGTGACGATCCGGCCTGCCGGATCGGCAAAAACAAGGTTCGGTTCTGGACGGAAACGGATTTTCGGATATCGTTTACCGAAAAGATCTTGATAGCCCCAGTGGGAAGTGGCCTCGCAACCATCGAGCAAACCGGTTTCGGCCAGCATCACTGTACCGGAGCAGGCAGAGTAAAGCAGGGTGCCTTCTTTATACTTACGGCAGATCCACTCCATGAGTTCTGGATAGCGCCCATGTAGGTCCTCGTCCGGACCTAGCCAGAGCTCAGGCAATATCAAGATTCGGGCCTTGGGATTGTCCGCGACCGAGAAATCAGGGGCAACTGGAATACCATGACCGCATTTGAAGGCTTCCCTAGTGGGGGCGACGATGCGGATTTGGAATAGCCTCTGTTCCGGTTCTGTGCGCACCAGAGTCTGCCATATATTTCCGGCTGCTAGGAGTACATCCACCATCCCGTATAGGGCGGAGCCCGCAGTCTCTGGTACGGCGACAATCAAGGTTTCTATTGGGCCCTTATTGGAACCTGCCATAACGATTGCCTTTGCTGACTGGAGCACCGGGGGCCCATAAAAAAAATAGCCCGGAAGAAATGAGGGGGATCCGGGCTATTGGGAAGGCCAAATACCACGAATTTTCCGCCTCGTGGCCAGGCGACATTAAAGAGGCTCTTAAGTGTAAGTTTATTTTTATGCTCACGGGAGTTCTATCCAGGAATACCCTTAGAGGAGAGCCCTTATCTGAAGTCGGAAGGTCTCGGACTCTTCTCTGCGGGTAGATTCTTTAATTAGTGGCACAAATGCCCCGTTATTGGCCACAATCCATCTTATGTAACCGCTTGTCAAGGTTTATTGTGTATCTCAAGTCGCTTCCAGATTGTTACACCACCTAGGCGGCCCACTGAAAATCGACCTCTTTATTAGGAGAAAGCCAATGACCACTCAGACAACGAATCAGCAGGAGCAAACCCTCACCAACAGCGTGTATGCCAATGGCATCAATATGGATATTCTGCAAGGAACTGTTCATGCTATCGAGCAGGAGCCTGCTCTAGGGCAATGCAAATTCCGCGCGCGCAATACATGGCTAGGGGGTAACCATAATTCCAGCACGATTACTGGTTTCTACGGTGCCAAGCAAGAAATAGCACACAAACAAGCGTTTGTACTGCATGCAGACGAACCCCCTCTATTGGCGGGGGGTGATGAGGGCGCCAATCCGGTGGAATATCTGCTTAACGCCCTAGCCGCTTGTGTCACCACCAGCATGGTGGCTCATGCCGCAGTGCGGGGCATCCACATTGAGGAACTGGAGTCTGAGATTGAAGGCGATATTGATCTGCGTGGTTTTTTGGGGCTTTCTAATGATGTCCCGAAGGGCTTTAGCGACATCCGGGTGAGCTTTAAGGTTAAGGCTGATGTGGATAATATGGAACGCCTTAAAAAATTAACCGAGTACTCGCCGGTGTTTAATACCATTACCCAGGGAGCGAACGTGGATATTCAAGTGGAAGCAAAATAAGAGCTTGGCTTAGCAGCCAACCTAGATGACTCGCCTTAGTCGGGCATTATGGGTTGGCTGCAAGAGCCTAAGGTTTCTTTTCCCTTCCTTCTAATCAAGTTTTAGAGGCACTGCTCGGTTTTTTCCGTTTTTTTGCCGCTTCGGCCGTTGCCGTCGCGGCTTTTGCCGCAGGCTTTGCCGTGGCGGGTTTTGCAGCTATAGGCTTTTCCTTTTCTGGCACCCCTAATACCCGGTCCATTTGCTCAAACAGAGACTTTTTCATTATTTTGAGGCGGTGTTTGGACATGAGTTTAAAGTGCTCGGACTCAATTGCCTGATTAAAGGTCATCCGGTCTTCGAGCATTTGTTGCACGTCTTCCCCAAAGGTTGCCTGGTTATAGCGGTCAATCGTCACAATCCCCTTTACCCGTCCTTGGTGGTCCTGGAAAACTTTCATTTTCTCGAAAGTCTTGCCTTCTTTTTCAATAGGACCGAAATAGTGATTCAGCCATACCACCATTTCCGCTGAGGCTGGAAATTGGCTGGCGAGGGCATCAAAGCCGGAGAGGGTATCGAGCAGCGATTGACCGCCGGTGACTACCGGGTGAATGACGACCGAGTGGCCGAGAGCCTGGAGCATGTCTATTGCCTCGTTCTCCACCAGATAGGAGGACAGGGGGATAAAGCTGGACGCTCCATTATCGATGACTACTTCCGCATCCCGGTTTTCCGCGATGAGTTCCATGAGCCGATCAAATTCCCGCTCATCAATCGTGTTCTCTTTTAATAACTCTATCCGCTTGACCGAAAAAGCCGTATAACCGGAAAAAGTGGCATTTACCGGGTCGGTATCCACACAGATCAGGGGAACGTGATTTTCTTGGCGATGCTGGGCAATCAGCGCGGAGACCAGACTTTTGCCAACGCCGCCTTTTCCTTGCAGGGTAAAATGCGCTCGTGCCATGGGGTACTCTCCTAAATGAGATCTTCTTTGCTTTTGCCTCTCGCGTCAAACTTAAAGCGTTTGGTCAAGGATTTTTTAGCTGGTTTGACTGCTTTCTTGGGTTTGTTCAGGGGCGGTGAGGGCGGTTTTTCAGAAGGACGTGTCTGCTGTGGCTGCTCGCAGTCCTTGAGGTAACGGTTCACATATTCCATAAAGGTCCGATACTGGACTGGCATGGTTCCTTTCTCGTGCAGCAGCGCCCACACGGTTTTGGCCGGGTAGCCGTCTTTCAACGCCCGGGCGATCTCACGGCGTTGAGCTAAAAATGCTTGCCGCCCATCGCCCCGTTGGCCGCCACGGGCCTGAGTACGTTGTTTTAATTCGTCAGATAGGGCCATAGATCCCCCTTATCGCATCTATCCTCACTATCCCACACGCAACGTCACTTTACCACACTTTAACCGCACTGTAAGCACATTTTGACTCTCAACGGTTTTTCCCTTAGCCAGTAGGTTTGGGAGCGATATATTGGAGCACATTCACCAGGAGGACCTGGTTTTCTTACGCCAAAGTTATGGGAGGTTTATGCATAGGAAGAGTCCCCATCTTCCGCATTATATTATGTTGTTTCGTCTGTCTAATTTCGGTGGGGTGGGTTGGTCTTACTGGGTGTCGATTTTCAACTACCATTGACAATAGTGGGTCATGTAATCTGTTCATTGGTATCTAGAGCCTCTAAACTTAGTTGTGTTCTTCTTTTGGAGTCCCCCTTCCGCCCCCTTGCTCTGGCCTGGCAGGTTCGGCGAGCAGGTAACATGTACTGAGAGATACCTCGTTTGATCCGTTTCGATAGATTCTGGCTCCCAGCCCGGCTGAAGCCCACTATATCTATCAAGAAATTTTTGAAGAGGACTGCTATCTGGGCTCTCTCGACCCTCTGCCGGAAAAGCCCGTGGTCCTGGATGTAGGAGCCAATATAGGGCTCTTTGCCTGGCGCGTGCTTCGTACTTACCCGCAAGCTCGGATCTTCTGCTTTGAGCCAGCTCCTCCTACCTTTGAGATTCTGAAGAAGAACCTGCAAGGTCAGTCGGTAGAAATGTTTCTGGAGGGAGTTGCTGACTTCGATGGGGAGGGAGAGTTGAGTTACTACCCCTTAGTGCCAGGAAACTCTACCCTTCACCCTCGTCAGTTGGATTCCGAACTAATGGATAAGATGTTTGTAGCGTTCCGAGCAGTTGAGAGCCGTTGGTGGGCACGCCTCATCGGTCGTCCTTTATTCCGAGCGCTGGTTAGAAAAGTGTGGGATCGGCCCCAGCATATGAATATTTCCATACGACGATTATCGACCTTTCTTGCGGAGCGTCCAGAACTTGATGTAGACCTGCTGAAAGTGGATGTTGAACGTGCTGAATGGCAGGTGCTTTGCGGTATCGAGGGGTCCCATTGGCCACGAATTCAGCAATTGGCTATTGAAGGAATTTTAGGGTCAGGTCTTGTTGGCTGCTTTTTGTTAAATTTTGTGGTAATGTTTGTCTTATGGCTCGTCCTTTACGTATTGAATTTTCTGGTGCGCTCTATCATGTGACCTCCCGGGGTGACAGGAAGGAAGATATCTATCAGGATGATGCTGATCGAAAAATATATCTTGGTGTCCTGGGGGAGGTATGTGAGCGGTTCAATTGGGTCCTGCATGCCTATTGCTTGATGGATAACCATTATCACCTCTTGGTCGAGACGCCCGATGGCAACCTGGCCAAGGGGATGCGCCACCTTAACGGTGTCTACACTCAGCGCTTTAATGCCAGGCACAAACGGGTAGGGCATGTTTTTCAGGGGCGCTATAAAGCCATTCTTGTGCAAAAAAAAGCTTATTTATTAGAACTGGCGCGCTACATCGTGCTTAATCCCGTTCGTGCTCGGAAGGCGCGAAGCGCAAAGGACTGGCCCTGGAGCAGTTATCGGGCTACTGCAGGGCTGGGAAAAGGGCCGATGTGGCTGCACAGTAAGTGGATATTATCAGCTTTTTCCCGGCGCAAGGGAGAGGCGATAAAACGTTACCGGGCTTTTGTTTCCGAGGGGAAGAATCAACCCAGTCCCTGGGAGCAACTTAAGAATCAAATCTATTTAGGGTCGGCGTCCTTTGTGGAGAAGATGCAGCGGCAGCTGGACTCTGAACAGGATTTGAGCGAAATCCCCTCAGCCCAAAGACGGCCGGTGGCGAAACCCTTAGAGTACTTTTCCAAAAAGTATCATGATAGGGATACCGCTATTGTGCAGGCATACGCTAGTGGTGGGTACAGTATGAAGGAAATTGGTGCACACTTTGGCCTTCACTATTCGCGTATTAGTCGCATCATCAGGGCTGCCGATAAAACATAATTTTGGGTATTTGCTACTTGTGGGAAAGATAGCTTATCTTTGAACTTAAATTGCCGTCTGTGCATACCTGCGGATTTTAGGTTATCATGTGTAGTAAAGCACAAATCAAGACTTGACCCCTAACATTTCCGGGGAGTGGATAATATCCACTGGAACTCCCGGGGGTTGAGAGGGGTTGCCTCGCCTCTTTCCAAGGTTCATGGATATGTTGTTTGGAGATTTTCCGGAGTTCAGGAACCCATTGTTGTACGTATTTCCCTTCAGGATTAAATTTTTTACCCTGGAGCACCGGGTTGAAAACACGGAAGTAGGGGGCGGCATCGGCCCCACATCCCGCCACCCATTGCCAGCCTAGGGTGTTATTGGCCAGGTCGGCATCGACTAGGGTTTCCCAGAACCAACGCTCCCCCTCTTGCCACGGGATTTGCAAATTTTTGGTCAGCAAGGAGGCGGCAATCATCCGCACCCGGTTATGCATCCAACCGGTTTGCCATAGCTCTCGCATCCCCGCGTCCACCAGGGGAATGCCTGTTCTGCCTTGTTACCAGGCGGTTAGGGCTTCAGCATAGTCTTCGGCCCAGGGAAAATGGGTAAAACCCTCGTGTAAGGGTTTCTCTGGTGTTTTCGGGAAGTGGTAGAGCAAGTGGTAGGCAAACTCCCGCCAGCCAAGCTGCCGGAGGTAGGCTTGGCCGCCGGCAGTAAGTTCAGCTCACCTGTCCATTTGAGTCTGGATCTGGATAGACAGGGATCACTTGTCCCCCTAGCGCGCAGGCCGCAGCTAAGGCCGGATTATCGCCTAATCGCAAGTCGCGGCGGAACCAGACCAAAGCAGTAGGCTGAGCCATGGGGATTGCTAACGGACTAAGGGTCGGGAAGCAGAAAAGCCGCCGTCCACGGGTAAAATTTGGCCGGTGATCCACTGGGCTTCATCGGAGAGCAGCCAGGCCATGGCAGCAGCGGCATCTTCGGTGCTGCCATAGCGGCCCAGAGGATATTGGGCAGCGATTTGCGCTTCCGCTTTCCCCCCCATGAATAACCGCTCCGTGGCGGGACTACGCAGAAGTCCGGGGGCGATGGCGTTGACCCGAATGCCGTGGCTGGCATAAGTGGTCGCGGCAGAGCGAGCCAATCCCTCTACTGCCGCTTTAGCTGCGGCAATGGCCTCATGGTTAACCACCCCAATGCGGGCTGCTACAGAGCTGACGAGCACCGCTGTGCCTCCCTGTTTATGGTGCAGGCAAGCTGAATCCAAGCCTTCAGGGTGTAAAAAGCGCTATCCAGATTGGCGGCAAGGCAGGCCCGATATTGCTCCTCCGGGGGTCGATGTAGGGGGATAATCAGGGTGCTGCCTGCGCAATGGGCGAGGGCTTCAGGGGGGGTGACCCCAGCATTCGACGCATTCGGTGATGATTTGTTCAGCGCCCTGGGCAGTGGAGACATCTCCGGTGAGGTATAATGCCGTTCCACCCCTATCGAGGCTTTGGAGACGATCCGAATCACGGGAAACAAGGGCAAGTTGCCAACCTTTACCGCTCAGACGTTCTTCAAGGCTATGTCCGAGTCCGCCGGCTGCGCCTGTAATGAGCGCGGTTTTAGTCAGTGGGCACCTCCTTTTAGTCAAAGTACCCCGGTGTAAGTGCTGGGCTTATTTAGCAAAATTATTTTCCGTCTGTAAAAAATGGAACTGTTAGGAACCTCCTGGTTTCTTGGCTTGATGCTATCGTTTAGACACCTGTGCATATCTCTTTAGAGCAAGCGGTTTAATTTGTTTGTGGGGACTAATCCTGATGCACCAATTGGGTATTGAGTTTTTCCAGCAGGGGTTGAAAATCCATAGGCAGTGGAATGGCCCCTTGGGCGCTAATCTCATATTCAAAACGAGCTGCGGTTTGCCCCATAATAAATAGGGGTATTGAAAGTTTTTGTACAAGTTCGGGTAACTCTGATTCGATGATATGGGGCGTGGGAGCGACGTTCCCTTGCAGCACTACCCCCTGGAATCTTGCTTTACTGGCGGCTTGGGCAATCTGGGTTAAGGGGATGTTCTCCCCCAGTAGAAGCGCCCGGTAGTTGTGGCTGACAATAACAAAAGTATTAATCAGCAATTCCATTTCATTATGGTCATTGGGCAAACAGGCAAAAAGAAGCCTGGGACCAGAATTGCGTGGATTTTGCTGCTGAATTCGTGCACCTAACCGGTATTTCAGGTAATTTTTGAAGAAACCTTCTTCGGCGGCTCCGAGTTCTAGGCGTTCCCGGTCTTGGCGCAGTTTGTCCAGGGTAGGCTGAAGCAACCGCCGTAACGTGAGTTCAGTAGGGTAGAGGGAAAAAGTATTATGATAGATGGCGTCAATAGCGTTTTCATTGAAGTAGTGAATGGCCTCTAGTAATGCTTCCGCTTGCTCTTTCCAAGTAGTCGTGGCCATTGCCTCTCCCATTTCACTGGTAGCCTCCGGTTTTTCTAGCAAAGGGCGAATTTGGCTAATCGCAAGACCCGAGCTCAGGAGGGTGATAATGCGGTGGACGAGGTTGATGTCCGCTTCGGAATAAAGACGATGTCCTTTGGGAGTACGGCGAGGTTTGATGAGGCCATAACGGCGTTCCCAGGCGCGAAGTGTCACCGGATTGGCCCCCGTGCGTAGGGCTACCTCGCGAATGGGGTAGAGGGCTTCTGGGGTTTCCTCCTGGAACTTGGGAGGAGGTATTGGCGGGTTTTTGGGGTCTGGACTGTGATCTGCCATGATAATAAATATTGTTGTATAAGTTTTGTACAATAATAGACAACAATTATCTGGAGCTCAACTAGGAATATAAAGGGGAACTTATTCATTTTCATTCTCGCCTGCTCCGATGCCCACGGGAGGTAGCCTATAATCCTGGAAACGGCAGTTGAGCGCTTGGAAGCACAGGAGAGGTGCTATGAATGGTGACTTTCTAGCCGCTGATCTGCTTTCCCATTGAGGTGACGCGGCTACGTGCCCGATTGCACGACTGGCGGCTGGTTGGGGAGGTTGCTCCTCTTTGTGGGGGGGGCACGGTGCCGTCGCGTCGTGGCCCTACTACTTGGCACGTCCCACTGCCGTTCTAGGATTATGCTAGTATCTCACCCGAAAGCTTCAGGCACATTATCGGTGGCAATATGAATGATCAGCAGCTTTTACGTTATAGCCGTCAGATTTTGCTGCCTCAGATTGATCTTGCAGGCCAGCGAAAACTGCTTAATGCCCGGGTCTTAGTGATCGGGGTCGGCGGTTTAGGTTCACCGGTCGCCTTATATCTTGCTGGAGCGGGGGTAGGGCAGTTGACTCTTGTGGATCCTGACCAGGTAGAACTCTCCAATTTACAGCGACAAATTCTGCACGATAGCGAAGCTATTGGCTTACCTAAAGTAGAATCAGCCCGTCGTCGCCTCCAAGGTTTGAACCCGGAGGTGGAGGTGCGAGTAGTGGCTGATCGGCTGGAGGGTGAGGACTTAGAGGCAGCAGTTGCTCAGGCAGATGTGGTAGTGGATGGAAGTGATAATTTTGCCACCCGGTTTGCCGTAAATATCGCCTGCGTTCAGAGAGGGCGGCCATTGGTTTCGGGTGCTGCCATCCGCATGGAAGGGCAGGTGGCGGTGTTTGATAGCCGGCGACCAGACGGAGCCTGCTACCACTGCCTCTTTCGTGAAGGAGAAGAAAGCGAAGAGACCTGTTCCCAAACGGGAGTAATCGCGCCCTTGTTGGGTATGATTGGGAGTGTTCAAGCCATGGAAACTCTCAAGCTGCTGTTGGGTATAGGCCAAAGCCTGCAGGATCGATTGTTGTTGCTCGATGCCTTGGAGATGCGTTGGCGTGAGATCCGGATTCGCAGGGATCCCCAATGCCCTATCTGTAATGATTTCTAAGATAGATCACAGGAGTTAGCCAAATGACAGAAGTAATGCTTCCGCGAACTATGGTTAACCAACTGCTGCATCAAGCACAAGCGAGTTCCCGGCGGGAAATCTGTGGATTAATTGGTGCCCGTAATGGCATTCCCTCTAACTGCTATCCGATAAACAATATTGCTTCCGACCCGCAACGGCAGTTTTTCATGGACCCGCAAGGCCAGATCGAGGCTATGCGTCGTATGCGCGAGGGGGGGGAGGAGTTATTTGGCATCTACCACTCCCATCCCGAGACTCCCCCCTTGCCTTCAAAAAGTGATCTGGCCCAGGCAGCTTATCCGGATGCTTTGTATCTCATTATTTCCCTGAATACGAAAGGGGTGCTGGAGATGCGGGGCTTTCGGTTACAGGGGGAAGCCTATAAGGAAATTGAACTCCAGTTGTAATTTACCTTAGCGTGGACATGCCAATGGCGATACTTCCCCTGCCGAGAATTTGGCACCAGGAGAGTTCATGAGTTTGCCCGAGAATAGAGAGCCGGCTACTTTGAAGCAAATGGCGGAAGAGGTGCTGGATGAAGCCCAGACACTTGGGGCGACAGCGGCCGAGGTGGAGATTGGTGCGCAAATTGGTCTTTCGGTAAGCGTTCGCCTAGGCGAGGTAGAAACAGTAGCGCACCACAATGATAAGCGGCTTAGCGTGACGCTCTACTTCGGCCACCGAAAAGGCTCGGCAAGCACTTCTGACTTGCGCGCTGTAGCTCTGAAAGAGACGGTTCGTGAGGCAGCCTGTATTGCCCGCTATACTGCTCCTGATGCTTGCGCGGGATTAGCCGAACCCGAGCTGATGGCTCGGGAAATCCCGGATCTGGATCTCTGCCATCCTTGGGCATTGAGTGTGGAAGAGGCCATTGCCGTGGCTCGTCGCTGCGAGGAGGCGGGCCGTGGCTTTGACAATCGGATCGTCACCTCGGAGGGAGCGGATCTCTCTACTCGGGAGGGCTATCGGGTGTATGCCAATAGCCATGGCTTTTTGGGGGGGTATGCCAGCACTCGACATAGTTTGAGTTGCGCCCTGGTGGCCCGGACTGAAGCAGGAATGCAGCGGGATTACTGGTACACCACGGCCCGGGACTGGAGAGAACTGGAGTCTGCCGAAGCGGTGGGTACCAAAGCGGCTCAACGTACGGTAGCCCGCCTTAACCCGCGGCGCTTGCCGACGGGCATTGTGCCGGTGCTGTTTGCCGCGGAAGTGGCGTCCCGTTTGTTTGCCCATTTCGTTGCCGCAATTCGGGGTGGGGCTCTGTATCGCCGGTCCTCTTTTCTCCTTGACCATCTGGGCAAGCAAGTTTTTCCTTCTTTTCTCCACATTCACGAACAGCCTCACTTGCATAAGGCGCTGGGTAGTGCCGCCTTTGACAATGAGGGAGTGGCTACCCAAGCCCGGGATATCGTGATTGGCGGTGTGCTTCAAGGCTATGTTCTAGGCAGCTATGAGGCACGGAAACTGGGAATGAAAACGACTGGGAATGCCGGTGGGGTTCATAACCTTATCATCGATTCTGGCCAGCGGGATCAGCCTGCTCTCCTCAAGCAAATGAACCGTGGCTTCCTGGTGACCGAGTTAATGGGCATGGGGGTTAATTTAGTGACTGGTGATTATTCCCATGGGGCGGCCGGCTTTTGGGTAGAAAATGGTGAGATTCAGTTCCCGGTGAGCGAAATTACTCTCGCGAGCAATTTGCGGGATATGTTCTTGGGGATAGAGGACGTGGGTACGGATGTGGAAAAGCGGGGCAATATTCGCACCGGTTCCGTTTTAATCCAAGGGATGATGGTAGCCGGTAAATAGAGAAGCATTCTATCTCGGGCACCTGATAGCGCTTGCTTTTGCCGTTACTCTTCAGAGTCATTCAGCCAAAACTGCTCCAGTGTAGGATTGATTTCTTGGATTTTTGGCAGCTTCTTCGCTAGCCTTATAAGGGTTAGTTTTCTAGCAGCTTTTTCGCTCGGTATGCGACATTGATTGGATAGCTCACCCCCCTGGGAAGCAGTAGATTGCGGCAGCTCATTGGCTTTAGCAAGAGGGACAGCATTATGGCACGTTCAAAGACATCAGGCTCGCAGAAGAGTATGGTCCTGACAGACCATGAGAAGATTAAGAAGTGGGCTGAAGAGCGAGGGGGTACCCCCGCTCGGGTCAAAGGTACGGGAGACACCGATGACGTGGGGATGATTCGCATTGATTTTCCCGGCTACAGCGGCGAGCAGTCGCTTGAGGGCATCTCTTGGGAGCAGTGGTTTGATAAGTTCGAGGAAAGAGAGCTTGCGTTAGTGATCGAGAAGCAATCACCAGAGGGAGATAAGAGCCGGTTCAATAAACTTATCAGTCGCCATAACCCTGCGGTAAGTTGATTTTCAGGTTTGATTTTATTGGCCCCCTAGGGGCTCCCTAATATAAACACCACAACGCGCTGTTTTATAAAGGAAGCAGTATAGGATACTGTATTACAAACAGATGTGCTGCTTTCAAATGTGAGTATGGGGTTGCTGTTTGAGCCAGGACCAACCTGTTTCTTGTATCAGCGCCAGCCAAAGGGCGCGACGCTTTTCTAACTGGGCTAAATTGCATTGAAACTGCTTTTGAGTGATTACGGGCATGCCGTGATCGGCTAGGATAGAAAGATTCGGTGAAGGTGGAATTTTCTGGGGGTGCTTGAGCGCGTAAGCGCGTGCCATAACCTGTAGGCAACTCGACAGCAATTGACGAGTAGGATGAAGCAAGCCGTGTGGGAAGCATTGTTCCCCTTCTTTGAGGCCATAGGCAAGAATAGTAAGCACTTCGTCCAATGCCGCTAGGCGCAGGCTGATAACCTCGGAGGAGTTAGAAGCATTAAAATAGTTCAGCACCGGGTAAGTGACATAGTGTTGCTTCAAGGTGGCCAATTCGGGCATCAACGTAGTCAGATGCTGCTCCAAGGTGGACCAGTCTCGTCCATTCCAAGTATTGGCTAGGATGGCTTGTGGCGTGCTACCGAGGCTGAAAAGTGTCAGTGCCACCATCCTTTTGTGCGCAGCCGCTTGCACCACCGGGACTAGATAGGTAATGGTAAAAGTTATCAGGAATAGTCCGCTGAGGGAAGCGATAGCGGTCAGCACTTGCCAGAAGCTACCTTGGGGGACATAGTCGCCTGTTCCGAGGGTAAAAATAGTGAAGCCGGTAAAGTAAACGCGGGCCCCGAAATCGGCGGGCAGGCGAGTCTGGCTGTTGATAACAGCTTCAGTACTCCCCCAAAAGACGAGTAGCCAGCCAAGCCACAGAAGACAAATCCAGATAGCAATAACGGCTAATACAATTTGAATTCCAAAAAATGAGAGTAAACGATGGGGTATAGGGTGACTGCGCAGAAGGTGCCAGAGCAGTTGTGTGATGCGGTTCGTTAAGGGCCCGCCTCCTTCGCCCAGAGTGGTCCAAAAAATTTCGAAAACCAAGCATAAAAGTATCAGCAGACCTGAGATAAAACTGATCCAGTGCATAATAGCCTCTCGTGTCCAGAATGGAAGGGCGATCTGTTTGTGGCCAATCTTCGCGGCCAATCACTGCTTCGCTTGAAATTGGGCGACGAGGGGGAAGTCACTGAAGAGGAATTTCTGTTGAAGAATAAATTTGGCCGCCTCCGGGATGTGGCTGCTGCTCCTGATGGCTCTTTCTTGGTGCTTTCTGATAGTGGCCAGCTTATCCAGTTAAAAGGTGGTCTAAGGCCGTAATACCACCTTAATACATTCCTGCTGTTTGTTTCTAAAGATCTCATAGGCGTCAGGAGCCTCATCCAAGTTTAGCTGATGAGTAATCACAAAGGAGGGATCGAGGTCTCCTTGCTCGATATGCTCAAGCAATTTAGGCAGGTACCGTTGTACATGGGTTTGGCCCATCTTCAGGGTTAGTGCTTTATTAAAAGCTGCACCCATAGGCAGCTTGTCTATGACGCCACCATAGACGCCAGGGATGGAAACTGTTCCGCCTTTGCGGCAGGCCTGGATGGTTTCGCGCAGGGCAGTGGGTCGATCCGTTTGCAGACGTACAGCCTGTTTGGCCTTATCATACCAGCCAACAATGCCGAAGCCGTGAGATTCTAAACCTACCGCATCAATACAGGCATCAGGTCCGAGTCCACCCGTCATGTCTTTAAGCGCCGTTAGGACATCGTTTTCTTCATAATTAAGCACCTCCGCCTTGCCCTGGGTTCTGGCCATTTCCAGGCGCTCCGGAAAACGATCGATAGCGATGACACGGCTGGCACCGAGCAGATAGGCGCTCACAATTGCAAATTGGCCTACTGGGCCGCAGCCCCAGACTGCTATGGTATCGCCAGGACGAATGGTACAGTTTTCAGCGGCTTGATAACCGGTAGGAAAAATATCCGAAAGGAACAGAACCTGCTCATCGGTTAGGCCTTCAGGAATCTTGATGGGACCGATATCCGCAAAGGGGACGCGCACATATTCGGCCTGACCACCGGCATAGCCACCAAGCATATGGGAATAGCCAAATAGCCCGGCCGGTGAATAACCAAATAGCTTTTCAGCCATATAGGCATTAGGATTGGAGTTGTCGCACAGAGAGTATTCACTGTGGGTGCAGAAGTAGCAATTCCCGCAGGAGATGGTAAAAGGGACAACTACCCGATCCCCAGGTTTAAGATTATTAACCTTAGCTCCCACCTCGACCACCTCGCCCATACACTCATGGCCGAGAATATCACCTTTTTCCATAGTGGGAATGTAGCCGTCATACAAGTGCAGATCCGAACCGCAGATAGCCGTTAAAGTGATTTTAAGGATGGCATCTCGGGGATTTAGAATTTTTGGATCAGGCACCGTCTCAATTCGTACATCATGGGAACTGTACCAGCAAAGTGCTCTCATTAGGGTGCTCCTTAATGGCTTTAGAGGTTACCGCCCTGGGGCTGTCCTTCGGTGGTGGGTATCTCGCCGGTTTCCATCAGGCTTTTGAAACGGCGTATATCTTCTTTGATTACTTGTGAGGTGATGGGGTTGAGCAGTCGTGCCAGGGCAGTACCAATTACACTTGCAGGAGGGCGATATATAATATTTATATGCACTTCAGTACCGCGTCCACCCGGTGCATCCTGGAAGCGGATAATGCCCGCATTGTTTACATCGGCGTCCGGCAGCGATTGCCAGGCTATAAGTTCATTTTCCCGTACCTCGATAATCTCTGCATCCCATTCGAGGGTGGTGAGGCCCTTAGGCGCACGGGCTACCCAATGGGAGTATTTATCTGTGGTGGTGGTTACAGATTGAAGGTGGTGCATCACCTGGGGTAGATTTTCCAGATGATTCCAGAATTCGTAGACTTCGGCGCGTGGTTTATTAATAGTAAGTGTTTCGTGAATTTCAATGGGAGAAATCTTTTCTTCCGGTTCAGAGGTGTCGATATTTAACGACTGGTAAGCGGGGCAATGGCCGGTGATCCCTCGATAAATCAGTGCGCCGCCCATCAGTGTCAACAAAATTCCGCCTTTACTCCGGGCTTGCAAGCCTTTGTATGCCAGAAATCCTCCGCCAAACGTAGAGAGTAGGCGCTCCGTTTGGCCCACATTCACAGCACTCGATTCTTCAACCGGTACTCTTATCGCGTGGGAGGAAGCTGGAGTGTAGGTTGAACTGATTGTCATGATGGATCTCCCAATAGGATAAGTATCTCAGTGAAGGTTTTGACGTACTCCTAAAACACTTCATATTTTATTCATAGGTACTGACATGACAGGGACTTTGGAAGAGCGTCTATGGCAGATCTTTAGAACAGGGTCCCCTTCTTTAATTTAGAATTAAGAGTTCTTTTACAGCTATTACAATAAGGGTTATCCCTAAGTTATCCTTAAAAAGCAAATAAAACCTAGAAAAACGCCTAAAATTGCTTGGAAACACGAAATGAAAGAGATCAAATGCAAAGTGGGTAGTAAGAGGAATGGGGTAGCATGGAAATGATAGGAACCTTTATTTGGACTTTGATCATGCTAGGCGCAGCAGTCTATGCCCAATATCGTATACCCTTTCATACCGCCAATGCTGCTCAGAGTTGGGTAACGCGTCTAATCCTAGGAGTGATTGGCGTGGGGATAGGAATTATTTCGGTAGACCGTTACCAAGAAGCGGAAGGGATTTTTCCTCTTTTAGCTTTTCTTAACGGTTTTGGCGCAGTCCATGTGCCGGCCGCCTTTATTTTGTTCATCAAGCGCCAACGTGGGGAAGGGCTTAGGAAAAAAGACAGCCAACCTTAAATTTCCTCATCTACGTAGGTCACATGACGAAAATAACGCTGGCCTTCAAAGGATGCGCCCAGTGAACCCATCAGTATCCCTAATGAGGCGATAAATCCGGCAAGTACTAAATAATGCTGGAGGTAAATATGGCCCTCCAGGGAAGCGACCCATCCTTGGAGGAGAGTTGGGTTATAGAAAACCATGCCTAAAAATAGCGCTAATGAAAATAACATGAGGTAAGTGGTCATCATACCCAATACCACAACGATGGTAATCGCAACATTTGTAATCACCGCCTGCTCAGTTAACCTTCGCTTGCTACGGCGCAACAATAACCGTTGTCGTTTTAGAATAAAAAGGCTTGTGCCAATCAAGGCCACAAAGGAGAGTCCAGCGACCAGAGGCGGCGGTTGACTCATTCCTAGTTCCCATACTTCGGCGGTAATTATCAGGATCAGTAAAGTGGAAAGGGCTGCCGCCGTTAAGCGGCTTAAGCGAAAAGGAAATTCCCAAGGTTTGGCTTGAATAACAGCGTTGGCAATATCGCCGCTACTATTCCAGAGGACTTTAAGATAGAACAGTGAGGGCCGAGTTTTGCTTGCCTGAGATTGTTCCTCCAAGCGAATGTCGGCCACCTCCGAGAAGGCCTCCGCAAGCTGATCTTGTTCTTTTTGCGAGTAGCTATTCATCTGGTCCAGATCGTCAATGGCTTGAGGGGGATACATAAATCCTTGGGGATCATTTTCATGGGGAAGATCATTTAAATCACCTAATAGGTGCATCCCCAGGGCGAAGATCTGCTGAGCCATTAAGGCGTTATCTTTATCCGCAGTCGACTGAAAGGAGAGCCGCGCAGTAGAAAGTACGGCGACACTGACTGCCCGGGAGGAGATGGCCAGAGCATAGGGTTTGTAATAGCTTTTTAAATCAGCGCGGGTGACCACAAAGGCATAGTCCCAGTGCCGGATTTCCCGTTCATGTATGCCTTTTTGTAATAAGTCTGCCGGTGCCTCCAGCGTGTCTTGAGGGGGTTCTGCTCGCTTGATAACGGGCATCCGCCACTCAAATTGAGGAAATTGATACTGCAGATATTGCAGCATTCGAGTCCGCCCTTGAGAAATGGAGTCCTCTTCCACGGGCTCTAGCGGATTGATAATAAGCCATCCCAATTCAATGAGGTGAGCCTTATGTTCACCGTCAGCGCTATGCTGGAAGTCGTGGGTCATCTAAAAAATCCTGCTGCAAGAATTCGTTGCCACAAGTGCTTCCAGGTAGGCCAATTGTGCCCACCTGAAGCGATGAAAACCTGTTCTCTAGGAAGAATTTCCGCTAATAAGCGATTGCTTGGTGCGAATTTATCGTTTTCCCCAAAGCCTAGGTAAAGGCGCGGTAGTGCAGTGTGTGGGTTTAGATAACCCTGCAACCATTGCCATAAGTGCCGCTGATAATCACCGGGCTGAACGGCTGTTGGCTTCCAATTTGCAACACCGCCTGCCTTGCGGATCTCGCGTACCAGTGATGAATTACCGAGAAAAGGCGCGAGCACAACCATACCGCTTATCGCCTCAGGGTGCTCACGGGCATAGAGAAGAGAGCCGAGTCCGCCGAGAGAAATACCTATGAGCCAAATTCGGGTATAACCGGTATTTCGAGCATTTTCCACCACATCCGTATGGAGTTGGTTTACCAGCAGACGGCGGGTATAGTATCCAAGGTGTGCATCGACCTCCCAGGCATCCACCGGGAGGCCGGTTTTCCAAGCAGTTTTAAAGAGGAGTTGCCAGGATCCCATTCAGTCGCCTCTCTTAACATAACGGCGATTTAGGAAAAGCGAGATAATCCTGAGTGCATTTCTCACCTGGGTGAAGCGGCTACCCACCCCTGACGAAAGTCCAATCCAGAAGAAGTATGCCAAGATAAACTGGAGAGTTTTATACTTCAACCAGCCGGTAGGGTTGATCGGGAAAGTGCTTAGCCATGAGAGGATAGGCGACATTGTATACGGGAACACCTGCTGCTGTTTTAGCAGCAGGTGTTCCATGGTGAGCGTGGCCGTGGAAGACAGCATCGACCTGGAAATTATCAATCGGATGGGACAGGCGTGAGCAACCGAGAAAAGGAAAGATTTCCGGCGGCTCGCCTATCACTGTGTCTGGAATTGGCGCATAATGGAGCACGACGATTTTCCGATCGGTTTCCAAATTGGAGAGCATGCCTTCCAAGTGGAGGGCGTCATCCACGGTTACTTGAACAAAGCGTTTAATGTCGAGCTCCCCGAAAGGGGTCAAAATATAGCGGCCGAATCCGCCCATAAACCCTTTAAGGCCTACAAAACCGATGTTTCCATGGATGAAGGATTCCTCGTCGAGGAGGCTAATATGGGCAGATTTGAGAATGTCTCGGAGTTCATCTGCTGCATTACTTTCGTAATCATGGTTTCCAAGGACGGCAACTACGGGAATCTGGCAGCCAGCTAGCTCCTCTACCACCACTTTAGCCTCAGCAGGCGTCCCGTGGTTAGTCAGATCTCCAGCAAGCACCAGGACATCGGCCTGTTCCGAAATCTGGGAAAAAAGTAGCTGCATTGTTCCTCGGCGATGCTCGTCTAGGTGAATATCCCCTATGGCAGCAACTCGCAATGGTTTTCTCCTCTTTAATTTTTAGGCAAGATAGCCCCATTCACGTTGGTCAATCTCATATTGAGAGTGGCTCAAAAGCGGCCCTCGGCAGACTTTACGATAGGGCAATGGCATTTTCATCAGCTGCTTATAGCGATCAAGCAATTCCGTGATTAGCCAGCCGGGGACAATATCCCGGTCTGTTGGATAAACGAACTGAAAATTGACTAATGCAGACAAAAGAAGCTGCCAATGTTGTTCCATATGTTGCGATAGACGTTTCCAGTCCTTGCCTTAACAGCAAATGATTAACCTCCGCTCCGTCAAAGCGGTATCGGTCCTGTACATAAAGTTTAGACCAAATCAGTTCCTCGACTCGGATACAGCTCACTTCAATACCATAGAGTTTTGTTCGGGGCGTACGCTCAAACCAGTTATCATTGACTGGCGTCAGTCCACTAGCTGCACTGTGAATAATTATGCTCTTGCAGTTTAACCAACGTATCGCGATAAAAGCGCTCAGATGGCGCAAGTTGCGATTGCTCGGTCATGGGTTTTAGCTTCCTAATCATTCGTGGAACTCATTTTATCTTAGCAAGTGGCAGAGTTAAGGCAATAAGGGGGCTCAAAGTCGGCGAGTCATTAAACCCCTGCCGTACAGCAAAATCTAGCCTACTTCGGCAGTGGTAATCGGCGAAGCATGCTTGTTTCATAGTAGCAAGCTGCTAGTCTTACTTGAAATAAAGCATTAGGACCAATCCGTGCCGCGACGCCTAAGGAAGCGACTAGCTAAACCAATGAAAAGCCGGATTCGGTTAAGGCCGCCGGCACGACGAAAAGCTGCGCATTCGCCACGCAGAAAGGTAAATGCCCGCGCTTATGAGCGCGGCGCGCGGTCTCGACTGAAAAAATTTCGGCAAGGAACGGCTTTAGCCGTTGCGCTGACCGCAGTGCTGCTGTTGCTGTTCGGCGGTGTGGAGGAAACGGCTGGCCAAGAGCCGAATAGCACTAAGACAGCCCCCGCGCCCAATGAGTCGGCGGTTAAACAACCTATTAAGGCGGATCCGGAGGCCTCGCTGGAGGAGGCGACCACCACTATCCGTGATTTTCTAAGCGTTTTTTACGGGTTGTTGCCGAAAATTCTGATCGCCTTGTTGTTCCTCGTGGCAGCTTGGCTGTTAGGCAAGGCCTTTCGCGCCGTTACCCATAGGTTTCTTCGGGGGTGGGAACGTAGTGAAGCGATTGCAGCACTGGTGCGCATCGCTTTTTTCTTAATCGCCATTGGCGCAGGTCTCAGTGTTGTTGCGGGTGATCCGAGAGCCTTGGTGGGATCGGTGGGGTTGGCTGGGCTGGCGCTTTCGTGGGCGCTGCAAACGCCGATTGAAAGTTTTACCGGCTGGGTGCTTAATGCATTGCGAGACTATTATCGGCCGGGGGACCGCATTGCCGTTGGCGAGGTCTTTGGTGATGTATACCGCATTGACATTTTAACGACCACCGTCTGGGAGGCAGGTGGGCCTGATAAGCACGTAGCTGGTGCACAACCGACGGGAGCTTTTATTACTTTTCCGAATTGGGAAATTCTCCGCTCGAATATCATCAACTACAGCCGCGATTTTCCCTATGTGTGGGATGAAGTGGCGTTCGCCATCGCCAATGAGAGTGATCTCGCCTACACCGTCGAGATCTTCCGGCGCGTCGCCCGGGAAGTTGTTGGCCCGGTGATGCGTAAACCTGCCGCCGAGTATCGGCGCTTGTTAGAGCGCGAGCGGTTGGCATTCGATGTGGAAGACGAACCGCAAGTGTATTTCTCGTTGGCAGAGGCGTGGACCAACTGCACCATCCGCTATTTGGTGCCGGTCAGACAGCGGCGGCGATGGGCGAGTGAGCTGATTCTAGCCCTCTCTATTGAAACAGCACGCCCTGAACATCAGGATCGCATCATTGGTGGGTATCCCCGCAGGGAAGTTGATCTACTCGAAGACTCGAGGCTAAGGAGCTAAGTTGTGCCTGTACTCAGCCGTCCTTTATTGCTACCAAAAATAGAAATCCCCGCTCGAACTGCGAGAATAGCTGCAGAAACAGATGTGCTTGTGGTTGGTGGCGGACCAGCCGGTATTGGCGCTGCCATGGGCGCCGCTCAAGCGGGAGCTGAAGTGATCCTGGTTGAGCGTTATGGCTTTTTGGGAGGCAATGCAACGGCGGCCTTAGTCATGCCGCTGATGTCCTTTCATACCCAACATCCCGCCAAGGAAAAGGCAGGCGTAGCCACCCTATTGCCTACTGATCATGGGCCGGGTGATCCGGTGATTGCCGGTACCGTAGCGGATTTTCTTCAGCGGTTGATAGCAGCGGGAGGAGCCATTTCCCCCTCTTTAGAAACAGGCTACGTGGTGCCCTTTGATCCTGAAATATTTAAATTTATCGCCTTAGAGATGTTGGATCAGGCGGGGGTGCAGTTTTTATTCCATGCTTTAGCCACTGACGTGATAGGCGACAGCAATTTGGACGGTGTGGTATTTGAAACCAAATCAGGTCCGCTAGTGATTAAAGCGCGCATCTTCATCGATTGCACCGGCGATGGGGATATTGCCGCTCATGCTGGGGCGCCTTTTACTATTGGTCGCGAGGATGACAATCTGGTGCAGCCGATGACTTTAATGTGTCGTATGGTGGACTTTGAGCGTAGCGCGTTTGAAAATTATGTGCGGGAGCATCCCGATCAGTGGCGTGGGGTGCATGGCCTTTGGGATTTGGTGAAGAAGGCCACGGAATCGGGCGAACTTGATCTGCCGCGTGAAGAGGCTTTGTTTTTTGCCACGCCCCATGAGCGAGAGATTGCCGTCAACATGACCCGCATCACCCGCGTTTGGGGTACTGACGTTTGGGATTTGGCCTATGCGGAATGGGAAGGGCGGCGGCAACTGCGCCAGATCATGGCTTTTTTCCGCCACTATGTGCCCGGCTTTGAAAAAGCCTATGCGGTACAAACAGGAACGACGGTGGGAGTCCGCGAGACGCGGCGGATACAAGGCGAATACGAACTTACCGTTGATGATGTTTTGCAGGCGCGAAAATTTGATGATGCTATTGCCCGTAGCACTTACCCAGTGGATATTCATAATCCGACGGGTCCGGGTACGGTACTTAAAAGGCTCCCTCCGGGCGAATTTTATGATATTCCCCTACGCTGTCTTATTCCCCAGCAAGTGGAGGGGATATTAGTGGCCGGCCGTTGTATTTCGGGAACCCACGAAGCGCTATCCTCCTACCGCGTTATGCCTATTGCCATGGCCACAGGCCAAGGGGCTGGGGTTTGTGCGGCCTTGGCCGCGCATAAGCGGTTAGTGCCTAGGGATGTGCCTGCTAAGGAAGTGCAAAATGAATTGATACGGCAGAGAGCAAGCCTAGGAAAGCCCCCAGGTAAGGCAAGATAAGCAGTAACCCCCAACCCCACTAAAGCTTTTGGCCATCTGATCCTTCTTCTCTCTCATAGGTCTAACAGGTTAAATATTCAGGCAGGCATGTTTAGCCTGTACTACTATTCAAGATAAGTCTTTAATTAAAGATAGGAGTACTGTGGCGGGAGCAAGGGAGAGATTACCACAATACTTGTTTCCAGGATGTAGGAAAATCAAGCGAATGGGAGACACTATGGATTACAAGAATCTGAGTTTCAATGCATTTTTCTTGGCACTTGCGCTCTTACTTGTTGGTTGCGAGGTTGAAGAAACGCAAGAGGGTAAAATGCCAGAAGTTGATATGGATGTTAAAACAGAGCCTGGTCAAATGCCAGAATACGATGTTGATACAGCGGATGTTGACGTGGGTACAGAGGAAAAGCAGATAGAAGTGCCTGAGGTAGAGGTGGAGAAAGAAGAGAAAACCGTCACCGTGCCCGATGTGGAGGTCACTATGCCAGATGAAAAGAAAAATGAGGCAGAGCAATAAAGTTATTAACAATCGTCTAATTTGACTATTTTTTGCCCTGTGCTTCTTACTTCTATAAAGAGGAGACTAGGTAGAGAAAGGAAATGAATACTGAAACCCAGAGTCCGACGATGAAATGTGCCTATGATTCGTGCTTATGTGTTGTTACTGCTGAGCAAGCTGTGAAGAAAAACGAACGGCTATACTGCAGCGAGGCTTGTGCTAGGGGCCAAGGTTGCGAACATGAACAATGTTCTTGCAGCAGCAGCCAGCGTGATACATAGGGTAACGGCTTCTTAAAAGTGCAAACAGCGCTGTAGTCACTACACCTGCTCGCTACTCTCTTTCAACCCGAATCATTGCGGAGGCGAACGGTGGGTAGAGGAAACAGGGTTATGGAAGTTTTTAAATCCCGCCTCTATCGCCTCCGCGCTTTAATCTGAACGGGCATCTTGATTATTCTTTCTCTGGCAAGGAGATTGATTTGGGCTCAAGAGCTCTAACCGCCGGTCCGTGGAGGACAGTGCCATCGTAGCGAAAGCGCGAGCCATGGCAAGAACAGTCCCAGCTTTTTTCCATATTATTCCAGGCCACGTGACATCCCATATGGGTACACACCGGAGAGAGCAAGTGTAGTTTGCCTTGGGGATCTTTATAAGCCGCTATCTTTTCACCTTGGACTTTCATGAGTGAACCTTCTCCTGGTGCTAAGTCGGAGGGGGACTTGTCCGGATAGGAGGTCAGACGATCTTGAATGAAATCTTTGGCGGTATGGATGTTTTGCTCAATAAAATTTTTTGCCGAGACGGCCAGCTTGAGCCGGGTGGCGTCATAGAATTCAGCCCAGAGATTTGATTTACCCAGAACGGCGTCCGATAGAATCAGAGCGGCGACGGTGCCATTGGTAATGCCCCAGGCATTAAACCCGGTGGCCACGTAGATGTGTTTGGTGGTTGGCAGGAGCTTACCAATATAAGGTACACCATCCATGGAATGGTAATCCATATTCATCCACCGGTATTCTACCGATCGGATAGTAAAGTGAGAACGGACAAACGCTTCAAGATTCTTATATCCTTGTGCGGTATCGGTCTCGTGGCCGGGTCTAAAGCTAGGCCCAACTACAATGAGGATAGTGCCCTGTTCATCATTGGCAGTACGGATGGAGTGGGTCGGTTCATCAGTGCTAATGAACATGCCCTCCAGTACTCTGTCGTTCTCAAGGCGTGCCGCGAGCGCCAAGTGAGCCTGAGGATAAACCTTGCTGAAAAATCCTCCCCGGTCCAGGATCGGCATGTGGGTAGCGACAATCACTTCCTTAGCCTTTACTTTTCCACTGGCCGTAATGATTTCGCAAGGAGTGCCCTCCTTTACATCTAAAACCCGTGTTTCTTCAAAAACATAGCAACTCTCATCGGCAATGGCTTGAGCGATGGATTTTAGGTATTTGCAGGGGTTAAACTGGGCTTGATGATCAAAGCAAATGGCACCTTCAATGGGAAATGGCAGTGATGTCTCCCGTACCAAAGAGGCTGGTAGCCCAAGTTCAGCGGCCACTTCCACTTCCTTTTCGATAGCCGCGACTTTATCTCTGGATTGGGTATAGGTATAGGCGGCCTGACGTTCGAAATCGCATTCAATTTGGTACTCTGCGATAAATTGGGCAATTTTCTCTATCGCCTCTTGATTGGATTGGGCGTAGATGCGGGCATTTTCTTTGCCAAAATTTTTGATTAAATTCGTGTAAATTAATCGATGTTGAGAAGTGATCTTGGCCGTGGAGCCCCCCGTCACTTGAGTGCCGACGCGCTGTGCTTCTAGCACGGCCACCGTTCGCCCAGTGCGCTTTACGAGGGCGGCTGCGCTAATTCCCACAATGCCGCCCCCGATGACGGCAACATCGACGGAGAGTTCCTCTTTAAGGGGTTGAAAGGAAGAACTTGGCGCCGTGGCTACCCAGTAGGGCTCCGATTTAGCAGATATCACATCGGCCATAAAAGTTTCCTCCAGGAGGGCAAGTTAGGGGTTGGGTCTTTTCTTTAGATCAGAGGCGGCAGATGTGGATTTGTCTACTACGTCCGGAATGGGTTTGGTCGGTCTTTCGAAAGCGCCCTTGAGCGCATCGACCCCTGCCTGGGGGTGGGCAAGTGGGATGAGATCCTGACGCTGGCGCCGCCGCTCCTCGGTGCTGATACCCATTCGTCGATCGCGGTTTTCCAGTAGCCCTGGCTGAGCCTCACCGAAACGGTTGAAAGACCAGCCAAGTGCCGGCTCGCCAAGCGGCAGTCGATCGTTGGACTCGTTGCCGTAGGTGACATTCCACGTGTGCCAAGTTTTACCATAGCTGTTCATTTTGCTTTGCATCAACTCTTTATCTGCTACTTCGGGCAGATTGGGAGCAACAAGTTGACCTGAGAGGATTTCCCCGTTATGGGGATGCCAATACTGCTGCTCCTCCTCAGGCAGGCTGTCGAACAAACGCTCGGAGATAATGTATTCGATACCATTAAGATTAGCATCGGATGTGTTGCCATCGTAAAGGACGCATTGCATGAAATCTTCGTTAACCTGCTGGCAGAAATGGTGCGCCTCGAATTGGTGTTGGGGATCATTTTTCAGCGGATGAAAGCCAACAAGATAAATATTGAGCTTGTCCGTAGGCGCATCACGTTGCAGAACTCCGGCTCCCGCTTCTAGCACCTTTGTTTTGGTACTTTCAGGTTGTCCTTCCGCCTCTACGGCCGGTCCCACCGTATCGCTGTCTGTACATCCTGTTTCAAGAGTGATAAAAACGCTACCGGCAAAAAACATTCGTGCTCCCTTTTTAACCATTATTCATTCTCCTGAGGCATTGCACATGATGTGGTGTTCCGGTGAATTGCCCCCGTTTCCCCTAAATTTCCAAGGGAGACAATATCCCACTTTCAGGCCCCTGTTACCTTTACCTTTGCACGGTATTTACCGCCGTAGCGGGGTGGTCTTCATGACTGATTTCATCAAAATCACCGCGTAGGATCTTCAATGCAGTGCGCTCGGTTTCTATCTCGTGCTGGGTGCGTACGCCTAGGCGGCGGAACAGCGGTAGCGGTGGACACCAGCCCTGAATAGCGTGCTGCAAAAGAAAAGCCGATACCGCCAGCGGTAATAGCAGAAATTTGCGGTTCACTGCTAACCCCAGCGTCAACCCCGCCAGGGAGAAGCTAGCAGCATTGGCCTCCAAAGTACGCTCAATATCCCACTCTTCATCCAATTCCTGCAGCCGTTGGTTGATACCCTCGGGATAGAGGGCATAGTGATTTAACCGCTCCCGCATTTCCTCCTCAATGCGCCAATTAATTTTCTCGGCTGTATGTTCAGTAACTCGGTAGGGTGTTTCTGCCCATGCCATGAGAGCACCTCCTGTGGGTCTATAAGGCATTTCATAGAAATACGGCTATACCGCAAGCTTTACTGTTATTCTAGAAAAAAATTTAGTAGCTGCACGCTAAAAAAGGAAAAGGGGCGTAAAAGCCCCTTTTTGGATGGTAATAAGAAGTAGCCTGCGGTATTTAAGCAGCGATGTTATATCCGTTTCTTAAGCAGGTCTTTACCCTTTTGCACTAGCCTCATATTTTGCTCTTGAACTTCTTTAAAGAACTGGGCTGCTTCGCTGTCGCCTTCTTTGTCTGCATCGGTAGCATACTGATTGCAGATTGAGGCTCCTTGGGAAGCATGGTAAATAGTACTGACGAGATCATAGTCTTTATCTTTAAAAGGAACGTTTGCCATCGTTTCCTCCTTTCGTCCATATTTCCTACCCTGTACCTTCTTTTAAAGTCTGGTAGTGTACTAATTAACTATAGTAGACGAGCGATAATTGCCTAGGTGGTATTTATAAACCTTGAGATGTAAAAAACGCTTAGGCGTTACCCGAATACTGAGGATTCAAGCGCCGGCCATTGTTTGTCAGGGCGGGATCACCCATAGACTCCACTAAGCCGGTCTCCACGATTCCAGCCAATTCCTCTTTAGCGGCTAATCGGCTGGAGGCCATGTTGATGGCTGTGGGATCGGGATTTCCTAAGCGTGACCAGGAGGGATTGAGCCGTGCCTGCTCAAGTGAGTCGGGCAGTTTCTGAGCCATCCAGACCTTTTTGCCGACTTCACTTTTAGCGCTTAAGTGGATCTTTTCCTGACTGGCGTGGCCCCGTCGCAGTAAGGCCTGGACCAGGTCGATCTGGCGGACGGCTAGCAAACGTAGCGTTGCCTCGTTGACACGCAGTTCAGTGAACCCCCGCAGCCGGTCAGCCAGGCGCTTACCATGGGTCCGGGACCCGCTCCATAAAGCCCCCAAGGCAGCGCCTAAAGCGGCGGCGGCACCTAGACTAAGTCCTCCTGTCATAGCATCAACGGCTAAACCTGCCATTCCACCCGCGGCTGCACCACTGCCGGCCCTGATACCGAATTGCTTTAAAGAGGCCGGGCTAAACAGATCGAGTCCCCATTGTCCTTCTTCAATAGGCAAGATATCAGATTCGTAATCATCGGTTCGAAACCGAAATAGCTCCAGCAAATCATCGACACATTGTTGTTCCCGCTTACGCACAGCCTGTTTGAGAGACTCCATAGCAGTTACGGATCTCTGGGTATCGGCGGGAATCGTGATCATATAGGCAGCGACATCAATTAGTAGATCGGCTACCAGGTCTGCCGAAGCACGGATCAAATTCGCCCGTTGGCGGACCCGGTCCTGAATCACAGCTTCCAAGGTTGGGTAGAACTGATCCGATAAGGTCTGCATTTTTTCGAATAGCCGCCGTTCTCCCAGTTCATTGAAGACGACCGTATCGAACTCCACCACCGCATGCATGTTGACCCGGCTTAAATGCTCCCGCCACTCTTGCGTCCTAGCTTCGGGGCTGACCACAAAGTTGAGCACCGGTACGACGGGCTTGGCAGTACGCCCCAGAATTTCCAATTCATCTCGGTGTTTGCCTCGCACCCGGTCTCGGGCATCGATCACATATAATGCGATATCGCTGGCTAACACCTGGTGGAGGGCTTTGGCTTCTTGCTCGAACTCGCCGTGTGCTGCCGGGCTATCGAGGAATTGGTGCAACACTTCGATCCAAGCAGTGTAGCGGTCTGTTTTTAGAGACTCTAGGTGTTCTAGTAGACCGATGGAATCTTCTAAACCGGGTGTATCGTAAAGTTCGATAAGGGGAACTCCCTCCACAAGCAGAGAGGCGCCTTCCACATGGCGGGTGGTGGCGTGCCGGTTAGATACCTCGCCGAAGTTAGCATCTCGGGTCAGTGTGCGTAGCAGCGAAGTTTTACCGGTGTTGGTATGGCCCACTACCGCGGTCTTGAGCACCGGCAGCGTCACGCCCCTCTCTCCCTGGCTAAGGCTAGATCCAGTCGCTGGCGCAGCGTATCCAGCCAAGTGCGCGCAGCGGCTGGATTAGCAATCGGGGGTGGCTCGTTTTCGATAGCCACCTGATCGATAATTCGCGTGATAGTCGCCTCATCGCGCCCCTGCAGCTCCAACACAATCGCAAACAGGGCCGCACTATTCACCGCCTCGGTGAGATCAATCCGCTCCGGTGCGATGACGTTTTCCCGTTTCGGCATAAGGGGCTGCAGAGCCGCTGAGATAGCAGCTCCCAGTCCAACCCAAGCGGGTAAGGCCGCAATAGCTGCGGGAGTAACTAAGGTAGAGGCTGCCACGCAGCCCATCGCACCCGTGAGGGCACCCGCAGCCAACCACTTGGAACTCCGGCGCAGCCGGTCGGGCAGCAGATCCATCATGCGGGACGCGCTGGTTTGGAGCTGAGCCACTTGATTGCCGCCCTCCTGGGCCTTGGTTTGTAATAGCGCTTGCCAGGACTGGCGTTCGCCGCGATAAAGTTGTGCGATTTGGCGGTGCAGTTCGGCCTGCTCGCTAGCATTGGGCTCCTGAGTCCAGTGATTTAGATGTTCAAGAATAACTGCAAAAGCCTTTTCAACACGACGCTGGGTTACCAAAGTGCTCGGTTTGATTCCCAATCGCTTAGCCAACTTAGTGCGACTGACATCGGTTAGGTGATCGAGATCTACTTCCATAACTCGTTCATTTTTTACCTTAGCCTCGGCAGCGATTTGGCGCCAATCGGCAAGGCGTTGGGCCACTTGCTTACCATCGCCCCTATTGCGTAAATGTTGACCTTCTGTCAGGACAATAATGACGGGAAGATGGCTGGTATGCTGCAGCTCATGGACAAAGGCCCGGGTTCCCCGGTCCGGCGTTGCCGTGAGGGAGCACACGACCACAATGAGGCGGGGCTTTTGGAGTGCCGATAGGATTCTCTCGAGGGCGTGGTGCCGCTGACTACGATCGTCCACAAAGCCCAGATCCAGCCAGTCAATGCCTTCCAGGGGAGGAGGCCAATCCGATTGGGGGGGGTCGATTTCAAGTCCGAGAATAGCGATGGGGCCAGTGGTTTGAGCTAATAGGGCTTCATCTTTGAGTGTCTCCTCCCCATAGGCGGTCTCGGGAGTTTCTTCAGTATCAATGATGCCGATAGTTCGGGAGACGGGCATCAACCGGTTCCGCAGGCGGGAATAGCCTGGCCGACTGGTATCTAGCCTAAAGTGTCGTCCTGCCTGCCAACGCAGCAGCAAGCTTAATAACAGCAGTAAGGCCCGCGGCAAGATACCGTAAGCAATGATAGATCCTGCCAGCAATCCTGACCAGGCCTCTCGGGCCTCGGGAGAAAAATCCCCTGTTCCTGTCCAATGGCTGGCCACAATCTGGTCGGTATCGGGGGTGGTAAATCCTAAGGCCTCGGGCACACTGGCCAGGGTCCGTGTTAACGCGACGTAGGTGCGGTCAGATAAGATCGTTGTTTCCCAAGCAAAGCTGTATTCTTTAATGCTTAGAAGAAAAATAGCTAACACCAGGCTGCTGACGAGAAAGGCGAGCCATATGGCATGGCTGACAGCGCTCAGGGTCCAACGGCCAATAGGGCTACGGGCGTATACTGAACCAACCGCTTGAGCTGCAGCCACATGGGGTGGCCCTTTGTGCAGCCAATAATTAAGCCGCCGTCCTAGGGCAAAAGCAGCGGCGCCCAATGACCCGGTAGTGGTGATACCCGGCTGAATAAATATCAAGGTTATCCAGGCGATGAGAGCGATAGTATTTACGCCGAGGATACTACCGAGTACCCAGAAGAAATTGACGGGCCCTTCGGTCTCCGATCCCAGGGCCATCCTCGCCGTCGTTGCTCCGGCGAAGATGGCGAGCACCAAGCCGATGACAGTGGCTAAGGCGAAGGCGCTATGCAGTTGATGCAAAGCCTCTTGCAAGGATGGGGCGATGGACAGGGATTGGGCGCGAGCAATAATTCGCTGTTCCAGATTCCCTCCTGTTTTTCGACCTACAGTATCGGCTTGGTCCTCATTGAGGGAAGGTCCTTGGGCTTCCTCATGGAACCGAACCGCTTCGGCCAAAAGTCGCCGGTCTAGATTAGGCCGCACCAGTGAAGTGCCCTCCTCGGCTGAATGGGGTGGATTGGGTCTATTTGCGTTGGTAATCATAGCGATAAGTAAAGAGCTTCCTTTGACAGCATAGCTGCCATTTCCGCTTTCGCTTTCAGTATTACGAGGTATTCTAATCGATTTCTCGCCATTATTCTGGGGAAAGGTTCTATGGGTAATTTCTTCCCTGGGGTTTTTTGCATTCCATAGGAAGAGACTTTGCGCAGTAATTATCAGTCCCAGGAAATATAGCTATATTAACCATGAACTAGTCCGCTATTTCACGCAAGCTGCGGTTAAAACGGTTTAAGGTAATGTTTAAAGTAGGCATATCCGGCTCTTATGGTGGTTTGAACCTTGGGGATGAAGCCATACTACAGGTTATGGTGAGTGAGTTGCGCCGCACTGTGCCCGTAGAGATTACCGTTTTCTCTAGAGATCCCGAAGATACCCTAAAGCGCCAGAAAGTGGAGCGGGCAATTCCCGTGCGCAAATTATCGCGGGACGAAGTATTGCCAGAAATTCAGCGCCTTGATTTGTTCCTACTTGGCGGTGGGGGGATTTTGTTCGATGCGGAGGCTAAGATCTATTTGAGGGAAGTGGCACTGGCCCATGAATTGGGAGTGCCTGTGATGGTGTATGCAGTAAGTGCTGGACCATTGCATGATCCGAGTGCACAAAAACTGGTACGAGACAATTTAAATCAGGCGGCCATTGTCACCGTGCGGGAAAAAAAGGCGAGGTATTTATTAGAAGAAGTAGGCGTTTATCGCGAGATTATCGTCACCGCCGATCCCGCCCTGCTGGCGGTGCCCGAGCCTCTTGCGGGGGGTGCATTAAAAAATGAAGGCTTAGCCGGAAGACATCGTATCGTCGGTATGTCCGTGCGTGAACCCGGAGTAGCAGCACCGGATATTGACCAGAAGGTCTATCATGCCCTGTTAGCAAATGCGGCTGATTTCATGGTTGATCGCTTTGATGCAGATGTGGTGTTTATTCCTATGGAGCGGCAGGTCTTGGATGTGCAACATGCCCATGCGGTCATTGCTCAGATGCTGCGTGCCCCGAGGGCAACAGTATTAAAAGGCGAATACACTCCCGGGCAAATGCTGTCCTTGATGAGCTATTTCTCATTTGCGGTCGGTATGCGGCTGCATTTCCTCATCTTTGCTGCATTACAGGGGATACCTTTCGTTGCTTTGCCTTATTCCTCCAAAGTGGGCGGATTTTTGGAAGATTTGGATATTGAAACGCCCCCATTTAAGCTGGTCAATGCAGGTCGTTTGATCGCTCATCTCGATCAATCATGGGATCGGCGCCGCTCCTTGCAAGCTAGAATACGGCGCGCACTGCCCTCTTTGAAAAGCAGAGCGGAGGAGAACAATACATTGGCTACTCAATTATTGGTTGAGAAAGCCAGATCTAAAACCAGCCAGAGTGCATTAGCTCCACCCAACGAAGATAATTGATTTAAAGGGGCAATACTCATTGCAGGCCCCTAGGTGAGGCTGATTTCAGGGGCTGACCTTCTCAGAATCCTTCACTCTCTGCATTTAACCCCATTCCTTGTGACTTTCCTGATAATGGGCTATATCCAATACCAAGGGTAGTTTTTGCAGGAGCAAGCCACGGTACCAGGAAACTGAAAACCCCAGCTGACCCAAACGCCGTGAGATAAAGGGAGGAAAAATATAGGTGGTTCGTTCGCAGGATGATTATTTATGGTGGCAGAGGGGAATTGTCTACCAGATTTATCCACGATCTTTCTTCGATGCTGATGGCGACGGGGTAGGTGATTTAGAGGGTATTCGCCAGCGTCTCGACTATTTGGAATGGCTAGGCGTCAATGGGATTTGGATTTCACCCATTTATCCTTCGCCGATGAAAGACTTCGGTTATGATATCAGCGATTACACCGCCATCCATCCCCTGTTTGGCACCCTCAGGGATTTCGAGCGTCTTCTCGCGGAAGTCCACCAGCGAGGTATCAAACTTATTTTGGATTTCGTGCCCAATCACACCTCGGATCAGCACCCGTGGTTCAAAGAGGCTTGTCAGTCACGCACGAGCGCCAAGCGGGATTGGTATTTATGGGCTGATCCTGCGCCAGGGGGTGGCCCTCCCAACAACTGGCTCAGTGAATTCGGTGGGAGTGCCTGGACCTGGCATGCGCCAAGCGGCCAATATTATTACCATGCTTTTCTCCCCGGGCAACCGGACCTCAACTGGCGTCATCCCGAGGTGCGCCAGGCGATGACGGAGGTGATGCGGTTTTGGCTCGATAAAGGAGTCGACGGTTTCCGGGTGGATGTGGTTTGGCATATGATCAAAGATGAGCATCTCCGGGACAACCCGCCCAATCCCGATTATGATGCAGCTACCCATTCCCCCTATAATGCCCTTATCCCTGCTTATTCGGCCGATCAACCGGAGGTCCATGAGGTGGTGGCGGAAATGCGGAAGGTGATCAATGCGTATGATGAGCGGCTGCTCATCGCTGAAGTTTATGCGCCGATTGCTAATCTGGTGAAGTATTATGGCCTTGAGCAATCTGGGGCACAGCTGCCTTTTAATTTCCACTTGCTCTCCACGCCTTGGGATGCCGCGCACCTGCGTGAAGTGATTGATGAATACGAAGCCTCCGTGCCCGAAGATGAGTGGCCGAACTGGGTGCTGGGCAATCATGACCAGCCCCGGGTGGCGAGCCGCATTGGCCGCCAGCAGGCGCGTTCTGCGGCTGTTTTACTCCTCACACTGCGGGGGACGCCGACCCTGTATTATGGGGATGAGCTTGGCATGGAGAATGTCTCTATGGCACCGGAGGAGGTGATGGACCCCCGTGGACTCAACTGCCCCGGCAAAGGACTTGGCCGCGACGCCTACCGCACGCCGATGCCGTGGACTCCCGGGCGCAATGCGGGCTTTAGTGAGGGCATGCCTTGGTTGCCGCTCACCAAGGACTTTCAAGAAATCAATGTCGAGCGGGAGCGCGCAGACCCCCAGTCCATGCTTTCGCTTTACCGGCGCCTTATCGCTCTGCGGCAAAGTGCCCCGGCACTGTGTGTCGGGGAGTACGACCCTATTCCCGTTACCCCTCCGCTGCTGGCCTATCGTCGTTACCACGGCGAAAGTGACACCTTTGTGGTGGCACTCAATGTGAGCCAGGAATACCACCGTTTTCAAGTGCCCAAGGAGACGGGTGTGGCACGGTTGGTGCTATCCACAGAGGAAATTTCACCGGGAAAAAACAGGTTGGCAGAAGCAATGACACTGCGGCCGAATGAAGCGGTGATCATCCAGTTCTGCAAAGAGGCAGAGTAGGAAATGTCAGCGCGTTCATAAACTTCCCGGGTGCTGGATGATGGGCGTGAATTCTCCTGCACTCACGGGCAGTTTGCAGGAGTACGTAGTAAGCTTTTTTATCGAGAGGATCCCATGAAACGCGTGATGCTATTTCTGCTCACTAACTTAGCCATTCTAGTAGTGCTTGGCATTGTTGTTAATGTACTCGGTGCCAATCGCTTCCTCAGTCAGGCGGGTATCGATATGACTGGCTTGCTTATCTTTGCAGCCATTTTTGGGATGGGCGGCTCGTTTATTTCACTTGCCCTGTCCAAGTGGATTGCCAAGCGTGTTACGGGCGCTCAGATTATCGAACAGCCCAAAAACTCGGCTGAGCAATGGTTAGTAGAAACAGTTCGGGCCCAGGCTAGACGGGCAGGAATTGGTATGCCAGAGGTAGCGATTTACACTTCGCCAGCTCCTAATGCCTTTGCCACTGGTGGCAACCGTAATAATGCCTTGGTCGCAGTGAGTACAGGTCTGTTAGAGCAGATGACGCAGGATGAGATAGAAGCCGTATTAGCTCATGAGATAAGCCACGTGGCGAACGGCGATATGGTCACTTTGGCTCTGATTCAAGGGGTGCTCAACACCTTTGTCATCGCTCTGGCCCGGATCGTGGGCTATATGGTAGATCGCGCCCTGCGTCCCAGCGAAGAGGCCTATGCAGGACCGGGTATGGGTTTCTGGATAACTACGATTATTGCCGAGATCCTATTTGGTATTCTGGCTTCCATGATTGTATTTTGGTTTAGCCGCTACCGCGAGTTCCGCGCTGATGCGGGGGGAGCGAATTTAGCGGGTCGGCAGAAGATGATCGCTGCTCTAGAGCGTCTAGGGCGTGTTGCAGAGCCCTCACATTTGCCTTCCGAGATGAGGGCCTTTGGTATCAATGGGGGAATGAGAAAGCACCTGACCAAACTGTTTCGTACCCACCCTCCTTTGGAAGAGCGCATCGCGGCTTTAAAGGCTTTGCGTTAAGCACTCGCTTTATTCTCTCCCTTATTCCCTAAGTGAAGGAAGCGCCGAGAGGGACGTGGAACCAGTGGGGACACGACGAGCCCCTATTAAAGGGGTTGAAACCCTGCTCGCTGAGCACTATCTTTAAAATTAACAAATTTATCTATCGGTGCTGGGATGTACACATTACTTTTTTTAATCACTGTTTTTTTGCTGGGAGCCTATTTTCTCCGCAATCAGGTCCCGATAAAATTCCTTCAGCAGCATGAAAAGCAAGTTGCGGGCGTGACGGCTGGGGTTACTTTTCTCAGTGGAATTCTCCTTACCGCTGAAGCCGGTGGCTTCGAGCCTAAATTGGGAATCTTTCTAAGCATGTTGGGTCTGCTTACGCTAATCGCCAAGCAACATCCCGATACCGTGCTTCGTGCGCTTGAGGGGCTAGGAAGTTATTGGAATCCTTTCACTCACCGTTTTTTCTCCCCCATTCTCGGTTGGCCTCTTTTCCTCATGGGCCTTGTAATTGCTACTCCCCCTGCCTTATGGATTGATTTAATTGGTGTTGCGATAATTTACGGGATCGCCGTAGTTTATGCGCAGCAGAAGAAATCCAAAATAGAACCCTAGGTTAATAAAATCCATGCTGTTTTCCGCTGACATTTAGCCGTAATAAGACTCGATATCTTGCCGGCTTAATACCCCATAAATTCGCGTGCTGGTAGGCCCTATGCGCCGTTCGACATACAGCATGTTGGCATGGCTGGTATCGAGGATTTCCAGGGCTTCCTGGAGTGTTGCGTGGAAGGGGATAGGTCGGATATCTTCTCGGGCTGCGGGGATTTCCATGAGATCAAGAAGATCCAGGCTTTCTTCACTTAAGGCCCGGGCCACATCAGCGGCTTGTATCACGGAGATGGGTCGGAAATCTTGCTTCACCACTACCCAGCGGGGATTTTTTGCTAGGGCTTGGGCCATGGTTTTTCGGTCTATGGTAACGGGGAGTTCCACAAAGCGACGATCCATCACGCTTGCAACTCCAGTTTGTCGGAGTTTGAGGGCCGTAGGCGCATAATGATAATCCAGACCGCGGGTTCGCAACAGCATCAGAAAGAGGGCTTCCTGATGAAACAGTTCTTTCGCTCCCAGATTGGCCACGACCACCGCCAACATTCCTGGAAAGAGAATATGGGGATCGGCCGTCAGTTCCACTAAGGCCATGAGAGCTGCCAGAGGCGCTTGTAAAGTAGCGCTCATCATGGCAGCCATTCCCACCATGGCATAAAGGGCGAGAGGGGAGGCCTCTTGTGGGAGCAAGGCCGTACCGATAATGCCTAGTGCTCCACCTGCCGCCGTACCAATGACGAGGGTGGGACCAATCAGTCCCCCTGGTATCCCTAAGCCCACACAGGCGGTGGTAGCAAATAATTTAAGGGTCGTAATGGCCACCAGAGTCCCCAGGCCAAGCTGACCGAGGAGAGCGGCGTTTACCGTATCATAGCCAAGGCCCATAATTTCAGGGACGGCAATCCCACAAAGGCCGACCAGCAGCCCGGCGGCAGTGCAGCGTTGCCAAACAGGCCGGCTATTTCCCAGTCTGGAAAAAAATCGCAGTAGCCAATTATAGGTGGCTGCTAAAATGCCCACTACGAGCCCAATTAGCACCAGGTAAGGGAGATCGAGCAGGGACTGCATTTCGGTAGGAGGTACGGAAAAAGCTGGAGAAGGTCCAAACACGGCCCAAGCGATAGCTGCCCCTACTACGGCAGCTAGGATGATGGGTGCCACTCCGGCGAGCTGATACTGCATCATGATCACTTCCATAGAGAAGATGACTCCCGCCAAGGGAGTATTAAAGGAGGCCGCAATAGCTGCGGCAATACCGCAGGCCACCAGGGTACGGAGAGCATTATTAGGTAATTCCAGCCATTGTCCCAGTAAGCTGCCGCTGGCAGCGCCTAAGTGCACACTGGGACCTTCGCGCCCTACCGAGTGCCCATAGATAATTGAAAGGGCTGCAGTCACGAATTGTTGCAGGGCATTGCGCCAAGGCAGACGGCCTTGATAATAGGCGATCCGTTCCAGGACATGGACTACTCCTACTGTTCGGTAGGTATGGGCAATCTCTTGTAGTAAGCCGATACCCAACCCCCCCAGGGTGGGAAGCAATAACCGTCCGATCCAATTGAGGCTTTCGAAGTCATCGACCTGATGACTAGGGAGGAGGGCAGTCTGATCTATATCTACTGCTAGCCGAAAGGCTACCGTGACGGTCCCTGCCAACAGCCCAGCTAGCAAACCGAGAAGAGAGAGTTGGGGCAGGGCTTCTACTGAGGCAACGCGTATTCGTAAATTTTCTAGAGTGGCTTTTGGGCTGAACAATGCGCTAAGACTAAATCCTGTGATGGCTAACGCCACTTCTCAGAGGCGGCGAAGCTAACGTCCGATTTGCGGGCTATCTCCTCTGGCATGAGCTCAGGCATACGTTTAATGGTCACCTCAATGCCATCTACCGTGTGGGCACCTTCGGCTACTGCGTTGGCCAATGTTTCAACGTGCCTATACATGCGGTAGTAAAGAACTAATATTGTGATCATCCCAATTTCCTCAATGAGCCTGCAAGTCGTTACAGGTAGCTCACGGCGAGACTCAGGCCTACAAAACCAGCGGCAAAGGACAGGGTTGAGATCCAACGGGACGGCTGTGGTCGGTCGCCTTCCGGAATCATATCCTCGATAGTGGCCAACAGCAGTACGCCGCTAATAAAGGCGAGCGCGGCATGTTGAACGAAGTTATTCTCTCCACCTAGAAGCCAAAAACCAATTGCAGCGCTGGCCACTACCGGCAGGAACAGAAAGAAGCTAAGCAGCCAGCGCCGACCGCGGGGCACTCCATTGTCCTGAAGATTCTTTGTAGCGGCGAAACCGCCGGGAATGTTGGCGACCGCTTGGGTTGCTCCGATCAGTAGACCGAGGCCGCTGGTGACCGCCGAGCCAGCACCAGTCATTAGGCCGTCGCTAAACAGATCGGCACCAATGGCAATGTAGACCATCAGGGCCTTGCTGCGGGTTCCGCCAAACTGGCCGCGCAGTGCTCTGACACCCCGCCATAACAGCAACGAGAATCCTGCGCCGAGCAGGAAAGCAAGCGTGATGGCCCACATGGGAATGATCTTAAGAACGCGCGGCATTAGATCCACTGCGACCAGCGCGATCGCAATGCCTGCAGCTCCGTGCAAAGCGGCCCCGATAACCCACCGTGGAGAATGCACGCTCTCGGCGAAGGCAGTGCCAATGAGGTTACCGGCTGCTGGCAGCAGTGCATAGGCCAATACAAGCAGAAAATCAATGAACAAGGTTTCCATACTTAGCGCAACTAGAATAGAGGGGAAGCTCAGGCTAGCGGACAGCGCCGGCTGCTTGCAAGCCCTTATCAATATATAGGGTCATATTGACTCTAAAAGGCAAAATAAGACTAAGTTCATCCTGGAAGTCGTTTGGCCGACGGGTTGTCAATCAGGCGTTGTTGACCTATCACCTAATCTAAAGATGCACTACGATTAGATTACCAAACTTTTTCTGTTGGCCCGGTACACGCAGTACATGGCTTATCTCCTCTGCTGCGGAGGCGATCCAGGTATCGCACCTGAAAGGGACCGGGGACCATAGAGCAAAATTAATAGCGCGGAGAATGATGGACCATTTAATCGGAGAAGGCGGGGAATTGGGTTGGGTAGTGCTAAAGGCGCTCCTGCTCTATCTCACGGCCATTATTGGTTTTCGCTTTGGCGAACGCCGCACCCTCATGGAGATGTCACCATTTGATTTTGTTGCCGCTGTTGCGGTGGGCGCTATCGTCGGGCGCGTGCCGAATGCCAGTACCACCAGTTATCTTGCCGGCGCGGTCACCCTCCTCACTTTGCTCGTTGCGCACCGACTCATCACACAGTTGCGCTATTTCCCCAGTATGGCCGATCTGATTGATCCCCCTCCACGCCTGCTTATGGCCCACGGGGGGGTGCTCGAGGGTGAGTTGCGGCGGTGCGGATTAACACGTAATGACTTGTACGGCCTACTCCGTCAGCAGGGCATTGAGGATCTCAGTGAGGTGCAATTTGTGATCTGCGAGCAGCGTGGGCAGATCTCCATCGTCCGTCAAACCGATCGAGGTGGCGCCGACCCGTGCCTGGTGCGCGATATCAGGGCGCGGACGTCCTCATGACTGTGACCACTGAGACGCTGTGGTGTTGAAATACCTGAGGCACCTTTCCGGCGCTCATGGCTAAGATAAAGCTAGCCCGCAGCCTTAGCCTTGGCACTTTGATCTTCTATGGCATAGGCGACATTCTCGGTGCCGGGATTTATGCGCTCGTGGGCAAGGTGGCTGGCGCTGCAGGTGATGGAGCCTGGATCTCGTTTATCCTCGCAGGCATCTTGGCATTAGTAACCGGCCTGAGTTATGCGGAACTAGCGGCTCGCGTTCCCCATAGCGCTGGTGCCAGTGCCTATTGCGCGCACGCCTTTCGCCAGCCATTTATCCCATTTTTGGTGGGGGTACTGGTGTTATTCAGCGGAATAACTTCAGCCGCGACGGTGGCGCTTGCCTTTCAAGGGTATCTCTCGGTGTTTGCCCATGCCCCGACTTTCCTCGCCGCTGGGCTGCTGATCATGGCCATCAATATGCTCAACTTCATCGGTATCCGTCAGTCGGCATGGACAAATAACCTTTTCACCTTGATCGAAGTGGGGGGCCTGTTATTCTTTATAGGGGTTTGCCTGCGGTATGGGATTTCAACCTATTCCCCAACGCAGATGCTGGCAGCATTGGCACCCAGCGTGGAGGTGACGGCAATCGTCGCGGGGGTCACTATTGCTTTTTATGCCTTTGTGGGCTTCGAGGACATGGTCAATCTGGCGGAAGAAGCCAAAGAGCCGGTGCGCGATCTACCGCGCGCAATTCTGATCGCGATTACCGCTACCAGCTTAATTTATCTGCTGGTAATTATCACCGTGCAAATTGCGATGACACCGATGGAGGCTGCGGCCTCAGAACGGCCCTTACTATCTGTGCTGGAGCGCGCGGGGTTACCCATACCAGCCTGGGCTTTTGCGCTGGTTGCCATCATTGCCATTACCAATACCGGTCTGGCTGGCAGCATTATGGCCTCCCGCCTTATGTACGGCATGGCGCAACAAGCTTTATTGCCTGCTCCCCTCGCTTGGATACATCCGCGCCGTTACACGCCCTGGTTGAGTATTTTGGTGGTCACTTTGTTGACGCTGCTTTGGGTCATCGCCGGCGGAGTCACCGTCATGGCGCAGACGACCGGGTGTTTACTGGTGACGATATTCCTCTTTGTCCATCTTAGCCTTATCCGCATCCGTCGCCGCAACGGCCGCTTAGCAGGCCACTTTACTGCCCCTAGGCTTAATCCCTATTTTGGCGTGTTATTATGCTTCCCCTTGCTCACTCAGTTTCCGCGAGAGGTCTACGAGCGCATTATTTTTATTTTCCTAGTAGTCGGCGTGCTATTTGTATTGGCCCGTCCCTGGAGGCACTCTGGGGGTCGTGATCAAAGGATTTAATAGGAGGGGAGGGCCTTGGCAATGACTTCTTTGGCATTGATGAGCTGTTCCCGCGTTAGCAGGAAAACCCCATAGCCGCCCCGTTCGAATTCCAGCCATAAGAAGGGGACTTCAGGCAGGCGCCTGTTCAGGGCCGCTTCACTGTTCCCCACCTCGACAATGAGAATCCCTTGTTTATTGAGGTGATCAGGGGCCTGGAGCAGGATTTGGAGAACGAGGCTTAAGCCCTCATTTTCTGCCTCCAAAGCCTGCCGGGGTTCATAGTGATATTCCTTGGGCAGAGAAGCCAGTTCCGCCTCCCCCACATAAGGGGGGTTGCTGAGAATCAGATCATAGCGCCGCTCCTTTAACCCCTCGAAGAGGTTGGAGGGGAGGGCATGCACTTGATCTTCAAGGCCATATCGCTCGATATTGAGGCGCGCCACTGCCAAGGCCTCTTGGCTGATATCGGTGGCGTCCACTTGGGCCTGGGGGAAGGCGTAGGCGGTAGCGATAGCGATACAACCGCTGCCGGTACAAAGATCCAGCAGGGTGTGAACCCTCTCGGGGGAGACAAAGGGGGTAAAATGTTGCTCAATGAGTTCGGCTAGGGGCGATCGGGGGATCAAAACCCGCTCATCCACGTAGAAACTCAGTCCTGCAAACCAGGCCTCGTGGGTAAGGTAAGGGGCTGGAATTCGTTCCCGAATCCGGCGTTCCAGCAAGGCCAATATCTGGCGTTTTTCTATTTCAGTCAGGCGGGCCCCGAAAAACTCAGCAGGCAAGCTTTGTGGGGCCAAATGGAGGGCGTGGAGAACTAGGGCGGTGGCTTCATCAATGGCATTGTCGGTGCCGTGGCCAAAAAAAAGCCCCGCCTCATTAAAGCGGCTGGCACCCCAGCGGATAAAATCCCGCAAGGTATGTAGCTGCTGTGCCTGGTTCTCCGGTGGGGTGCTCAAGGGGCTTTTGCTTAGTGCTTGAGGGTGGAAACATCCATGAAATGGCCGGCAATGGCAGCCGCCGCGGCCATGGCCGGGCTGACCAGATGGGTGCGTCCTCCCTGGCCTTGACGACCTTCAAAATTGCGATTGGAGGTGGAGGCGCACCGCTCTCCCGGCTCCAAGCGATCGGCATTCATGGCCAAACACATGGAGCAGCCAGGCTCCCGCCATTCAAAGCCCGCCTCTTTAAAGATTTGATCCAAACCTTCCTCTTCGGCCTGGCGTTTTACCAGTCCGGAGCCAGGGACCACTAGGGCCTGTTTGATATTCCCGGCCACTTTATGGCCAACCACCACCTGGGCAGCTTCCCTCAGGTCTTCAATGCGGGCGTTGGTGCAGGAGCCGATAAAGACGATATCGGGACGAATTGCACTGATGGGGGTATTGGCTTTAAGGCCCATGTATTCCAGGGCTCTTTCTATGCCAGCCCGCTTGGTGGGCTCGGGTTCCTGCTGGGGATCCGGTACCTGCCCGTCAATGGAGACCACCATTTCGGGAGAAGTGCCCCAACTCACCTGGGGTTTAAGGGTGCTGACGTCCATCGTGACCACCCGATCAAAATGGGCATCCGGGTCGCTTCGGAGGGTTCGCCAAGCGTCCACGGCTTGATCCCAGTAAAGGGAAGAAGGGGCAAAAGGCCGGCCTTTGAGGTAGTCGATGGTGATCTCATCCACGGCGACTAAGCCTGCTCGGGCGCCGGCTTCGATGGCCATGTTACAAAGGGTCATGCGCCCTTCCATGGATAAGGCGCGAATGGTTTCTCCGCCAAACTCGATGGTGTAACCGGTGCCGCCGGCGGTCCCAATCTGGGCAATGATCGCCAGGATGAGATCCTTACTATACACCCCCGGGGCCAGCTTGCCGCTGGCCTGGATCAGCATATTTTTGGACTTTCTCTGGAGCAAACACTGGGTGGCCAGCACATGCTCCACCTCGGAGGTGCCGATGCCAAAGGCGAGGGCGCCGAAGGCCCCATGGGTGGCGGTGTGGGAATCGCCACAGACAACGGTCATGCCGGGCAAGGTGGCTCCTTGTTCCGGGCCGACGATATGGACGATACCCTGGCGGGGATCATCCATCCTAAATTCAGTAAGGCCTAGCTCCTGGCAATTCCGATCCAGGGCTTCCACTTGGGCCCGGGAAATGGGATCCTGAATGCCCTGGCTGCGGTCAGTAGTGGGCACGTTATGATCCGGTACCGCCAGATTGGCTCCCTGCCGCCAGGGCTTGCGGCCCGCAAGGCGTAGTCCCTCAAAGGCTTGTGGGGAGGTGACCTCATGGACCAGGTGTCGGTCGATATAGAGTAATGCGGTGCCGCCCGGATCGGTGCGGACTACGTGGGAATCCCAGAGTTTGTCGTACAGAGTTTTTCCGCCCATTGCTACCTCTTAATCTCCTACCTGGTGGCCGGCTACTGCTGTCTTGAGCCGGCATTCTCTGCTGATATTTTACGCATTTTTCCCTGTTTGCGCTGCTCCAGTTCGTAAGTGTTGATGGCCGTGTATTCGCGGCTAGAAATCGAATCTAGGCCTATTTCTGGTGCTGCCTTGCGGGGGGTGGCCGCTTTCGGGGTCGGTTTGAGCCGGGCGAGGCTACTTTCATAGATGGAGAGCAGGGCGGGAACGACTAGGAGCACCAGCACGGTGGCGAACATCAAACCGAAGGAAATGGAGACCGCCATGGGGATCAAAAATTGGGCTTGTAAAGATCGTTCAAAGAGCAAGGGGGTCAAACCGCCAATGGTGGTCAGAGAGGTCAACAGCACCGCCCGAAGGCGTTGGCAGGCCGCTTCAACCAAGGCCTCATTATAAGGTTGGCCTTGCTCTCGAAGCTGTTTGTAGAAGGTGACCAAAATAATGGAATCGTTCACCACGATACCCGAGAGACCAAAGAAACCAAACAAAGACAAAATGGTGAGATCAATGCCCATGACATAATGCCCGAGGATTGCCCCGACCAGGCCCAGGGGAATGGCGGCCATAACCACCAGAGGCCAGCCATAGGAAGAAAATACCCCGGCCAGGATTAAATAAATCAGGGCCAGTGCCAACAGCACACCGCGCTGCATGTCGCCGAGGGTATCCCGCTGTTCCTCGGCCCGGCCTTCGAACCCGGTTTGGATTCCATAGCGCGCCCGTAGCTCGGGCAATAGGCCACGTTCTAGATCGGCCAGAATTCGATTGCTGTTGTTGATGGTCCGGTCTACAGTACCGGAGACATGGACCGCCAGCTTACCCTGGGTATGGCGTAGGACATCAAACCCCCGCCGCGAGCTTAAATCGACCACGGTATCGAGGGGCGCCGTGCTGCCGTTGGGAAGCTGAATAGCCAGATGGGTGAGGCTGGCCAGGCTATGGCGTTCATCGTCGGGTAAGGTGACCCGCACTTCAATCTCATCTCCCCCCTCCTGGAATATCTGAACCAATCGGCCCTCGTAAGCGGACCGAAGCTGTCTGCCCACATCTTCCACCGTGAGTCCCAGGGATTCTCCTTCCGCTGTCAAGCGGTAAACGAGTTGCTCTTGGCCGTAGGGCAGATCATCCTCCACGGCGGAGACCCCAGGAGTTTTCCTGAGTGCATCCGCCAGCTCCACCGCCGCCGATTTCAAGGTCATTTCATCTTTCCCTACCAGGGCAATATCTAAGTCTTGACCCGGAGGTCCCGTCTGCTGCTCAGTCAAGGTAAAGCTTTCGATTCCGGGGGGCAGCTCAATCCGCCCTTTCCAGGCTCGGATAAATTCTTGATTCCGGACCTCGCGCCGATCAGGGGAGATCAGTTCCACAGCAACTAAGCCGAAGCGATCTCCATTGCGGGTGGCGCGGCCTCCGGCAGTGGTGGTTGAGCCAAGTTTTACAGTGGAGGCCACAATTAAATCTTGGCCAAAAGCCGCTTCGGTCTCATAAAGGGCCTGTTCCAACTCGGTGATGAAAGCGGCGACTCTTTGGGGAGGGGTGCCGGCCACAAAGCTCGTATTGGCAAAGATGACAATGCCCTCGGGTGAAGGAAAGAAGGTGAAGTTAATGCGCCCCCCCAGAAGCAGGCCCAGGGCTATCAGCAACAACCCTAAAGCTGCGCTTATGGTGCTCCACCGATGTCTAACCGCGAGCAGGGCCAAGGGTCGGAAAAGGCGCTCTCGGAAGTGTTCAAAAGCTTGGTTTAATAAGCGCCGGACTTTGCCTTCCCGATGTTCTTTCATCCTTTCAAAGCTATGCCGCAGGTGACCTGGTAACACCAGAAAGCTTTCAATCAGGGAGGCGAGAATGACGCAGATCACCACCATGGGAATATCAAATAGGATATTGCCGGTCACATCGCCTATCAGCATCAAGGGGAGAAATGCCGCGATGGTGGTTAAAGAGGATGCCAAAACCGGTAGGAGCATGCGGCGGGCCCCCTCCTCAGCCGCTGGCAATGGCGGCAATCCCTGTTGATGCTGGGTGAGGGCGTCTTCGCCCACGACGATAGCATCGTCAACAATGATCCCGAGGGCCATAATCAATGCAAATAGGCTGATCATGTTGATGCTGCCCCCTGCAGCCCACAGGACCGCCAGGGTTGCTAAGAAAGACACGGGAATCCCAATGGCTACCCATCCTGCAACCCGACCATTGAGAAATAGAAAGAGGATTCCAATGACCAGGATTAAGCCGCCCCCCCCATTTTTGAGCAAAAGCCCAATGCGCTCCTTAATCAGCTCCCAGGATTGATTGAAGAGATGCAGTTCAATACCTGTTGGTAAGGTGGGGCGCACTTCTTTTAACCATTGGGCTAAAATTTCCGCGCCTTGGAGTGAATCCCCGGTTTCGGCACGTTGCAGCTGCAACTCGACGGCCGGTTTCCCTTGGTAAAGAAGTCGGGTTTCCCCATCCCGAGGACGGCGCTCAATGGTGGCCACATCCCCTAAGCGAATCAGGCGGCCGTCGGCCTCCGCCTTTAACGGGATGTCGGCAAACGCCAAACTATCGCGTCGCTGCTCCAGACTACGTAGCTGACGAGCCACGTCGTCGCGGCCAATGGTCCCTGCAGGGAGATCCCGGCTGATATTCGCGACTCGCTCAGCCACTTGGCCGAGGGACATTTCCAACTCATGCAGGTGTGCTACCGGTATTTGGATGGCGATTTCCTGTTGAGGCAGCCCTACGATAGCGATTTTAGCAATGCCCCGATTGAGTAAATCCCTTTCAAAATTGTGTACCAGCTGCCGCAGTTCCCGGGGGTCCTCAGGGCCAGTGACCAGAACCCGGGCGATATTTTCATAGCGTGATACCAGGCTGCTCTCGGGGGATTCCGAGTCCAAGGGTAAGTCGCGAATCTGACCGATTTGTTCTTTGACCTTGTCAAGGGCCACCCCCATGTCGGTGCCTTTATGGTATTCCAGAGTCAGAGTCGATAAGCCATAGGCCGAGGTTGAGGTGAGTTTTTTGAGTCCATCTAGGGTGCGCAGTTCTTCCTCCAGACGCTCGGTAATAGAGCGGGAGACGTCCTCAGCGCTGGCTCCGCGCCAGACTACACTGACATTGATAACATCCAGGGCAAAATTGGGGAAAAATTGACGGTTGAGCTGAGAGAGGGCCCACATCCCCGAGACTATCATGGTCAGCATAAGCAGATTGGCGGCCACTCGATGTCGGGTAAACAGGCCGATTAGCCCCCCTTGGGGTGATGATGATGCGTAATCCACTTAGCCTGCTACCGTCTCAACCCGTAACCCCTCCATGGCATTGGGGAGCTGGGTGGTGATCACCCGATCATCCTGGTGTAACTGGGGACTTTTGACCAGCACCCGGATTTGACCTTCCTGGTTCTGATACTCACCGATTCGCTCTACTGCCACGGCCCGCATCCGGCCCTCCACCAGCTTATAAACCCGATCCAGGCCGTAGATGGCTTCAAAGGGCAAGGCCACCACATTCTCCACCGGCGGTAATTGCAACTGGAGTTCCACGAAATTACCCAGGGGTAGGGTGTGCCCTGGTTCTTCTAACTTCAGCAGCGCATCAACGCCGCCGCTGCCTTTTTCGACCCGTCCCGCTAAGCGGTCGAGCAGGAAGGTCAAGGGGGTTCCATTCACTGTACCGGTTGCCTGCAATTGCTCATTTTGGGCCAATGCTTTGCGGATCTGGGCCACATAGCCGGAGGGAACTTGGGCCCGGACTTCTAGAGCATCGGTATCGTAAATTTCAAGCAGGTCATTGCCCGCTTGCACCCGATCCCCGGTCGCAATGGCAACCGAGGCGATCCGGCCTGTGTAAGGGGATAGAATTTGAGTTCGCTCCAGATCTAGTTTGGCCTGGGCCAGCAGTGCCTGGGCCCGCAGTTGCCGGGCTTCCAGTTGGGCCAGCCGGGCCTGATGATCATCAACGGCAAGTAAGCGGGTGTTGAGTTCCAGCGCTTGTCGCTCCTCCGCTTGTTGGGCTTCATCCAGTGCCGACCGGGGAGTGAGCTTCCGTTGCTCGAGGGTCTTGGCCCGTTCCACCGCCCGGCGACTTAATTCCAATAATGCCTTCTCATGTTCCAAGGCTTTCAAGTCACGCCGATGACGGACTTTCTCGCTGGCGATAAGCGCTTGAATTTCTTCTAGATCAGCTTGGCGCTGGGCTAATTCTAGTTTTACTTCTCGCTTATCGAGCTGGACTAACAATTGGCCGCCATTGACGAAATCCCCTTCTTTTACTTTGACTTCCTGCACATCCGCCGTGATGGCGGCCCGTAGCTTACTCGAGCGGGGGGTTTCAATACGCCCATAGAGGGGGAGGGTCGGCCGTTTTTGGCTGGGATTGACTTGCGTCACCGCCACCCGCCATATGGTTTCTTCCTGATCTGCTGCAGGCTTGGTTGGCTTGCTCTGAAGCAAGCCGGCAAATATGCCTAAGGAGGCAAGCAAGATAATAATGGGTAAGGCTATTTTCACGACTTTGCTTCTGGCCGGCATGGGATCTCCTCAACCATCCCTAACAAGCTCGTCCGTTTCCTACAGCACAAGGCTTCCCCTACACGAAAAAAATCGCATCGAAATTTAAAATTTAATCAAATCGATGGGGGATAATCGTAGTGAAGAACGATATTGATTTCGTGTTTTCAATATTCTGTATTCTGGGCAGCCTATTCCGGGGTACCAAGGGATAAGGACGACTCATGGGTGTATCTCATTACGGAAGTTTCCGGTAAGGAAACTTTTTCCCCGTCGTTAGACCACCAAAGGGCTGCAGAGTTTTTTCTGGGGCAATCACTTAGGGGGGAGTGCCCTTCCAGGGTTAGGCGACCCGTTTGCTGCTTTTCTTTTTCTTAGGAAGTTTTTTGCTGTCCCCGGGGGGCTGGGAAAATAATAAAGGAATCAGGGCGAAGGGACCGAAAAAAAACCCCAGTCCTGCCCAAAATACCGGTTCCCGGCCTTTCTTTCGTGCCACGAAGTAAAGGACAAAAGCAAAGGAAAGGTAAAAAATCAAAAGGTATATCATGGTTGCTCTAAGCTCTTAAAATGTTGCTTTACCCTTAAATATTTAACCGGATATCAGCCGGTGCCACCAGGGTGGGGAGGGACGGGGGATAATTCCGGCTTAACATCCATGTTTTGGGCCCGATGGCGCAACAGGTGATCCATCAGGATCAGGGCGACCATGGCTTCCGCAATCGGGGTGGCGCGGATACCCACGCAAGGGTCATGGCGGCCGGTGGTGATGACTTCCACCGGTTCGCCACGGGTGTTAACGGTGCGCTCCGGTAGGCGAAGGCTGGAGGTCGGCTTTAAGGCAATGCTGGCGAGAATATCCTGCCCGGTGGAAATTCCCCCCAGGACACCGCCAGCATGATTACTGAGAAAGCCTGCAGGGGTAATCGGGTCCCGGTGCTCGGTGCCCTTTTGGGTGATCGCTGCGAAGCCGGCCCCGATTTCAACGCCCTTAACGGCGTTAATGCTCATGAGGGCATGGGCTAGATCGGCATCAAGGCGATCGAAGACGGGCTCGCCCAGGCCGGGGGGGACCCCAGTAGCGGTGATGGTAATTCGGGCCCCAATGGAGTTGCCTTCTTTGCGGAGGGCATCCATATAGGCCTCGAGTTCAGGGACTTTGTCCGGGTCTGGGCAGAAAAAGGGATTTTGTTCCACGGTGTCCCAGTCTAATCGCTCAATTCGAATCGGCCCGAGCTGGGCCAGATAGCCTCGAATTCCTATCCCATACCGCTGTGCCAGATATTTCTTGGCAATGGCCCCTGCGGCCACCCGCATGGCCGTCTCCCGGGCCGAAGAGCGGCCACCTCCCCGGTAGTCCCGCAGGCCATATTTTTGCAAGTAGGTATAGTCCGCGTGGCCGGGCCGGATCTGCTCCTTGATTTTGTCGTAATCCCGGGAGCGTTGATCGACATTTTCAATGATCAGGCCGATGGGAGTGCCGGTGGTTTTTCCTTCAAACACCCCCGAGAGGATCCGGACCTGATCCGGTTCCCGGCGCTGGGTGGTATGGCGGGTTTTGCCAGGTCGGCGCCGGTCCAGGTCGGTTTGAATGTCCGCCTCGCATAAGGCCAGGCCCGGTGGGCAGCCATCCACGATGCAGCCCAACGCTGGCCCGTGGCTTTCGCCAAAGGAGGTGACTGTAAAAAGTTTACCAAGGGTATTGCCAGACATGGCGGTATTGTAGGGCCATTAGGCGCTGGGGGCTAGGTTTTATGGCGAATATTTTCTGCATGTTTTTAATCACGGCGCTTTCACGCTGACAGTTTCGAGAATTCAGCTTACACTGGGCTTTGAACTCCCTTCCTTACATTCTCGCCTCGTCGCCGCAATGGGGTCAGGGTGTAAAGCGTTTAGGGGCAAGCTTCCTCTTGTCCAATAAGGGCAGGAGTGAGGCGCTGTATTTGGAGTGTGCCCGATCCAAAATCTTCTCTAACTGAAACTGCCGTTTAGGGGCGCGGTGATCTGGCCGCGGATTTCCCCTAAATTCGAGACCCACATGCGAAAAAACTCTGGTTGCTGCTTAAGTCTTTGTTTCATTGTTCAGAGAATGGGGAAAGTCGAGCTAAAAGTCGTCTATACTAATTTGCGTATGAATTTTATAACAACATTCGTAGGAGTTTACTATGCCTCGCAATATTTTTTATATCATTGGAGTAGTGGTAGTTGTGTTAGCTATCCTAGCTTTGTTGGGCTTGATTTAAAGGCTATATTGCTTCCAAAAATAATTGCTTTTTATGGGCTCAAGCCTTCTGGTACACCGTTAGGGAACACCTCATTGATGACTTGTTGGATATAGGCGACCCGATTAGTAGGCTTGGGATGAGTGCTGAGGAACTCTGGCGGGCTTTGCCCCCCAGAGGCTTGCTCGAGAATTCGCATCACATCGAGCATGCTGCGAGGATCGTAACCGGCCTGGGCAGTCAGTCTTACACCCCACATGTCCGATTCTAATTCGTCTGCGCGACCGTATTTCATATGAACTAGCTGTGCGACAGCCTGGGCCATTCGTGCGGTTTGAATATCACCGCCCGCGACGCCGGCAGCGCCGGCCAATCCTTGTGTCAGGTGCTGCTTAGCGAGTCGCTGTGCTCCATGCCGGGCGAGAACGTGACCGATTTCATGACCTAATACGCCTGCAAGCTGACCTTCAGTAGTCAGCCGATTGTATAATGCAGCTGTTATAAACACCTGTCCACCGGGAAGTGCAAATGCATTTATAATTTGCTTATCTGCTAGCAAATGGAATTCGAAGGGATAGGGATTCTTATTACCCGTTTTTTCCAGAGAGTGATTCAGCGCAGCGATTAACTGAGATCCCACACGGTCTATATGGGCTTGCGCCTGCTGATTAGGTAGCAGGCCATGATGCTGTTGTAGCATTTTGGGTGCGGCATGCAGACCAAGGGCAATTTCTTCTTTGGTGCTGAGTGCTACGCGCTGCTTTTCGCCAGTAATGGGATTGTGATCGGACAGCGAAAAGTAACTAATGAAAGAGATCAAGGCGATAATGGCTGCGATCACTAGGCGACTCATACTGATACGCCTCATAGGTTGGCTCCTTTTGCTTCAAGCTCAAACAATTTAGATTAAATATTCTATTTTATTTTTTGCTGTTGGTGATGCCATTTTCTTTGTCGTTATCGTTTTGAAATATTTCTCCATTAACCTGTATACGCTTTATACATGTATTGTGTAGACAGGGCGATTGTGTTTTTTCTTTTCCTACAAAGCTTCAAGATTTACCTGGCGATAGCTTGGGGCACCTTTGCCCCAGGAGAAAAGGGTTTATCCTGGCGGCGGGCCCTGGTGATGGTGGCATTCCTCCCTGTTTTTGGCCTCGTGCAGGGGCTGCACTGGCTGGGCTTCTTGTTCGACGAAATCTTTTTCCGGGGTTACCGAAAGGTGTCCGTGTTCCAGCCCCTGTTGGTGCTGGGACCACCGCGCAGTGGCACCACTCTACTGCATCGGGTTCTCGCCCAGGATTCCCAATTCACCACCTTTGCCACCTGGGAATGCCTATTTGCCCCTTCGGTGACTCAGCGCCTCTTTTGGTCCTTGGGTTGGCAGTTTGCTTACGGCCTTTCCGGATGCCCGTATCCTCTGCTGTATGCGGGACCCCCTGGCCCCTGGAGACGGTCCCTTCTCAACTCTCTTCCATCCGTTCCGGTATCTAGTTGTTCGACAGCACCTATGGTAGCGCGGCTCTACCCCAACGAATGATTGAGGTCCTGGAGTTTCATTATGAGAACCTGTTGCAGGTATTGGGGCCCTTGCCTTCTCACCGCCGTTTATTTTTGCTGATGGAAAATCTAAGGTCGAACCTGGGTCATGAAATAGAGGCGGCCTACGGGCAACTAGGGATACCGTTCAATGCTGAGTTTAGGCGGGTATTGGACTACGAAGATTCAGACGCGCGCTGCTATAGCAGCCAGCATGCCTATTCTTTAACTGAATTTGGTTTGGATGCTGGAATTATTGAGCGTCGTTTTAGGGCCTACTATGCCCGGCATGAAACCTTCATGGCTGCGCCACTAGCCGTAGGGACCACCCATGCCATCCCCACCCGCAATCAAAGAAAAGTCATAAAAGAGGTCGCCGCATGTTAATGGCATCCGCATCCCCCGCTATTCAAACCCCCCACTTTGTTGAGCAGCAGCGGACTCTACGGGTGGTGATTTTTTCCGATGCGGCGCCAGAGCGTAATGGGGTAGGGGCATACTATCACGATTTAATTGCCCATCTTGAGGACCAGATAGAACATGGGGAGTTCATTTGCCCGAATTCGTCTACCCACGGCTGGCGGGGACGGTTGCGTTTTCCCCTGCCAGGTGATGCCACCCAAGAGATCACCCTACCACCCGTCAGTCATATCGTGCGGCACGTCATCCAGTTTAAGCCCCATGCTATCCTGGACCCTATGGACTCCTCGGGTTAGGCTTGGGTAAGTACGTTGTACCCGCATTCTCATTGGCTTTCACACCCGCTATGAGCGGCTCACGGGTTTATACTGGAATCGGCTCTTTAACGCGGTTAGCCGGTCCTATTTTGGAACTTGCAATCGACTTTTATTCCGCCATGGGGCGGTTGTGCTGGCGAATTCAGAGGATATGGCGGAGGCTGTCCGCAGGGAGGGAGCACGGGTGGTTGAAGTTGTCGGTACTCCTTTATCCAGAGAGTTTCTGAAGACTCCTCCGGCGGTCCTCGGCGGAGAGTTAACCCGGGTCCTTTTTGCGGGTAGATTGGCGACAGAGAAGAATGTGGCGGCGGCAAAATTTCTGTCCTCCCTGGAATTTTGTATTGCGGGGCATGGCTGGAGCCATCGGGTAGAGCGCATAGGAGGACTCAGACACTGCCTCCATAGCCTCCTTCTATCCCGCAAAGCAGGCGAACACCTCGCTCTAGAGGATGAGGATAACGACATTGCCCATTTGATTGCCCGTTGCCATGCCTGGTTCCAGGATCATCGCCTGGGCTCACCTGATTTGTATGTTCCCCCCGCCTGGGCCATGGGCCGCCTGAAATGGGAGCGGTTGCGCAGTTTCCCCTTTCGCTATTACGAGGTCTTTGGGGGGTCTATGATGCCTGCGCCGACCGCTTCATCCGGTTACCCCTGGTGGGATATGAGGCCGATTCCCCCAGGCGGGTTCTTCCCTTGCGTCTTTGGAATGCCCTAAATCTTCGCTGCGCAGGGCCTGCCGTCCCGCTTCGGGTTGCCATTCATCCCCGTGATTTGGCATTGCCATTATCCCAGAATTTGACCCGCTTAGTGGAACGGCCTTTGGTATGTCGGACTTATGGCAGCCTATGAATAATGATTGCCCTGGGGAGGGGGCTGGTGGTGAGGCCAAGATTTCTGATAACCCCGGCCACATGGGTGATCTTTAAAACTGTCTGGATTGACGCCGTTTGTCGTTCCCGCGTGCGCAACTCCTGACTATTTAGCTTCTACTTTGACGACCTTACTAGGCCCTTTTATCTGGTTTTTCCAATCCCTTACCCTGGAATAATTCCTGAGATATATCCTGTTGATGGAATATATGGAAATAGCTATATTCCGTTTAATGAATATAGAGCCGGTGAGTTTATTTGCCGCTTTGGGTCACGGCACACGCCTGCGGTGCTTGCTTTTATTGCTTAGCCACGAAGAGCTCTGCGTCTGCGAAATGACCTACGCCCTGGGGGTAGTGCAACCCCATATTTCACGCCATTTAGCCCAACTGCGCGAGCTTGGTTTGGTGGTCGATCGGCGGGCGGGGCTTTGGATCTACTATCGGGTGAACCCAGCTTTGCCCGATTGGGTTTTCAGGGTACTTTGGGAGACAGTCCAGGGGGCGAGCCACCAGGAACCCTTTACTAGCGATAGAACGGCACTAGCGGCCATGCCCAACCGACCAGGTGCGACCCATTGCGCTTAAGAAATTATTGGAGAACTTTTTAAGTATCTTAGTAAAAGTTTTGAAGTATTCCTGGGGCGAGCCGGTGGTGTGGAGCCAGGGGACAGGGAAGTCCCCGCACCGATTCGCCGGGAGCGAATCGGGACATCCGGAGGATGCCCTCAGGGGGCGCGCATCAAACCCTTTTTTCAGGGAGGAAAAACGGGTTTGCGGAATACCATCGGCTCGCTCCTAAAACACTTCATATTTTATTCATAGGTACTTAAGTAGGGGCTTAAGGCGTGTTAGCGCCGTACCCAGCAAAATTTAGGCTGAAAAGGAAAAGTGAATGGCCGATCAAGTTTTTAATGTACTCTTCCTGTGCACAGGTAACTCAGCGCGCAGTATTATCGGAGAATGCCTCATCAACCAGTGGGGCCAGGGAAAATTTAGAGGATACAGTGCCGGCAGCCATCCTAAGGGGGAGGTCCATCCGCTGGCTCTTGCAGTGCTGCGCCGTCAAAATTATTCCACGGAGTCGTTGCGCAGCAAGAGCTGGGATGAGTTTGCACAATCTGGCGCCCCGGCGATGGATTTTGTCTTTACTGTTTGCGACAACGCCGCTGATGAACAATGCCCCACTTGGCCGGGGCAGCCTATTACCGCCCATTGGGGGATTCCCGATCCAGCGGCAGCGGAGGGCGATGAGGTGGAGCGGATGATGGCCTTCCGGCAGACTTTCAGGGAGCTGGAGAACCGGATCAAAATTTTTATCAATTTGCCCTTTGGTTCCTTGGATACATTGAAATTACAAAAGAAATTAGAGGAAATCGGGCAAACTGAACTGGGAGAGTAGCCTCTAGAATTTTGACCGGACATTAGGGAGCTAATTTCTGGATATCGTCGTCACCTAAACTAGATAAAACAATATAGCAAAGTAGTGAGTAAGGCTACCCGCCAGTACGAATAGATGCCAGACGCCATGAGCATAGGGTAGCTTCTTCCCCAAGGCGAAAAAAATAATGCCAATTGTGTAGAATAACCCGCCCGCCAGGAGCCAAATAAAACCCGTCCAGGGTAAAGCCTGCATTAGCGGATCTAAGGCGATGAGGGCAAGCCAACCCATGAGAAGATAGATGACGACTGGGAGTATTCTACGCCCTTTATGGGGCAGAGAATCTAGCACGATCCCAAGAACAGCAAGGCCCCAGATGATACCCAACAGGGACCACCCCCAAGGGCCACGTAGCGTGACTAAAGTGAAGGGAGTGTAGGTCCCTGCGATCAATAGGTAAATAGTGTGATGATCGAGTTTGCGGAAGATGTGTCGATTCTTCCCCAGGGAACTGTGGTAAAGCGTGGAAGCGATGTACAGCGCACATAAGGTGACGCCATAGATACTGAAGCTTACAATCTTCCAGGGATCACTCTGGCGCGCTGCCAGCACCACCAACACCACAGAACCTATAGTCGCGGCTACTGCCCCCACCAGATGGCTGATGCTGTTAAACCTCTCGCCTTTTTGCATCCCTTAGACTGCTTGCCCGGCAGCATGCCCCGATGCCCAGGCCCATTGAAAATTAAACCCACCCAAATGGCCGGTGACATCCACTACTTCCCCAACGAAGTATAAACCCGGCACTTTTTTGGAGACCATTGTCGCCGAAGAAAGTTCATCGGTATTGACGCCACCCAGGGTGACCTCGGCAGTGCGGTAGCCCTCAGTCCCTTTGGGGCGGAAGCGCCAATGCTGGAGCTGTCTAGCGATTGCCTGTAATTCCTGGGGAGGGTATTGGCGCAGCAGCAGGTTGTCAAATGCCAGTTCGCAGAGGCGTTGGGCCAACCGCTTGGGCAGCTTTTCGGCGAGCACCGTCCTCAGTTCGGCATCGGGGCGATTGCGTTGCCGATCGGCTAGCCATGCCGGGATCTCTATCCCCGGTAATAAATTGACCCGGAGTTCATCAGAGGGTTGCCAGTAGGAGGAAATCTGCAAGATGGCCGGGCCGCTAATCCCCCGATGGGTAAACAACATGCCACCGGGAAAACACCGGTTATGGCAACTGGCCTCGACGAATAACCCAATACCACTTAAATCCCCATACTGTGCCAGAGTCTTTTGGTTTAAGGTCAGCGGAACCAAGGCCGGGCGAGTGGCTCGGATACGATGCCCAAAACGTTTGGCGAGTTCATAACCAAAGCCAGTGGCACCCATCTTGGGAATGGATAGACCGCCGCTAGCCACGACCAAGGCTGTTGTCTGGATGGGACCTAGGCTGGTTTCTAATGTAAAGCCTGTGGCAGTTTGTTGCACCATGGTGATTTTGCAACCTATGTCAATTTGCACGCCGGCTTGTTGGCACTCCGCCACCAACATTTTCACGATCAGCTTTGAAGATTGATCACAGAATAGTTGCCCTAATTCCTTCTCGTGGTAGGCAATGCCGTGGCGCTCTACCAGGGCAATAAAATCCCAGGGGCTATAGCGGGCCAGTGCGGATTTGCAAAAATGGGGATTGGCGGAGAGGAAGCTATCCGGCGTGACGTGGAGGTTGGTGAAATTACAGCGTCCGCCGCCGGACATGAGGATCTTCTTGCCTACACGATTGCTGTGTTCGAGGATTAAAACCCGTCGTTGACGCTTGCCCGCTTCAATGGCGCACATCAAACCAGCAGCGCCACCGCCGATGATCACCACATCCCATCCAGTCATAGACTATAGCGTTTTCCGAATAAATAGGACGTAAACATCGGCCTACCAGGACCTTAACTTCTCAGCCCAACTATCAAGGGAAGGTTATAAACCCAGGGGGCTGGGCTTTGTAGGGCGGTACCCACGTTGATTGTTTCAGTCTGTTCCCATCACAGGGAATTATTAAAGATAAGGCCCGTTTGTTACCGGGCGTGACGGGGGCTTTCCAAATTTTGTCCGCTAAGTTTTAGGGCCAATGATTTAAAGTCATGGAGCTGATTAAAAGCCAAAACCACCAAACCCAATAATTTGATGACTTCTATCCCCATATACACGATATGGTACGGCGCGGAGGAAACCTCTTGGCCGTTGATGATGGCCAGTGTTCTTGCGTCCAACTTGGTAAAAAGAAGGAGGGTCTGAATGATCAGCAGGGCCACAACGCCAGCGGCAAAGAGGGTGGTTTTTCGGGAAGGTTGGCCAAAATAAGTAGCTGCAATGATTAACGCTGCAAAAATAATTTCCACAAAATTGAGGGCATGAAACACGAGGTACCCAATTTCAAGAGCCACGGGTAGGGTCAATGAAGGCGCTTGAAATTTAATGGGGGCTTCCATGAAGCTAATGGCAAGCACAAACCCTATCCAAAGAATGGTAACGATAAAAATCCAACTCCAAAGTGGTAATGATTTGGTCTTCATTGATGCGGATTACCTTACTTATTCAATGCTTTTATAGTTTATAAGTCTTTCGGCAAGATTTTGAAAAGTATGCGGTTGGTTTCGCGCAGCTCAATTGCCCCTAAGAGCCGACAATTCGCGTGCGCTGGGCACGTCAAGAGGCATGTGCCGGCGGGGATGAGAGGCTAGGAAAAATAACTCCTCAAAACTTTCCCTGGGGTACTTATCTGTTCTCTTGTCATCATACTAGCTTTGCAGGCTTTCACAACTCACCTTATTAAAGAATCCGCAGGACTACTTATTACGGAAAAGCGCTGCCGCGAACAAACGTTAATGCCGCCCTCGCGCTCGATACTCCGCAAGCTGCGTGCGTCCATGCACTCCTCCAAAGCCTATTCTCGACCTCGTGGAAAATGCCAGCTCGCTATGGTGTATAGCACCAACAAAGGCAGGGCGTGAATTTGTGTCTGGAAAACCCCTTGCCGCATCAAACTCCATGCTGGCAGCGAAGGGGGGATGAGGCCCCGATAGAGGCTCCCCCCATTAAGCGCTTAAATTTTGGTGGGTAAGGGTTTTTCTAATAATCTTTTAGCGGCTCACCCCTGGGATTTTTCAACTTGCCATTGGTCGAGAATAGCACGCGCTCCGTTGGTCGCCGGATCCATCATCCGATCATGCGCGGGCGTCTTTGCTGTTAGCTCGATCACATAGCCATTGGGATCCCGAAAGTAGATGGAATGAACAAATCCATGGTCCACAACACCACGGGTCTCGATGCCCTCCGCCTTTCCCTTGGCGAACATCTCGTGCAAAGCGGCAGTATCGACCTCAAGTGCAATGTGAAGGTCGAAGTCATGCTGGGGCTTGAACTCGAAGGGCCTGTCCGGTGCCTCGAAGAAGGCGAGATAGGAACCATCATCAAGTTCGTAAAAAGTATGCAAGACATGGGTCTTGCGTCCGCTCTTAGTCTCCTTGATCTCAAGCGCACCGGCAAGGGGCAGGCCTAAGAAGTCTTCATAGAAGCTCCGCGTCTCTTCCGAGTCGCGACAGCGATAAGCGCTATGATGAAGTTTTTGGATCATGGTCGGTTCTCCTCTCGCTCGCCAAGAGCGACTGTATCCGGGATAGTCTAAGTATCTTAGTAAAAGTTTTGAGGTATTCCTGGGGCGAGCCGGTGGTGTGGAACTAGGAGACAGGGAAATCCCCGCAAACCCTTTTTTCAGGGAGGAAAAACGGCTTTGCGGAACACCACCAGCTCGCTCCTAAAACAGCTCATATTTTATTCATAGGTACTTAACTGCTTGACTGTTAGGCTAGTCTCTTTACAGGCTGTCCGCTACCGGCAAAATTCGACGGTAGGATAGGGCTCCCCTTCCAGCCTCTTCATGCCCATAGGGCACGCTACTTGTCTAGGGGTGGGCATGATAAGGGCGATCTAACTCTACTTTCACCCTTAATTCCAAAGGGGGTAACACGGGTTCTAAAATTATTTTCCTTTCCTGAAACCTTATACAAGGTAACCGGTTTCATATCCATATTTTGGCGATTTTTGTAAAGAAATTTTGTCTGATTACCTGCTAAATCAAGGCTATTTTTGTCCAATACACTATTTTTTTGGGAAAAATTAATGGTAATTTGTATAATATTTGTATAATTTTATCAGGGGAACGCCACTTGGAGCATCTAAGGCCACGGAGGTCACCCATGAGCAACCAACGCCAGACACCCTATCACTTATCCTCAAGCGATAACTTCTACGGATCCCAGGGCTCACCTCCTCGGGAGGGAAAGAAACTGGCTTCCATAGCGACCACCCTTGCCATCAATTTAACTGAGCAGGCCCGAATCCCGGATGTCTTTATCCGCTATGGTATTCGCGGCCTTCTGCGAAAACGCCTAGGGGAGATTCAGGCGGATGATTGTGAGGCGGTAGCCGATAGGAAGCGGGCCTTTATCGAGCAAATGAATAAAGGTCCCATTGCGGCTCTGCCGGAGAAAGCCAATGAGCAGCACTATGAACTACCTCCCGCCTTTTTTGAATATATCTTAGGCCAGCATCTCAAATATAGCTGCTGTTACTGGGCTGATGGTATTCAGACCTTGGGGGAGGCGGAAGCTGCTGCGCTTAATATTACCTGTGAACGGGCCCAACTGGAAGATGGCCTGCGGATTTTGGAATTGGGTTGTGGTTGGGGGGGGTTGAGTCTCTGGATGGCGGCCCTTTATCCTCGCAGCACCATTACCGCGGTCTCTAATTCCCACTCCCAAAGCCACTATATCCGTCAGCGAGCCGAGCAATTTGGCCTTTCCAATTTGGAAGTCATCACCGCGGATATGAACGATTTTTCCACCCAGGAGCGCTTCGATCGCATCGTTTCGGTGGAGATGTTTGAGCACATGCGGAATTACCGCTGGTTATTGGCCCGGATTCACCATTGGTTGAAACCGTCGGGTAAGTTTTTCATGCATATTTTCTGTCATCGGGATGTGCCCTATGCCTTTGAAGACCAAGGGCCGAGCGATTGGATGGGCCGCTATTTCTTCTCCGGTGGCATGATGCCCAGTGACGATCTGCCCTTGCACTTTCAAGAGCACCTTCGCTGTATCAAGCACTGGCGTTGGGATGGCCGGCACTACGAACGGACCGCCAACGCCTGGTTGGCCAACATGGAGACCCATAAGGATTTATTGCTGCCAATTCTGGCAGAAGTGTACGGCCAAGAGGTTAGCCACCAGTGGTGGATGCGGGGGCGGATATTTTTCATGGCCTGCGCTGAGTTGTTTGGCTATGAGCAGGGACAGCAGTGGTGGGTGAGTCATTACCTTTTTGAGCGCCCGGCGAAGTAAGTGACCGAGAAACCGATTTCCCATGGCGGTGCTCATTAATTTGTTTGCCTTCCAAGTAGGGTGGCTTGCTTGCGTGCTAGGGGGTGCCTACCAACTGCCCTGGTTGGGCACTACCCTAGCCGCTATTTTTTTATTGGACTCCATGTGGCCATGATCCGAGCGCCACATCGGGAGTTACGCTTGATTCTGCTAGGGGGTGCCATCGGCGCATTTTGGGACAGCTTCTTGGTCGCCATGGGTTGGCTCCATTATCCCTCCGGCACTTTTATGGCGGGCATGGCTCCCCATTGGATCATCGCTCTGTGGATGCTGTTCGCCTGCACTCCTTCAAAGCAAAACACCTATCCCACATCCATGGTAGGGCTTTCCTTCTCCTGAGCGGGTCGCACGGTTACTTCCAATTCAACCCGCTGATGAAGCCGATTGAGGATGGTGATCAATCGGTCGATGGTAAAGCGGTCAAGCTTCACACGGCGGATACGCACGAATTCACTGTGATTAACCCCGGTAACCTCTTCGGCTTGTCGGGTCGAGAGCCCGGAATCCTCCAGTACCCCGATGATCTTGGCGGCTAGAATGGCCTTGGCTTGTTCCACATCGGCGTTGGGATGCCCAAAGTCGTGGAACACATGGCCACTACCGCGCACAATTTCAATGTCCTCGCTCATTTCAATATCTCCTGGAGTCGTTTGATGCGCTCCCGGATCACCGCGATGTCCTGTTGCGGGGTCTTGATGCCGGTTCGAGATTTTTTCTGGAAAGCATGAATGACCCAAACTTTTTCACCGATATTGACGGTATAGACAGTTTGATAGGTATCGGTACGGAACCGCAAGGCGATCTCATAAACCCCAGCGCCCAGCCCTTTCATGGGCCTGGCGATATCGGCCTTGCGGCCTTCGGCAGCCACGGTCAGCGCCCGTTGGATTTCAAGTTGTGCCTCTGCGGGAAACCGCTCAAAGCTTTCGGGTTTGCACCAGGGCAGCGGCGCTGAAAGCCTTGACTCGAAGGCCTTGTTCGATGAGGTGGAGCCCTAAGGCGGCTGACAGAATCAACTGCCGGAAGATGACCTCCCGTTCAGGCCCATACACTGCTTTCCATTGCTTGACCCGACCGTTGCAGCGTGCGCAAAACCTGCCCGGGGTAGTAGCCTAGATACGCCTCGTCCCAATGTTCCCACAAACTCAACCCGGTTAACTCTGGATTTTGCTCCAGCAACGGGATCCATTCCGGCTCCCAAACCGTCTCCACTGATGTGCATGTTTGGACCCAAAGGCAACCCGAGTGTGAACAACTTGTTCGATGTTATTTGCTACCTGCAACAGCATGAGGGTGCCCACTTTGAGATTTGCGCCAATCGTTAACTTTGCCACACAGAGAGGGGCAGCAGGGAGAGGCGTCTTCCTAGCTGGGTTGGGAGCTAGGAAGTACAGCATGGTTTATACAGGTAACACGATCTGACCCCTTTTCCTCCTTCCACCGCAAGGCGTAAAAAGTGGAGTAATTTTATTAAATCTGCTGGAAGCTTTAGTCTTCCCAAATCAACTAGGAAAAAATTGCCATTGGCCCACTGGGCGACCGGATTGCAGCACCTTACCCACCATATAGGCATCTATGATACTAAGGATATTCACGATCCACCCTAGCTCAATAAACCAAAGAATAATAACAGCAGCAAGAATGGCTATACCCTTAGCAACCTGACCAAAAATAATTTGGGCAATTCCACCGATAAGAATATTAAGCCAGCAGAAATGGGGGGATTTGGGGGGTACTGACGGATAAACAAGGTTAGGATCTCGCTCTCTTGGACCCTTATTTACGTTTGTCGTTTCATCAATCATTTTTCCTTCACCTTTTACATTCTGTGTTGTAAAAAAGACTAAAAGCATTTTCCATTTTCTGGAAAAATCCTCCCTGCCTATCGCAGGAGGGAAGAGCGTTAAACTTCTTGCTCTCCAGAATGCCTTGGCTGTTGGGGAGGAGGTATTTTTCCTAAGCGCCTTATATTCTCTTCTGAACGTCTCGTGTTTTCTTCAATATCAAGGAGCACCTTTATACACTGGCTAACAATCAGGGCCACAATACCAACAAATAATGCCAGCAAACCTGCGCTCAACTCTATAAACTCGCGATCGCGAAAGGGGTGCCCTGCAATCCTCGGCTCCACCAGGCCTTTAGATACTAAAATAGATCCCAATCGCAATAAGAAATAGTCCAAATAGAGGCATAAATATAGATAGGATAGAAAGGGCACGATAATTTTTGTTCATTATTTTCTCCTTGCTTGAATTAATAATTTTGGTGGATATCAGTGCCTCAACCTAATTACAATCCCATATTTTTTAAATCTAGCGCAAAAGCCATATAAATAAAATAAGTATTTTTACTATCCTTGGATAGCGAAGTCGCACTGGGCGGCCGCAAGAAAGCCGCTCTATGTTTTTAGTAGGCACTTCTAAAAATGCCCAAAAACGACCTACCTCAACTCTGTTGATTTTTCGTGTGACTTGAACAGCGATTTCACTACCCGATTTTGTGTTTGAAGGTTCTTTTGTGTTTCCATTTTTAGGCGTTATCCCTCATTCTGAGGGCCTATTGCCTAGATTTCCAAAGGCTGGCACAACGCTTGAGGTGGTAGACGAGGTTCATTAATCCGATCTTGGTTTTGGCCCGTGCCCGGCCGATCATGCGGATGAAGAGGCCCCCCATCTCGTTTTCCATCGACCCAAAGACAGGCTCAACGCGGGCCCGTATTCGCGATTTTCTGCGGTTGCTCTGTTGCGCTCGCTTGTTGAGCGGCCGGTTGCGATAACCGCCCGCTTTGAGCATCCATTCATTCTCTTCACTGCGGTAGGCGCTGTCGGCCCAGACCTCCTTGGAGGTGTTCTCACTCAATAGCTCAAAAAATACCTGGGAGTCGTGCACTGGAAGTCGAAGGTGTCGGCTTTATCGGTCATGGCCTCCGCGACGCCTATGCGGCGGTGAGCCTGGATGACGGCCAGATCTACAAGGTCACCAACCTGTCCGAGTTAGCCGCACTCACCTCCTGCGACGGCAGCGGCGGCATGGGCGGCTGCACCGTCGACCGCGACGATGTGCCGCTGCTCGAGGCCACCGACGGCTTCTACCCCGGCGACATGTTCGGGGTAGTGGCCTGGATACGCCTCGTCCCAATGTTCCCACAAACTCAAACCCGGTTAACTCTGGATTTTGCTCCAGCAACGGGATCCATTCCGGCTCCCAAACCGCCTCCACTGATGTGCATGTTTGGACCCAAAGGCAACCCGAGTGTCAACAACTTGTTCGATGTTATTTGCTACCTGCAACAGCACGAGGGTGCCCACTTTGAGATTTGCGCCAATCGTTAACTTTGCCGCACAGAGGGGGGCAGCAGGGAGAGGCGTCTTCCTAGCTGGGTTGGGAGCTAGGAAGTACAGCATGGTTTATACATGACCCCTTCTGCCTCTGATTCATTTTCCTTAACTTTTTAAGCACATTTAGCGCTCTAACAAGTAGCTTCAGATTCACTAGGGTTGCTTCCGTAGAATTACTAATTTTTTTACTTTGAAGCTTCTGCTTTACTTATTTTAAAAAGTAATTTGCTCCGGATGTCCCACTTACCCTCTGGGATTAAACAATGTAGAAAAAGGGAATTTATTAGACTATCTATAAACAATAGTTCGGACAGTTTTTATACCTTGTTGCTGTAGGCAGGGGCCTGCTGGTATCGGAAAATGGTGTCTACGACAACGCCATTTTTTGACGATAACCAAAGGCCCCTACATTGATAATAGAAACCCTTTTAGCTCAAATGTCCAGTCTCTCCACGGCGCAACGTAAGTTTATGAAGGTGTTATTAACGACGTGGATGTGTCTGCGTGGCAAAGCCACCTTTCGTAATTTAAGCCGTTATAGCCAACTCAATGAGAAGACGTACGCCCGGTGGTTCCGGCGACCGTTTGATTTTGTCGAGTTCAATCGTCTGTGTTTAGCCGATCTTTTGGCGCAGCGTACCCGGCTTATTGCCGTGATGGATTGCAGCTTTAGTGAAAAAAGTGGTCGGCACACCTATGGTTTGGATAAGTTCTACAACAGCACGCACGATAGGGCCCAGAAGGGTCTGGAAATCTCTACGCTGGCCTTCGTGGATGTGGAATATGCTACCGCCTACAGCTTCTCCACCCGCCAGACGCCTCCCCCTGAGCATCCGGATGAAACACGAGTGGATGGGTACTTGCAGCATCTCAGAGAAGACCGGCACGCGTTATCGATTACCTGGTCACCGACGGCTATTACAGCAAAAAGAAGTTTACTGATGGGGTCGTGGACATCGGTCTTCATCAGATCGGCAAGCTTCGCCACGACGCCAACCTACGCTATCTCTACCAGGGTCCACAAAAACCCCGGGGCCGTCGCAGGCAGTACGACGGCAAGGTGCAATTTGACGACTTGAGCCGCCTTAAGTGGGTCCGGGAAATGGAGGGGGTCTATATTTACACCACAGTCGTCCACAGTGTCGGGCTCAAACGCACGATCCGCATCACCTATTTGCTCAAGCCAGATGGGCACAGGTTGCAGACCGCTCTGCTATTTTCGACCGATACCGAACTCTCTGCGGAGCAGATGTATCGGTACTACAAAGCCCGTTTTCAAATCGAATTTCTATTTCGTGACGCTAAGCAATTTACCGGCTTGTCCGACTGCCAGGCGCGAAGCAAAGAAGCCCTTCATTTTCACTTCAATGCCGCCATGACCGTGTTGAATCTGCTTAAACTTGAAGACCGTCAGCAAGCTTCAAACTCACAGGGGCACGTCATTTCTATCATGAGCTGGAAAATCCGTAAATTCAACGCGCATCTGCTCCAACGATTTTCTGAAAAGTTAGGTTTAGACTTCAGTTTGATAAAATCCCATCCCGCCTATGAAACCCTGCAAAACTATGGGGCTACGGCAGCTTAAAACTGTCTGGAGTATTGATGATAACGACCTCTCTAATTAGTCTGGCAGTGAATTTATGGCCCGGATTTATCTATAAAAGCCCAGCTCTCCTATAAAATTAAACCCCAGCGATGCTCCCTCAAGGCCCAGCTAAATCACTTCATAGGGCCGCATCATCTCATGGTCTTCGTGCGAGAGGATGTGGCAGTGCCAAACGTAACGCCCGGGCTTGTCGAAGGTAGCAATGATCCGCACCACTTCTCCCGGCGGAACCTGCACTGTGTCGAGTAGCCCGGCCTCGGTGGGCGCCGGCGGTCTCGTCTGGCCTTGCAGGTCGATGGTCGCCGGATTGCCGGGCACGAACTTCTTGGCGTTGAACTTCTGTCGGTTCACGATCTGAAAGTGCACCAGATGCAAATGGATCGGGTGAGTATCCGGCGTCGTGTTATAGATCTCCCAGAGCTCGGTGCTATTGAGTGCTGGGTTCTCGGTAATGGGATTATCCCAAGCCCGAGAACCGGCCAGCGTTCCCAACAGGGGCTGGAGCCGTTCGAGTGCATCCAAGCCTTCATAGAGCGCCACCTGCCTGGTGTTGGTCGCTGTGGTCGGATCCACGGCGGGCAGATGACCGTGAACCGGGCGCAGATTGGTTGGCAGCGGTAGGTCCGGAATGTTCGTATTCAGCGGCAGCGATACGCGGAATTCCATGATCCGTCCGGTGGTTTTCGGGTTGATCACCAGTGGGCGGCGGAAGGTACCGGGGGCGTTGTTCTGCATGATGATGGTTTTGCCCGCGTGCTTCGAAAAGTCCACGACCACATCGGCCCGCTGGCCGGGGGCGATGGAGAGGCTCTGGACCTCGACGGGTGCATTGAGCATGCCGAGCTCGGTCCCGATCTGGGTGAACTTGAGCCCGCCCCCGAAAAAGAGGCGGTAGAAGCGGGTATCGGAGCCGTTCAGTAGGCGGAAGCGGTACTTGCGCGGCTCGACCTCTATAAACGGCCACGCCATGCCGTTGACGAGGATCACATCGCCAAAGAACTCGGCAAAGACGGTGGCGTCCGGGTAGTCGGCCGGACCGAAGAGCTGCGTGGCGATATCCGGGGTGTGCGGATAGTAGAGTTCACCATCTGGAGTAAACATCCGATCCTGAATGACGATCTCGGCCTCGTAAGGTCCGCTCGGCAGAGCGGTGCCGGTGTTGTTCGGGTCATTGATCAGCTCGTCCTCATTCTCGTCCCGCAGGAGATAGAACCCGGCGAGGCCCATGTAGACGTTGAGCCGGGTGACCCCCAGCGCATGGTCGTGGTACCAAAGCGTCCCGGCCTCTTGTGAATGGTCGTATTCGTAGTCTCGCGTTACAAAACGGGGTCCGGTCTCACCACTTGCTGTCCACCAGTACTCGGGGAGCCCATCGTAGTCCGAGTCGTTGTGACCGCCGTGCAGGTGGGGTACGGTGGGTACTTCGTTGCCGCTTTCCGCCCAGTGGAGGGTGTCATCTAAGGGTACGTTTGCGGGGTAAGAAATACCGTCAAGATTATTCCGCCATTGCACTGCCACCGGCACATCCTTCCTGGCGAGGATGGTCGGGCCGGGATAGCTGCCATTATAGCCCCACACGGTAGTGTTTACCCCGAGGCCCAGATCCTGGTTGATTTGGGACATGCCTATCTGCGTTGATCCACCGTCCGTGAGATCGATCCGGCCGGGCAGTGGGAGCGGATTGACAAACTGGGGAATGGTTGCGGGATCCAGGGTAACATCAGGCAAAAAGGCGTCGGCATGCGTCTTACGTCCGGTCCACACCCACGGACCAAAGGCGGCGCCGACGCCAACCGCGGCACCTGTCTTCAGAAAGCGCCGCCTGGAAACGCTGAAGTCTTTCTTGTAGGACATGTTATCTCCTCCTCTGGCAGCCCTGACAGTCGTCTGGGTTTGAGATGGCAACGGTTTGTGCCTAGATAGAGGTGAGGCGCGGACACACTTACTGCTCTGATGCGATCGCCCCTCTGTCAGCAGTATTATAGACGAGTTGTCACCATGTAAATCCTGAGTGACTCCACCTGGAGGCAATGAACGATAGGGGTTAGTAGGGGTTAGGTCTTGTCGTTTGCTACTGGGTTAGTAGGGGTTAGGTCTTGTCGTTTGCTACTTATGGGGCCACGGTTATATTTAATTTATACACCATACTTCAAGAAATGTGCTGAGCAAGTCGATCCTTGACCTCACGATGCCTTGGAACCTCGTCTTTTCACGATATTTCAAGCTCAGCGACCTTGCGAACATTAGGAATACTGCCACTTGTCAATTCTTTGTAGAGGTCAATTAAATTTTCCTTTAATTCTTCCTCTGTTTCGCCTTGTGTCCAGTAGTCCGGGAATTCTTCAAGATATCCGAGCCACATGTCATCATCTTTCCAATAAACGTATTTCTTTTTCATTATCTAAATACCATCTCATCAATCGTAGAGAGAGAAATAGAGCCTAACATGGATAAAAGGGGACGATACCTTTTTTCTATAAGGGCCTGATTAACTTAAGGTTATACTTGTGTTTTTCCAAACACGACTATGACATGACGGAGGCAGCAATGGATATTCGGGCTGCGAGACTAGATGAAAAGCTGCATCAGTGGGGCACCGAAATTGCTAAACAGGTGGTGGACGGTCAATGGGGGGATAGGCTAGCCTTTTCGTGCTACTTGTCGCTCGTGGTGGCGGTTAAGCAGCGCAAAACCGATCCCATTCTACTTAAAAGCGTGGGTTCGGTTGAGCGACTTGTATATGTACTCGAAAAAGAACTAAATGTTTTACCTCAGGTTGAACGCTGTATTCTGCGCAAATTATAGTTCGGATTCTTCAATGCTTGCTATTTTCATAAAATGCTTCAGCAAACCAGCTTTCAGCGGCTTGTTACCATGTACGGGAACCGAAATCCGATCCGTATTTCCCGCCTTACCGAATATATGATGACTTCCATTTATCCTGATTAAGCCCCAACCTTTGTCTTCAAGAATTTTGTACAGTCGTTTGCCACTGACTGTTTTCAAACTGCGATCTCCAAAATCTTGTCTTTTCCCGTAATTTTGATGTCTTGAACATCGACGGATAAGCAACCTTCAACCGCTTCGTAGATATTGCTCAACAGTTCATCGAAGGAATCTCCTTGTGTGGCACAACCAGGTATCGCAGGCACTTCTGCCCAATATCCGCCTTCCTCAGCTTCATGAACAACTACTTTTAATTTCATGGTATTTCCTCGTTTGTGAGCACATAACGGGCCGGGATCTCATAGAAAAGGGGACGCTACCCTTTATTTTTTCTTATAAGCAGCTGATTAATGTAATGTTATGCTTATGTTTTTCCGAAAACAACCATGACGGAGGCAGCAATGGATATTCGGGCTGTGCGACTAGATGAAAAGCTGCATCCGGGTGACTAAATCATTAAGTTTGATTATTTTGATGGGCGGTCGATGGTGGGATAAGCCAGACAAAAGGCGGTGATTCCGATCAGGGCGGCGGCCAGATAGGCGTCTTTAGGCTCCAACGTCCAGAGATGACCGCTGTAGAAGCTGCCAAAGGCCCCTCCCGCGCCGAAACCGAGGCTGCTGTAAAGGGCTTGGCCTCGCCCTTGATGGGGACCGGTAAAGTGGCGATGGACCCAATCGATGGCGGCGGCATGAAAAGCACCGAAAGTGGCCGCATGCAGGAGTTGCGCAAAGACCATCAAGGGTAACAGGGAAGGGTAGAGTCCCAGCAGTAACCAGCGGAGGCTGGCCAGCAGCAAGCTCCCTAGCAGCATCCAGCGGGCTCCCAGGGCGGGCAGCAAGCGATGCATGCCAAGAAACAATCCCACCTCGGCAATGACTCCGATGGCCCATAAGCTGCCGATGAGGCCGCGGCTGTAACCATATCCCTCCATATAAATGGTGTAAAAAGTGTAATAGGGACCATGGCTGGCTTGCATCAGGAAAGCCGCCACGAAAAAGGTCAATACTTCTGGTTTTTGTAAGACGCGCCACAGTGATCCGTGGTGGGGGTGGTGATGATGGGTATTGCTTTCCGGCACCGTCAGGCTCATCACCCAAATGCCGGCCATCAAGGTCAGGATCACGGCGGGCAAAAGATCCATGCCGGCGTGATCCAAGAGGAAGCCAAGCAGGGCCGCAGTGATAACAAAACCGATGGAACCCCAGAGGCGGACTCGGCTGTAATGATGGGTTTTCTTTCCCAGGTGGGTTAAGGTAGTCACTTCAACCTGGGCTAAGGTCCCGTTCCAGAAGAAGCTAAAGGTCACCATCACCCCCGCTAGGGCCCAATAGCTATGATTTAAGTACACGGCGCTAAAGGCCAGGATGGCCAGTAAGGAAGCGATACGGACGATGATCATGCGCTTGCCACTATGGTCGGCGATATAGGCCCAAACGTTAGGAGCCAAAATTCGAGTGGCCATCAGCAGAGCCATCAATTCCCCGATTTTTTGGGGGGTAAACCCCAGGGACTGAAGGTAGAGACTCCAGTAGGGGAGCAGCGCGCCTAAAGTCGCAAAGTAGAACAGGTAAAAGCCGGAGAGACGCCAGTAGGGTGGAGCTGGGGTTTCTGTTGACATCTCTTACCTAGAGGTCCCGTGATCGGTGGGTGGGATGGATTGAAGCTTGAATGTCATAGGATTGAAGGATTGGCAGATCGACACCTTTATTATTAAAGAGTAGTTATTGTATCAGCACAAAACCTCTGGAGTGGGACAAAAGTTGGCCGGACGGGGCGCTTTTCAGCAACTACAATGTTATCTAATTTTATGACAGCCAAGATGGAGGATTGGATCATGGCGATAAGAAAAATCACCATTGTGGGCGCAGGCCGGGTCGGTGAGGCAACGGCTCAGTTTCTGGCCAAAAATGAGCTTTGCCGGGAACTGGTGCTTCTGGATGTCCAGGAGGGGGTCGCCCAGGGAGGGGCGTTGGATATTCAGCAATCAGCACCCCTGTTTAATTTTGATACCCGAGTAACGGGCTCGACTGACTATGAGCTCATCGCCGACTCGGATTTGGTCGTCATCACCGCAGGTAAGCCCAGGAAACCTGGGATGTCCCGTTCCGATGTCCTGGATTCTAACCTCCCTATCATTACCGATATTATGAATCAGGTGATGCGTTTTGCTCCCCAATCCTTGGTGATGATGGTGACCAATCCGGTGGATGTGTTGACCTATCATGCCTGGCGTTACTGTGGTTGGAATCGGGCTCGGGTCTTTGGGCAGGCGGGGGTATTGGACTCAGCCCGAATGGCAAGCTTTATCTCCGCAGAGACCAATCTGTCGGTCAAGGATATCTCGGCGATGGTGCTCGGGGGGCATGGCGATACCATGTTGCCGCTCATTCGCTACACGACTATTAATGGAATACCCTTGACCCATTTTCTCGACCAGCAGGCCATTGAAAAAATTATCGAGCGCACCCGACATGGGGGATTTGAAATTCTCCGCCTTCGGCAAACCAGTAGTGCCTATGATGCGCCTGCGGCCTCCATTGCGGCGATGGTGGATGCGATTCGCCATAACCGCAAGCGTATCCTCCCTTGTGTGGCGATCCTGCAAGGAGAGTACGGTGAAAATGAAGTGGCGATGGGGGTTCCCAGTGTCTTGGGGGAGGATGGCCTAGAACGTATTGTGGAATTGCCTCTGACCGAAGAGGAACAGGCCCAATTTAAGCGGTCGGTAGAGGCTATTCGGGCCGATCTCGCCCATACTACCAAAGCTTGAACCTCTTCGTAGGCACCATGCACGGGATTTGTCGGCGGGGAGGGGCGCTTGAGCCACTCAAAATTTTTGCCGAGATGCTTAGGGTTGATTTCAATGGAAGAGCTATAGAGGAAGGGGAGGCAGGGAAGCAGTGGGACTGTCAAATAAATTTCATTAAATTGTTACGGCGCTGTCATGGGCGTGAGGCATGCTGCAATCCATTGGATTCTGTTGAGAAGGTGAAACCATGGAACTTGCCCATAGCTCAAGGGAGGTCTTCACTCGTACTCGGACTTCCCGCCTAAGTTTATCTTTGGCAAAAAATCGTTGTGAAGTTCGAGAAGCACAACGGCTGCGCTATCGGGTCTTTGCGAAAGAGATGGGCGCGCGACTTGAAAGTCCAGAATTTGGCCTGGACCGAGACTACTTCGATGAATTTTGCCAGCATTTGCTTGTTCGTGATACCGGCACTGGCGAAGTAGTGGGGTGTTATCGGATTTTGACCGACTGGCAGGCCCTCAACGCCGGCGGGTTTTATTCTGAAACGGAGTTCGAACTAGAGCAGATATTGGCTCTGCCGGGGCGCTTTATGGAGGTGGGCCGGACCTGTATCCATCCCGCTTATCGGAATGGGGCCACGATTATGTTGTTATGGTCGGGATTGGCCCGTTTTATGACCATGAATGGCATTGATCATCTCATAGGCTGTGCCAGTATTCCTATGTCCCCAGGGGGTGCTGAGGCATTGTCCGTCTTTGACCAGTTGCGGGAAAAGTATCTTAGTCCCCCTCACCTGCGGGTAGTACCACGGTTGCCCCTGCCTCGCACGGATACCGCCTCTCGGCCGGAGGCCGTGGTGCCAGCTTTGCTTAAGGGCTATTTGCGGCTTGGGGCGGAAATTTGTGGAGAACCTTGCCTGGATCGGGCATTTAATGTGGCTGATGTTTTTGTGCTGTTGCGTAGCGCCAATATCAATCGCCGATACTTACGGCATTTCATCAGTCCTAACTGATGGTGATGATAAAGGCCATCCGGGTTGCCTCAGGGGCACCTCGCTGCTCTGCCATCTGTTGGTGGGCATTTGTCTTGCTGTGGTGGTGCTTTCTCCTGGTGGGTTCCGGTGGTTACCCCGACGGAGTACGATAAGGTGGTGGAATTGCCGCTTGTGTCGCATTCTGCGGCTGCGGGTTCAGGTGAGCGGAAGACCAGTAATCGGGACAGCGTTACTGGTCGCCAATCATATTTCGTGGTTGGATGTGATTGCCTTGCTGGCGGTGATTCAAGTCCGTTAGTCCTGTTTTGGGGGGATTCAAGCCTGGGTTATTGCTGCCGATAGCTATGACGACTCACTTGCATTGCTGTCACTCTACCCATGTTTTAAATTCTTCCCGCTCCTTTGCTCCTTTGGGGGCGGGCTTTTCTTTGAAGGGCCCGCCCTCCGGGCGAGAGGTATCAAATCAAGTAAAGGGTAGCAAACCCTAGGAAGGCCATAAAGCCCACAACATCGGTAATGGTGGTGAGGAGAACACCGCCGGCTAGGGCTGGATCAGCACCTATCCGGCGTAAGAAGAGGGGAACAACGACTCCCGAAAGAGCGGCGAAAACTAAGTTGATGATGATAGCGGCCCCAATCAAAATACCCAGTTCAACCCCTTTAAACCAGGTCGCAGAGACTATTCCAATCACCAGCGCCCAGAGGAGGCCGTTAAGGACGCCTAAGGCCAACTCCTTGCTCAATAGCCAGCGGATGTTGCTTTGGCTGAGCTGGCCTAGAGCCATGGCCCGGATAACCAAGGTGAGTGTTTGGCTGCCGGCAATTCCCCCCATGCTGGCGACAATGGGCATTAATACCGCCAGGGCGACTTGCTTTTGGATGGTCGCCTCAAACAGCCCAATAACCCCGGCGGCGAGGAAGGCGGTAATGAGGTTAATCCCCAACCACAAGGAGCGCCGCCGCAAGCTGATAAAGACAGGGGCAAAAGTATCCTCATCCTCGGTTAGACCCGCCATACTCATCAAGGAGTGATCCGCTTCATCCCGAATCACGTCGACCACATCATCGATGGTGATTCGGCCAAGCAGTTTTCCCTCCTCATCCACCACAGGAGCTGAGATCAAGTCCCGTTTTTCAAAGCGCTGGGCGACTTGGGCGATAGGTAAGGAGGCCGGAATTTTTTCTACCCCGTGGGACATGACTTCGGCGACGGTGAGTTCCCGTTTCCGGGTGAGCAAGGTGGTCAGCAACAAGACCCCTTGGTAGTTATCGTCTCGGTCCACCACGAACAAGCTGTCCGTGGCTTCTGGCAGTGTTCCTAAAAGGCGCAGGTAGCGGTGAACCACGTCTAGGGTAATGTCACCCCGGATGGTGATGGTATCAGTGTTCATTAGGCCCCCCGCGGTGTCCTCTGGATAGGAGAGCACCGTCTCCAGGCGACGCCGATTCTGAGCATCCATGGTCTGTAGGACTTGCTCGACCACTGTTTCCGGCAGGTCCCGGAGAATGTCAGCTAAATCGTCAGGGTCTAGGTCCTCCATGAGGGAGGCCAGATCTTCTACCGCAATGTCGCTCATGAGATCGGAGCGCACTTCATCACCCACGTAGCTCAACACTTCGCCTCGATGGCCGGCGCCCACCAGTTGCCAGGCTAAGTGCCGGGTTGTGGGAGGTAATGACTCCAATAAATGGGCGACTTCAGCGGGATGGAGGCTGCTGAGTAGTCGCCGTAGGCGCACCATGCGGCCGCTTTCAAGTGCTGCTACCAGGGCATTGAAGCGTTCATTATTCCTTTCCGGGGAGAGGGGTTGCAGCATGGTGACTCCTCGCGTTGGATTGGCAGATAGGTTTGGAATGGCCCCATTTTATAGTATTTCCCGTTTCAATGAGACCTAAGACGCTTGAGGCAAGCCCAATGGGGTTCCCTCTAAAGGGTAACCGCTATACGGGGGGAGGAGGAACTGATACTACTTGGGGCTTAGTTGGGCAGATCTTCGTTGATTTGGTCTAACAAAGCCTGCATCTCTGACAGATCGTAGCACTCTAAGAATTGTTGGGAGAATTCCGTAAGTTTTTGTTGGTTACTTTCGGTGATCACCCGTTTAACTTCCAGCAAGGAGGCTGGATGCATACTAAAATCTCGCAATCCTAGTGCCAACAGCAACCGAGTATAGCGGGGATCTCCCGCCATTTCGCCGCACATGGCGACGGCTGTGCCCGTTTTTTCCCCGGCCACGATAGTATGATGAATGAGGTGCAATACTGCTGGGTGTAAAGGATCGTAGAGGTAGTTGACCTCATCATCGATGCGGTCAATAGCCAGTGTGTACTGGATAAGATCATTGGTGCCAATGGAAAGGAAGTCCAGGTGGCGCGCAAAAATATCGGCGCAGATGGCCGTGGCGGGAATCTCAATCATGGCTCCTACGGGCAATGCCGGATCATATTTCAGTCCTTGGCGCGTAAGTTCCCGCTTGCAATCCTCTAACAATATCATGACTTGAGTTAATTCTTGTAAGGTACAAATCATCGGTAGCAGCAATCGTACGGGGGCTTGAGCTGAGGTCCGGAGAATGGCCCGCAATTGGGGGCGAAATAGTCCAGGTTCCCGCAGACATAGGCGAATAGCGCGCAGGCCTAGGGCGGGGTTAGTTGCCACCGAGGTATTGAGGCGGCCTCCATCCACCGTTTTGTCAGCCCCCAGATCCACCGTGCGAATAGTCACCGGAGCCCCACCCAGAGCTTCTACCACCCGGGTATAGGCACTTAACTGTTCTTCCTCATCAGGTAGGGTGGTACGGTTCATATATAAAAACTCAGTGCGGTAGAGGCCGATTCCCTCTGCACCGGAATCGGCCACCAGGGGCAAGTCTTCTGGCAATTCGATGTTGGCCTCCAGGGTGATGGGTTGCCCCTCAAGGGTGATAGCAGGTTGGCTCCTGAGTGCCGTCAGTGCGGCAAGGCGACGCTGCTGAGCGAGCCGCTTTTCCTGAAATTTTTCGATGAGAAAAGCATCGACCCCGCCAAG